>CAZHKT010000006.1:1915-31115 GCA_964533045.1 uncultured Acidobacteriota bacterium | reverse complement strand
CACACTAAACTGACCTACAAATTCCCGGGCCGCGACTTCCGGCTGACCGACATCGCAGGCGAAGTCATCCAGAAGGCGCTCGCGTAAACCTCTGTGGCGGCGGTCGCTGACCGCCGCTACAGGCCACGATCATCTGCCGGCAGGACCCAGCGCTCCCAGGGACAGCATCCCTACTTCAATTTCTTGACTAAAGTAATCCGTGTGCCTTTGCGTGAGATGCGAACCTTGTCCATCAGGCGGCGCATCTTGAAGAGGCCGCGGCCGTGGGTCTGGTAGAGGCATTCGGCGCCGGTGGGATTGGGAACTTTGGTAGGGTCGAAGCCGGAACCTTCGTCATCAATCACCAGCAGCAGGCCGCGATCCGGCTGGCAATAGGCGCGCACGGCGACGCGCTTATTGGGGTCCTGCTTGTTGCCGTGGATGATGGCGTTGGCCAGCGCCTCGCGCATGGCCAGCTCGATTTCATCGAGCGATTCCTGGTTGCATTTCATTTCGCGGGCCAGGATCAACAGCGTGTCGATCACCTCGTCGAGCGCCTCGAACGTGCTGGGGATGACGTCATAGAAGCGCAGCGCGAGCAGATCCCGGTCCACCTGGAGCTTAGCCAGGCGCCGAACCCGTTTGGATTGTTTGGCCTCGACGGTCATCGAAGAGCGCTCACCGGCGGCGAAAAGCCCCTGACGATTCATAATCATATCATCCAGGCGGGCCATAGCAAGGGAGGGGCGTAAGGGGTCCAAGGTAGGGCTCAGCGAGATGTGTCCCAACGGACGAACCAACGAACCGCGACCGTCTGACGATGCCGTCTGCCAAAAGCATCCTGCCTGCTCCGAATTGAGAATCGGCGCCGGCGAGACTCCATCCCAGAGCTTGCTTGACGCCCTTAGCCGCATCCCCTACACTGAAAACGTGGGTTTCCTTACAACCAAGAGGTTCATGGGAATCGCGCTTCTGGCTTCGATGCTGGCGTTCGGGCCCGCGTCGCCGGAGTTGCGCGCCCAGCAGAAACCGGAGTTTTTCCCTCTCCAACAGGTGGTGCCCGGCCTGAAGGGCGTGGGCAAGACCATTTTCGAGGGCGACAGGATCGAAGAGTTTCAAGTGGAGTTCCTGGGCGTTCTGAAGAACGCCATGGCGCCCAATCACGACATCATTCTGGCGCGGCTTTCGGGCGGACCGCTGGAGAAAACCGGGGTGATTGCCGGCATGAGCGGCAGCCCGGTTTACGCGGACGGCAAGTTGGTGGGGGCCGTGGCGCTCTCCTTCCCGTTCTCCAAGGAAGCGCTGGCCGGGATTACGCCCATCGCCGAGATGATGGACGTGGTTCCCGCTCCCGCTCCCGCCGTGCCCGCCCCTGCCGCACCCGCCTCATCGCTGCGCCTGGCGCGTATTCCGGGCGGGGGCGTGCGCCTGCTTCCCGACAGTGAAAACCCCTTCGAGGACTGGCTGAAGCAGCTGTCGCCGGCTGCACCCGCGGGCGAACCGGCCCTGGCCGCGCTTCGGCTGCCGCTGCGCGTGGGCGGGATTTCGAACGACGTACTCCAGGCCCAGGCGGGATTCCTCCGCAGTCTGGGCTTCGAGCCCATGGGCGGCGCGACGCTGGCGGCGAGCGACGAAAAGGCCGTGGCGCCCGCCGATCCTGTCCCCGGCTCGATGATCAGCATGGTTCTGTCGCGCGGCGACTTGAACATCAACGTTGATTGCACGGTCACCTATCGTGACAAGAACAACCTCTACGCCTGCGGACACCGCTTCCTGATGGCGGGCCCGGCGAAGATTCCCTTCGCGCCTTCCCGGGTGATCACGACCGTGCCGAGTCTCTCCAGCTCGTTCAAGCTGGACGTGGCCGGGCCACCTGTCGGCAGCATTACGCAGGATCGCTTCGGCGCCGTTTACGGCGTGGTGGGCGAAAAAACAAGAATGATCCCGGTGCATATTCGGTTGGATTCCACCTTGAATCGCACCACCGACATCAACTTCGAGATCGTCCAGCACCACTTCCTGTCGCCCTTCCTGCTGAGCCTGGGTGTGATTTCAACACTCAATGCCACGGAACGTGCCGTTGGTCCGGCGACGCTCGAGATAGCCGGTAAGATTCAACTGACAGGCGGCAAATCGGTTGATCTCAACGACGTCTTTGCCGGCGACGTGAATACGCCCAACCTGGCCGGCGGCTTTGCGGCGGCCCCCCTGGCCCAATTGCTGGGCCCCTCATTCCCCGACTTGCAGGTGGAACGCGTTGACCTGACACTGGTCTCCCGCAATGAGAAGCGCCAGGCCGTCATTGAACAGGCCTGGAGTTCCAAGTCGGAGGTGATGGCAGGCGACAGGATTGAAGTCACCGTGGTGCTTCGGACGCAGACAGGCGAGGCCTTTGTTCAGAAGATTCCGGTGGAAATCCCCGACAACGTGGACGACCGTACGCTGACGCTGCTCGTGGGTAGCGGCACGGCGATCAATCAGATGCAGACGCGCTTCTCGCTGGCCAACCTCGTGCCGCGCGACCTCGATCAGTTGCTCGAGGCGATCAACAAGCTGCGGCGCAATAACCGCATTTACGCCCTGCTCATGGCGCCCCAGCGCTCCTTCGTCATTCAAGGAGACGAATATCCCTCGCCGCCCCCTTCACTGGTCCAGACTTTTCTGGCCGACCCGGCCGTCGCGGGCAGCGTCACGATCAGCGGCATGTCGGTGGTAGGCGATTTCGAGACCAAGCCCGTCCCGGTTAATATCCGGGGGCAAAAGATGCTCATGCTGAAGGTAGTGAAGGCAGGCCCTTAAGGAAGCGCATCGGAAGATTCAGGCAAGTCCCTCCGAGGAGGCGCGGCTGTTCCGGGACGCCGAGGAATCTCGCAGTGCACTTAGTGCAGAGCGAGATATCTCCCCTTCGCTTCGTGCTCGGGTTCGGAATCACCGAGAAGCATGACCATGGGGAAAGGTCCAGAATGAAACGACACTTGATGATACTTGCCACCACGCTGCTGGCCGCCATGCCTGCCGCCGCGGTGGACACCGCTTTCTGGCAGATTGGCAGCTACGATGAATTCCTGGCGGGCACGCTGCGCGACGTCTCGCTCAACCGCGAGGGTCGCTTGCGCCTTGCGCCGGAAGCCCGGGCCATCTTCAGTCCCGACGAAACGCTCGCCCTTTCCCTGGCCACCGACCGAAACCGGAACATCTACATCGGCACGGGCCATCAGGGCAAAGTCTTCAAGGTGGATGCGGCTGGCAGGGGCACGCTCTTTTTCACGGCGCGCGAACCGGAAATCTTCGCGCTCGCTGTCGCTCCGGACGGCGCGTTGTTCGTCGGCAGCTCGCCGGAAGGCAAGATCTATCGCGTCGCGCCCGACGGCAAGTCTTCCGAATTTGCGGATTTGAAAACCAAGTATGTGTGGGCGCTGGCTTTTGACACCCGGGGGAATCTCTTCGCCGGAACCGGCGACAAGGGGAAAATTTACAGGATTGACGCAACGGGAAGGAGCGCCGAGTTCTTCGACAGCAAGCAGATGCACATCATGTGCCTGACGCCCGACCGCAACGGAAACCTCCTGGCGGGCAGCGTCCCCAACGGGCTGGTGTTCCGGATTACGCCCGAGGGCAAAGGATTTGTCCTTTACCAAGCGGCCTTCCCCGAGATTCACGACGTGGCGATCGACGCCGAGGGGCGCATCTACGCCGCCGCCCTGGGAGGCGCAGCCGGAAAGGCCACGCCGGATCTGTTCCCGCCCGCAACCATGCCGGCGCAGCCCGCCGCGACCACCATCACCGTCACTGCCAGCGCCGACAGTCCGGCCGGGCAAACCCAGCCCACCCAGGCACCCGGCCAGGCCGCGCCGGCCAATCAGGGGCGGCCTGCGCCTCAGCCCACCGGTTTCCCTGCTCAGCCTGTTCCGCAAGGCCGCGGCGCGCTCATCCTGATTCGCCCCGATAACACCGTCGAGACCGTCTGGAATTCAAACGGCGAAACCATCTTTGGGCTGGCGGTGCGCGGCAACCAGGTGCTCTTCTCGACCGATTCCAACGGCCGCATTTTTGAGCTTGATCCCTCGCAAGAAGGTCCCAAAGTAACGCTGCTGACGCAGACGCGCGAGACGCTGGCGACGCGCTTGCTGCTCCAGGGATCGGATGTCTACGTGGCCACCGGTAACGTCGCCAAGCTCTTCCGCCTGACCGGCGATCCCGGCAAGGAAGGCAGTTACGAGTCGCCGATAAAGGACACCAAGGTGATTTCCAAGTGGGGAACGATCGCGTGGCGCGCCGAGGCGCCCGCGGGCGCGTCACTCGAGTTTTTCACGCGCGCCGGCAATTCTGAGCGCCCCGATGCCACCTGGAGCGACTGGGCCGGGCCGTACCGAAAATCCGAGGGCGAGGCCATCCAAAGCCCCGCCGCACGCTACCTGCAATGGAAAGCCGTGTTCAAGTCGGCGAGCGGCGCGGGGCCGGACCTTTCCGAGGTCACGATTTCCTACCTCAACCAGAACCTGCCGCCGCAGATTCGCAGCCTGACCGCCGTCAGCCCTGCCGACAAGCCGAGCGCCTCGAGTTCGTCGGGCGGAACGACAGGCACCTCCGGCGCCTCCTCGAGTAGCGCCGGTATGGCCGCGAGCAAAACCGCCGCCGTCATCAGCTGGCAGGCGGAGGACCCGAACTCCGACCAGTTGACCTATTCCGTCTATGTGCGCAGCGATGATGAGCAGGAATGGCATCTGCTCAAGGACGAGATTCGCCAGAATAACTTCACCATCGAGACCGATACGCTGCCCGATGGCCGGTACTTGGCGCGGGTAGTCGCCTCGGATAGCCCCTCGAACCCCGCGGCCACCGCCCGGCAAGCCGAACTGGTCAGCTCGCCCTTCTGGATCGACAATACGCCGCCTGCGGTGGCCGTGGAACGTAGCGTGGCGGGCAAGGATGGTGTCCAAGTTCAATTCCTGGTACAAGATACGGTCTCCCTGGTGCGCCGTGCGGAGTACAAAGCGAACGGCGACGACTGGGTGGACACCTACTCCGACGACGGCGTAGTGGACTCGAAAAAGGAATCGTTCACCCTCCAGCTCGGCAAACTGGACGTCGGCGAGCACGTCATATTGCTGCGCGCCTTCGACGCCGCCGGCAACGCCGGTGTAGGCAAGGCCGTCGTGAGGATCTCAAAGTAGCTCCTGGGAGCGCAGGCATCCCGCCTGCACTTCTTTGAGAAACGCTGCCGGCGGGACGCCGGCGCACCCAGGAACGGCATGCAACTTCCAATCTTCTGGCCGCATCGTACCAGTTGAGTCGAGGCGCGGCCAGTCCACGAACCGCTTGAGCGCCGAGAAGACGACAGGCAACGAGGCCGCCAATCCGACTCAGCTGATCGCGCGCGCCCAGCAGGGCGACGAGGCGGCGTTCGAAGCGCTCTACCAGGCACACAAGCGCCGCGTCTATTCCCTCTGCCTGCGCATGACCAGCGACCCGGCGGACGCGGAAGATCTGGCGCAGGAAGCGTTCCTCCAGCTCTTTCGAAAGATTTCCACCTTCCGCGGCGAATCCGCCTTCACCACCTGGCTGCACCGCCTCGTGGTGAACGTGGTGCTGATGCGGCTGAGGAAGAAAGGGCTTCCGGTCGTATCGCTGGACGAACCCGACACGTCCCAGGACGAACCCGTCCAGCGCGACTTTGGCGAAAACGACCTGCGGCTTCTCGGCTCAATCGACCGCATCCGGCTCAACAAGGCCATCGAGTCGCTGCCGCAGGGCTACCGGACGGTCTTCATGCTGCACGACGTCGAGGGGTACGAACACAACGAGATCGCCCAGATCATGAATTGCTCCGTCGGAAACTCGAAGTCGCAGCTTCACAAGGCCCGCTTGAAATTGCGCGAGCTGCTGCGCAGCGAGGAAGAAGGAAGGGCGGAAGTCAGCGTGAAGGAAGGCAAAGGCAATGAGTGAACTGAACAAGCCACGCGAGGAACCGCGGCCGGCCTGCCGCGATTTTGACCGTCACCTGGCGGCCTATCTGGAGGGCGAGGCGCAGCCGGCGGTGGACCGCCACGCGCGAGAATGCCCTTACTGCCGCGTGGTGCTGGAGGATCTGCGCGCCATCCGCGAAGCCAGCTCCGAACTGCCCCTGCCGGAACCACCGGCGCGCCTCTGGGCCAACATCCGCGCCACGCTGGAGGCGGAAGGAGTGATCCGCCTCCAGCCCTCTTTCTGGCAGCGCTGGTTCCCGGTGGCGCGCCTGGCCCCCGAGGCCCGCCCGGTGGGCGCGCTGCTGGGCCTGGCGGCTTTGGCACTAGTGATGGTGACCTCGACGGGCAACTTGGATTCGACTCGGCCAAAGCATATAATGCCGGGGGCCGGCGTGGTGACCGCGGCCGGGCTTTCCCCTGCGCTGGAAGCCACCGTCCGGCAGATGGAAGAGGCCTTCCGGGCCCAGGAAGATTCCTTCGAGCCGGAACTGAAGACGACCTATCGGAAAAGCCTGGAAGCCCTGGATGACTCCATCCGTGAAACGATGATCCAGTGCCAGCGTGACCCCGCTGATCCGCTGGCGCAACAATTCCTGCTCAACGCCTATCGCACCAAGGCGGAAGTGCTGGCGGCGGCGCTTGAAACGAGTCCATAAGAGAGGGAAGAATCAACGTGAAACGCGCACCATATCAAGACCTGGCCCGATCCTCCCACCGGGCGATGGCCATCTTCATCAGCCTGCTGGTCGCCCCGCTTGTGCTCTGGGCGCAGCGCGCGGAGAAGACCATCGAGACGGACGGCGAGCCGGAGGTCCAGATAACCAACCCGCGCGGCCAGGTGACCGTGCAAGGCTGGGATAAGACGCAAGTCCACGCCATCTGCAACTTTTCTTCCCCCCAGGTGGAGCTGGACGCCGAAACGCTGCCCAAGACCGGCAAAGCCTCGCGCGTCGAGCTGACCACCCACGGAGTTACTCCGGCTGCGATGGGAGCCAGCGAGAGCGCCGATTGCACCATCCAGGTTCCCGCCGCCTCCAGCATTGATATTCGCAACCGCCAGGGTTCGGTGACGGTGAACCGGATTGAGGGCCAGCACGCCCGCCTGGAAACCACCGACGGCAAGATCACCGCGAGCGGCGTCACCAGCCACCTGGTGGCCCGTTCGCTGGCAGGCGATATCGAGATCATCCGCCCCACGGGCCGCGTCGAGGCCTTCTCCATCACCGGGAACCTGACCTTTGTCGATCCCGCCGCCCGTTCGCTGCGCGGCAACACCAACTCCGGCCGCATCCTTTACCGCGGCGACTTCATGGCGACCGGTGAGTACATCCTCTCGACCTACAGCGGACAGATCGAGGTTCTGGCGCCGCGCGATGCCTCCTTCGACCTGATGGCCAAGAGCGTCAAAGGGAAGGTGGATAATAGCTTCTCCCTGACCCCCCGTCGGCGTGCGACTGCGCCCTTTCCCTCGACCAACAGCCTTTTCGGATCGCATTCGACCGGCAACGCGCGGGTCGAGCTGACCTCCTTCAGCGGCCCGATTAGCGTCCGCGAACAGCGGTAGAAATCGCTTCTTCAACCTTGCCTGGGACCGCCGGCGCCGTCGAACACGCCGCTTGCTGGGCCGCGCGAGGGGGCTACAAGCCCGCCCCTACCGACCGCGGTTCCCCCCCTGTTAGCCCATGCGTCCCGGGGGACAACCGCGAAGGTCGGGAACGAATCGAATAGGTAGGGCGTGGCCCCTTTAGACGGACGCCGGTGAAACCCCGACCAAGGTTTTGGCGTCTAAGGGGATGAGGGTTATAATGAGTGCAGAAAGACCCAGGAGTTTAGCCATGAAGACCTCGCGCTGGACCACGGTGCTGCTTGCCACCCTGTTTCTGTTCACGGCCCTGCCCGGACTCGCCGGCGATGACAAGAAGAAAGACCCCAACGCCATCGGCGACCGCAAGGTGGCACATCGCAGCCTGACCTCGGTGGAAAAGGAAATCGCCATCGGCAAGCAGATTGCGACGGAGATCGACCAGTCGGCACGCCAGATCAAGGATCCGATGGTGCAGGAATACGTCAATCGCCTGGCGCAGAATCTGGGTCGCAACTCCGATTTGACCATTCCACTCACGGTCAAAGTACTGGACGATCCCTCAATTAACGCCTTCGCGCTGCCGGGCGGATTCCTCTATGTCAACAGCGGTCTGCTGCTGGCCGCCGATGAAGAAGCGCAAGTCGCGGGCGTGATTTCCCACGAGATTGCGCACGTCGCGGCGCGCCATTGGGCCAGCCAGCAGACCAAGTCCACCTTGCTGCAACTGGCCATGATTCCGCTGATCTTCACCCCCATGTCGTACCCCGTCTACATGGGCGCCATGCAGGGATTGCAGATCGGGATTCCACTGGCCTTCCTGAAATTTAGCCGCGGCGCCGAGGCGGAGGCCGACCTGCTGGGCATTCAGTATATGTACAAGGCGGGCTACGATCCCACGGCCTATGTGACCTTCTTCTCCAGGATTATTGAAAAGGAACGGAGCAGCCCAGGCAGCATGGCGGCCATCTTCTCCAGCCATCCGCCCACGCCGGAGCGCATTCTGAGCGCCGAAGAGAATATCAAGACCATCCTGCCGCAGCGCGAGCAGTACCTGGTCTCGACTTCCGAGTTCGAGGACGTGAAGGCGCGCCTGCAAACCATCATGACGGCGCGCAAGAAGGACGAAAAGAAGGAAGGCCCCACGCTGCGCAAGCGCGACGCCGCCGATCAAACTGCGGGCTCGGCGCCCGAGCCGAAAGAGAGTAAAGAAGACGAAAAGCCGCCCGTGCTCAAGCGCCGTGAATAGCGTTTGTGAATCCGCGCTAAGTCAGGCAGTCCGTGTCCAAGCGGGCTGCCTGTTTTTTTTCGTGCGTCGCGCAGGCGGCACGTCCCCCCTGCGGACCATCCGTAGGGGCGAGGCTTGTCCCCGCCCGCGGACCCGCTCGCAGGAGGCGCTTCGGCTCTAGGGGCGTGACGGCGGGGCGATAACGATGCCCAGGCGGCGCAGTTCGTCCGTGTAGTACTTGCGGTACAGGATGTCCCACTCGGCGCTGCCTTCGGGGATGGATCGCTTCTGGGAGGTAATCTTCTGGCGGACGGCGGCGTCCAGCCTTTCTTCCTCGCGCATCAGGTCGTTCAGAATCCTGACGATCTCCTGGCGGATGTTGTTTGGCTCGTCGTAGATTTCGATCTCATCCAGTTCCTCGATGGCTCCGACGACGCGGTGGGAAAGCTGGATGATCTTCTCGCGCGAAAGTTTCATACGTAGGACAATCCAGATAATATCTAATTCATTATTATAAGATGACTTGCCGGTCGCGCACGATTTGCTTCTTGATCTTCTTGAACATCTCCTCGTAGGAGGCGCCCAGCTGTTTCATCTCGCTGGCCCGCTCCTCCAGGATCTTGCGCACCTCCTCGTTGATGCGGTCTTCCACCAGCACCTCGTCCAGCATCACCTGGGTGATAACCTCCAGCACGTATTCCGGCTGGTCGATCTGGATCAGCTTGGCGTCCACCAGGCGCTTCACGACCTGCTTGGCGAGATACTGAACGAATTCTTTCGGCAAGGCCATGCTGAGAGGGTCCGAAGCAGCAACCCGGCTCGGACGCCGCTCTGGCTTCCGCGTCGCGTTGACGCTCGGACACAGTCAGTGTATTATTGATGCTTTGAGAGTGTCAAGGCGGGCCTGATTCTGGGCGCGCACGACGCGAGGCGGAACGGAACGAATCGGGCGGTTAGCTCAGCGGGTCAGAGCGTCTGCCTTACAAGCAGAAGGTCATCCGTTCGATCCGGATACCGCCCACCAGAATATAGTAACAAGTGGAGAGTGGCGAGCAAGCATTCGTCACACGGTTGCCGGGCGTGGGCTTATCGCCTGCCAGGCGTTACTGGTCTTCCGGGGACGTAGTTCAGCTGGTTAGAACGCATGCCTGTCACGCATGAGGTCGCGGGTTCGAGTCCCGTCGTCCCCGCCAGTTTTTTCAATAACTTCCGGTCTTGGCAACCCCTCTGATTCAGGTTTTGTGACACGTTTTGTGACATAGCCACCCGGGGGCTGACCCGTTTCGGCCACTTCCGCCTGCTTCGTCGCCAGCGCGTCCAGGGCCTTCCGCTTCGCCTCCAGACGAACGTGGGAATAATGCTCGAGCATCCGCTGACTGACGTGGCCGGCGATCGAGCGGATGACCTGATCGCTGGCGGCCGTCTCAGCGAGTTCGGTGATGGCGTGATGGCGCAAGTCGTGAAAGCGCAGACGGGCCAGGCGCGGCAGAGGTGGAATTCCCTTCTCCGGATCACCTTTCGCGGCCGCGGCGCGGAGAGCGCGCCATGCGGACCGCCAGGTCGTCATCGGCCGCGTGGGATCAGGCTTCACCGTGGCCTGGTTCGGGCCGATCTTCGGACCCTGCCCTTCCCCGCCAGGAAACACATACCAGTCGGGTGATACGTTCTCACCAAACAGTAGCTTGGCGCGATCGCGCAGCTCGAGAACCGTGGCCAGCGCGTCGGCATTAAGTGCGATGACCCGCTCGCCGGCGGCCGTCTTGCTTCGGCGGACAGTCAAGGTTTTCGCCATGAGGTCCACGTCGTGCCACTGAAGCCCGCGGAGCTCGCACCCGCGCATGGTGGTGTTCAGCGCCAGGACCATAGCCAGGCGCGCGTTATCCCATTCCGGTTTCTGTTTGGCGACCTTGAGCAAGCGGAATTTTTCATCGGGCGTGAGGGCCCGGCCGACGTCACGGCGTTCCGGAAGAGCCTTCAAATCGTCGGCGAGCAAATGAAGCCGGCGTGCGCGCTTGAGCAGGCGTCGGATGAAGGCCACTTCCATGTTGACGGTGCGGTTGCTGATCTCTTCCCCATCGCCGCGCTGAGGCTTTTGCTTCTTCCTCCAGACGATGTACTCCCGCAGGTTGTCCGCTGTCAGGCGGTTGAGCGCCATGTTCCCGAAGTAGGCCTTCGGCGACCGCGAGCGTTCGAGCTCACTGCGGATCGAAGCGCGCGCCAGACCGTGACGTCGCTCTTCAAGGTACTTTTCAGCCGCCTCATGGAATGGAAGTCTCCCGAAAGATAACTTCCGGCCGCGGATCTCTTCCCGGCGATTGGCCTTCTCTCGCGCTCGCTCCTCGGCGCGGATGGCTGCCTGGTATTCCGTGCTGGCAAGATCCGCGTTGTAGGCAATGCGTTTCCCTCGGTTGTCGCGCAATGCTACGCGGCGATACTCCCCATCTTCCGTCGTAAAGCAGCCCCAGAACCAAGGACCTCGCCTGTAAGGAGCCATTTCACTTCCCTCCCTTGCGCCGAGACTTCGTTGAATGACGTCGCGCCTTGGAGCGGCGCTTTCGCAACCACGCCGACCCGTGGTCATGCCACCATTTGTTTTTCGCTGCCTGATGTGCTGGCCCCGCGCAGGCGGCCGTGCAATAGACCTGGCTGCTACGTGCAGCAAGGAAGAAAGGTGCAGGACATTTGGGATTCCCACAGCGCCGCATGCGGTCAACGACCCTGTAAGCGCGTTTGAGGATGTCGCGGAATGGATCAGGCTTTTCAATTTGCGAGAGGTCAAAACCTAACTGGCTGGAGAGGTCAGGAAAGGATTCCAGGATGGGCTTTGCCAGGCCCACCATCTCTGAGGCAATTAGATAGCGAGCCATTATGAGCAATATTACAGTCTCTCGGGCCTCAGGTGTCCTTTGTGTCCATACACCTCGCATTTCTTCCTGCCAGTTTTCAACTCTCCAGCGAAGCAGCCCCCCCTTTCCAAGTTCCTGTCGTTCGGCCGGCGGATCCGGGTACCGAGGCAGCAAATCTCCAAAGCGTCGAATGAATCGATCGACGGCTACGCTCTGGTCATGCTGAACGCTGCGAAGATTGACGAGCTCCAGGAGAAAGGCATCGGCCATCGTCGCGCTGACTATTAGTGCAGAGGCCATGCGTTTCTATGTCCTCGGACTTCAAGACATCGTAATTGTCTTGACTTCTTGAATCATTGAATTAAACTGTAGCACAGAACAGCCAGAGTGTGCAAGCAGCGCATTTTAGAACGGAGGGGTAGAAATGGGTGAGACCAGCAGCAAGCCACTCGCCGTGAGCTTGGTGAAAGCTGCTACGCTCCTGGGGGTTAGCAAAGACACCCTTCGACGAGCGGCAGCACGTAAGGATCTCAAGGTAATTAGGATTTGCAGTCGCGTCATGATCCCGAGAACCGAGCTCGATCGGATCCTGGAACATGGGTTAAATGGCTCCCGTCGCAAGGGAACATTGAAGCTCGCGGGGGCAGTGTGCAGGTGATCCAGGAATCGAAGCGTCACAGGCCGCGGGGCGGGTGGCCACTCAAGGGCCACGGGATTTCAGTGACTTCGGTTCCGTGGGCGGTCCAGAAGCGTGGTTTGTGACGCGAGTTGTGACATGGAGAGAGGGCGATGGCTGATGACCTAACAATCCGCACGACGCTGGTGGTCGATGGGGTCGAGAACGTCAAGGCCGCGATGGGCGAGGCCGCGACGGCCGTCCAGACGTCCGCCCAGAAGATGGCGGCGAACGTCAACGCCACACAGGAGGCCATGCGCAAGACCATCGCCCTGAGCCTGCGCGAACAGAACGCGACAGCCGAACAGGCGGCGCAGGTCTACCGGCAACTCGGCCTCAGCGGCGAACAGGCGGCGAAAGAGATCGCGGCAGCCTTCGGCGAAGTGGCGCCAGCCGCAAGCGCCGCCACCGGCGCAACCGACAAGGCCTCAGCGGGAACCCGGCGCCTGCAATATTCGGTGACGGAAGCGCGGCATGCGGCCACCGGCCTGGGTGAAGAAATCGGCGTCCGGCTGCCGCGCCACCTGTCAACTTTTCTGGCGCGCAGTGAGTCCATTGGCCCCATCCTGACGCGCGCCTTCAGCGTGATTGCGGTGGTGGCGCTGGCTGAGGCGCTGCATCGACTGATCGAAAAACTCGATCATGCCGCCAAGTCTGCCGTCGGATGGAGCGAAAAGACTCGCAAAGCCTACTACGACGCGATCGCTGCTAATGATCAGCTGATTGAGCGAACGATTCAGTACCGGGCGGAGCTCGAGCGGGTCGCAGGAACCGGCAAGGAGGGCCTGGCGCAGATCGCCGTCGCCCAGAAAGCGGCTGAACTCCAGACCCGGCTGACTGCCAATGAGGTTGCCCGGCTGCAGCGTGAGCTCACGGCGCTCGAAACCGAACGCAAATTTACCACCAATCCTCTGGGCTATCTGACCCGCAGCGATGAGGACATCGCGCGACTCAATGCGCGCACCGAGGAGCTGCGCTCTCGGATTGCTGCATTGTCCAAGGAACTCCAGTTCGGGCTGCCGCTCGAGCGTATGCGTCTGGGCGCTGAGGCCTCCATCGAGGCGGCCCGCCAGGCTATGGACCGCATCGAAGCGCTGGCGTCAGCCGAACGCACCATCGGCCTCACGCGCGTCGCCAATGCCGAAACCCAGGCCCGGCAGTTGCGCGCCATCGGCCAAATCACCATTGCCCAGGAAACCGCCGCGCTGATTGCCGCCGAGGAAGAGCGGCTGGAAATCCAGCGGCGTTATTTCGAGCGGCAGCGCGAGCTGCTGCTGCGCCAGCAACGTCTGACCGGAAGATCGCAAGCGCCCGCCCTGACCCGGCTGGGAGGGGAAGAAGAAGCCGAAATCCTCGCCTCGCAGGCGCGCCTTGAAGCCATCCGCCGCGCCGGGGCTGAGGCACAACGGCGCCAGGACCAGGAGGTCGCTCAGGCGGGCATCGAAGCGGCGCGCTCGGCCTCGCTCGCCCAGATTGGCCTGGAGCAAGCCCTAGCGGCCCGGCGTCTGGCGGTCCGGCGCGCCACGATAGCGGAAGAAGAGCGCTTGCAGCGGGAATTCGAAGTCCGGCGATACGAAGTGATCCGGCGCGCCACCGAGGCCCGGCTTCGCGAGGCACAACGCGAGCCGGAGCGCAATAAGGCTGCCATCGTCACGCTTCAAAGCGAGCTGGAGCGGCTGGCCATCGAGCACGAGACTCGGCTGACCGAGATTCAAACCGACGCGACGCGCCAGAGGGTGGAGCGCGGCCTGGAAGAAGCGAATCTTCAATTCGCGAGCGTGGCAGCGGCTGCGGACCGCGAACTCGCGATGCGCCGCCGCCATAACGATGAGCGTCTGGCGGCGCACCGCATCACGCTCGGTCAGTACCAGGCCGAAGAGACCGCAGCCTTGAATCAGTGGTACGAGCGCCAGCGCGAGGCGCTGGTGCGGTGGCTGAACCTCATCAAGAGCGCCTACGGCGAAGCCTCGCTCGAATACCGCGAAATGCTGGAGCGCATCCGGCAGCTGGATGCGCAAAGGGCGGATGAAATTGACCGCCTCAACTCTCAGGTTACCGAAGCGCACCGGCGGAGCATCCGCGACGTCAGCGGCGAAATCAAGCGCGGCCTGACGCAATGGATCGTCGGGTACCGGAGTTTTCGCGATGCCGTCATCGGCGTCTATGCCAGCCTGGTCGAACGCGCCGTCGGTTACATCCTGGAACTGGGGGCCCGTCACATCGAAGAGTGGATTCTGGAAACCGTCTTCCACCACACCCAAAAAGCGCAGCAACTCGCCAACACCGCAGCCAGTGCGGCTGCCGAGAGCGCCATCGTTTCAACTGAGAATGTCGGCCAGATCACCTCGGAAGCCGCCGTGGCTGCGGCCACCGCCTACGCCGCCTACGCCTGGAACCCTGCCCTGGCTGAGGCCATGGCCGGTGAGGCGTTTGCGGCGGCCATGTCCTGGGCACCCATCGCCGCCTTTGAACAGGGCGGTATCGTGCCCGCAACCGATATCGCGCTGCTGCACAAGAAGGAAATGGTCCTGCCGGAGCCCATCAGCGTGATGCTGCAGAAAGCTGCCGCTGAACCCGGCGCCTCGGCAGTTTCACCCCCACGGCCGGTTTGGGTCAGCCAAACGAACACAATCCAGGCGCTCGACGCTCGGGGGGTAGCTGAGGTTCTGCGAAAGAACCGTGATGAGCTCGCACGGACGATCCGCCTCGCAATGCGACAAGGTAAGCTGCCATCGTTCTGAACTTGGAGGAACAATGACCACTGACACACTGTCGGTCGAGGACAAGATCCTCGATCTAAGCCGAAAGATCAAGGCTGGTGACGACGAGCTGCAGGATCTCGCACTGAACATCCAAGCCGCGCACGAGGAGATTGCTGCCCTCGAAGCGGAGTATAACCGCGGCTGCGAAGCTCTCACCCGAAACGTGAAAGTCGACCTCGCCCCGGTCAAGAGACGGCTCGACGCCGCCAAGGATCGCCTGCGTGGGTTCGAGAGCCGCGCCGGCGCGGGAAGTGAACAGCTCAAGGCGCTTCGTCAGGAACAATCAGCTCTGTTTCGTGAGCGCCAGGAACTGCAGCTCGCGGTGCGTATCGAGCAGGAACTCGCCGAGATCCGCAAAGCGGAGGAGGACGGCGAACGCGACCAGGCGGCCGCGTACGAGCTTCAGCGACGGATCAACACCCGGATTAACACGCTCCGGCAGCGTGAGTGGGCGAACGATGCAGTCAAACACCAGGCCTTCGAGGTTGCGTTCAGGTTGTCTCGCAAGCGCTAGACGATCCAGTCAACGTGTCAACAGGAGGAAATATGAACATCAGCGAGTTTCACCGCGAGCATCCGCTTCTCTCGCAGTTCGGCCCCGATATTCAACCGACGGATCTGATCAAGAGAGTGTTGATCAAGGCGATCAACGATCTGGTCGATGGCTACGAGCGCCGGCTGGCCAAAGCACACTACGTCAAGACTCCCACAGGCGAAGCTATCATCGCGGGACACCGAAAGGCATTCCCTGGGCTCGGGGAACCTGCAAAGCCCGAAGTGAAGCCCGCCGATGCTCAGGCCAGCATTGTAGACGTCGAGTTCACGGGCAGCCAAGGAAACTATCCGGGTGGGGCTGTTCACCTGACCGAAAGTGACATCAAGGGCTTCGCGGCCGGGTTCCCACACAGTCAGGCGCGGGTGATCGCGAGCATCAAGGAATCCAAGCCGCGCTGGATCGCGTGGTAATGAGCTTGCGCGGGTGACTCCGCCCGGGGCCAGCCCGCACGAGCGTGACTGGGCCAGTTGGTGCCAGGGCCTGCTGGCCCGGTCGCGTATGAGATGGCAACATGGCAGTGACACTTGAGGAGCGGTTGGCGGTCCTGGAATTGCTAGCAGAATGAGGGGCCCACGAGTGCCAGGTTCGAGACTGACGGAAGAACAGCTACAGGAGATGGTCCGCTTGCGACATATCGGCATCGGTCCGACACTGTTGGCTGAGCGGTTCGGGATAGCGCGATCATCCGTCTGGGCGGTGCTGGCTAGAGCGACCAGCCGGGCTCCAGTCTCACAAAACGTGTCACAAAACTCAGACTCAAGTAACCAGGAGCTGCGAAGTGGTTGAAAAAGCTCAGGCCGAAACTCTCGTCCAGTCCGGCGACCCCATATGTCCCGTTCTTGAGACTGCCCAGCAGGTCTTGGCCGAGGCTGAGACGTATGGCGCGTTCTTCCACTTCGTCGCCGAAGGGGGACAGGGAAAGCTCACCTGGGATTTTCCTCCTCACGATTGCCAGCGCGACCTGGACCTTTGCCGAAGGTTGCGCTTAATCGAGGGCAAGCTTTGTAAGCACGCGACCGTGATAGCTCTGATCTTGACGCACCGACACTTCAGAGGCGGTACGTGTTGATGATTTTGCGCGGCGCTCCGCCTGGTGTCGCGGCCAGGCGGTAGGCGGCAGGATTCCCGCCTTCTCCGGCGTCGCGCGCCGCGAGGACCAGGACCTGCCGGAGCCGGCCAGCGCTGGCAGGTCCTCCCCGCGGAAGTAGATGACAGCAATGACGGATAGACTCAGCTGCATCGCGGATCTGCTCACTGAGCGCGCCCGGGCACGAGGGATTACCTGTCCCTGCCCGCGATGCCTGAATGCTGAGGACCTGGCCGACTCTTCGCAGACCGACACGGCTTCTGCTCCTAGGCTGCGGCCGTCCGACGCGGTGGACGTCAAGAAGCTGGCCGCACACGATGAGTGAACGTGTCCGAAATTCGGACTGGCCACGTGCCAAGAGAGCAGCATACAGCACTGCTGTACACTGTCCAGAGTTACTAACTAATGTACAGCAAGTGTCCAGTATTAACTTTGTTGTTGACAGGTCAGGCCGGCTTTGGTAACGTGGGCTACGAAAGCGGGCCCCGACCGGGCCAGAACCCGGCCGAGACCCTAACCAATTCAGCCTGCTAAGGAGGCCGTATGGGTACACTAACTATACCCGCTACACCCACTTTCCCGCAACATAAGCTGCCCCACAGAGCCAAGCGACTCACGTCGATATACGCGAGAGCCTGGGAAGCCCGGCAGCAGATTCTGGATGCTCTGAATTCGTTAGACCCCGCCGAGCTCGACGAGGCGAGAGCCCTGATCACAGAGCTCCAGGTCGCCTTCCACAAACGGAACGAGCTCCGAGATAAGATCTCCGAGGGATTCAGCCTCGGCCTTCACCCGGAGGAGTTCGCCGATCGGCCCGTGTAATCGTGGCCTCGGCCCGTAGCCCGTCGCCTGACGGGCCTCGGAGCGCGGCCGAGCACGCTAATAGAGCCGTCCAAACCCTCGAATAAAGGGCCGAGGGCGGCGCTAGATTCAAGCGCTGAAGGCAAGAACGTAAGAACCCGCACTCCACCCTGACCGGTGGAGTGAATCTGAAAGGCGAGACAACCCAAAGGAGCGAATTTGTCCGCCACTATAGCACAAGAGTATCCTGTAAAAAAACGGCCACTTGCGATTGACTCCACGTTTCTGCAGCACTCGGAGCGAATCGGCGAGAGCCTTTGGCTATACCTGTGGGCTTATGATCGGGTGACGTGTCAGTGCATCTGTTCGGATAACACGCTGGTAGGGTTAGTGTTGGGCAGCAGCGTTATCAGTGATGAGCGAATCGCCGAGGAGCTTGGACGGAGCGTGCGTTGGGTGCAGCGCTGGCGGCCGCGCGCGGTAGAAATTGGACTCCTACGGATCCGGCGAACGCCGTACGGTCACCAAATGGCCATCCCACTTTGGGATAAGAAATTCTTCCGACACGCGGTCACGGATCGGGCCCCGGAGTGGGCCGAACCGGGAGCTAAACCTAAACAGAAGCCACCCCAAAATAGAGTTGCCAAAAGTGGCGAGTCTGAATCCTCTAATAGGGGTCCAGATACTGAACCCCATTCCCCCAGAGTTGCCGAAAGTGGCAAGTCCAGAGTCGCCAAAAATGGTAACGAGAGTCGCCAAAAATGGCAAGTCCAGAGTCGCCGAAAGTGGCAAACAGATTCGCCGTAAGTGGCTACTGTAATTAATACTATAACAGAGACTTCTACAGAGGGACTTCGAGGCAAGACTTTACCCCCCTCGAGTCCCCCCACAGGGGGGAAGGTGGCGACCGCGCACAAAACGCGCGGTGCGCCCGCCGAGCAAACCCCTCCTGATGTCTCCAGCAAAATAGCCAAGCCAGCGGACGAACCATCCGACGCCTGGCGTGCCTTGGGGATTGAACCGACCGGCCCCAACCTGTTGCGCAGAGTTTACGAGGGAGAATTCATTGCGAACGGCGGCGACGTGAAAAAAGCTGCGAGCACGGCGATCGAGCTCCTGCGCAGTTTCGGCCAGACTCTGCCCGCTAAATTCGTCGCGGCGGCGGGAAAGGCCTCCGAGAATGCAGATGAGTAAAGCGGAACAGGTCGTGCAAAAGCTAGAGGAAATCGGCGGGGCTCTTCACCTCACTCCGGACCAGCTCCTCTATCGGCTGCCGCCCGAGCCGCCAGCCGGACTCGAGGAGGAGATCTCCAAGCATCGCCAGGAAATCGTCTGGTTAATTCTGCTTCGTGATTGGAATCCACCCGCGGTGAGGCGTCCACAATGATCACCCTCTACCGCCGCGGCCGCGTGTACTATGCGATCGGTTCGGTGAAGGGCCGGAAGGTCTATCAGAGTCTCCGGACCCAGTTCAAAGACGTGGCCGGCGAACGCGCGCGCGACCTGGAACGAGAGTTGTGGTCGGGTGTTCGCGTCCGCCCGCTCCCCTGGGCGGAGTTTCAGCGCGAGTTTCTCACCTGGATTGCGCCGCACATCAAGGCCGCGAGCTATCGCAAGTACGAATTCGTCCTGCACCGCTTCGGCCAGTTCCTCGCCCGGCGCAACCAGGACGCCGTCCAGTCCGTCACGCCTGCGGCGATCTCGGACTACATCCAGCAGCGCCAACTCGATCTCCACCCGACCCGGAAAATCTTCGTGGGCCCGGAGGGGATCAAGTCTGATCTTCGCATCCTGCGTCGCACCTTCTCCTACGCCATCCAGGCCGGCTACATTCAGGCGAACCCCGTCACCGTCCCGCGCCTCAACACGCCGCCGGGGAAGACGCAGCCCTTTTCCGACGAGGAGGTCGCCCGCATGCTCACGGACAGCAAAGTCCAGCAGCGCCCCTGGCTGCGCGCCGTCCTGCTCACGTTTCTCGGCACCGGACTCCGAATTTCGGACGTCATCCACCTGACGAAAAAGGCGGTCAACTTTTCGAGCGGCCAAATCACTTTCCGCACCCGCAAGCGCGGCGTGCCCGTGGGCATTCCGATGCATCCCGAGCTCGCTGCAGCGCTCCAGAAGCACATCGAGCTTTTGAATCCAATCCAGCGCGAAAGTCCTTGGCTCTTCCCAACCGCCACTGGCCGCGCGCCGATCAGTCTGGACGCTTACCTGCGCCGGCTCTGGAAACGTTCAAAGATCGAGAACGCCCACGCCCACCGCTTCCGGGACACCTTCGCTGAGTTCTTGCGCTTCACCGAGACGGTGACGTGGCAGCCTCCTCCTGCGGCCGGGCCGCCGCGATCGCCGCGCGTGAACTGACCCTACCGCAGTCGGATTCATTGACAGAGTGGGCGAATTTGGCGCGCTTTGCCGCCTTCCTGCGACTTTCGCGCCTCTCCCCTTATGGAACTACCAACGGCGCTCAGCGGGCGCCTAAATGGAAAGCAAGCGCGAAATCCGGTTTTGTGATATGAAATGTGATGTAACTACCCTCATAAGCCCTGGTATGCTCGTGTACGCAGGAACGGTGGAGCGAAAATGGCAGGTCCTTCAAAGGTGCATGGAAACAGGTGAAAACGCTACTCATGCTTATTTATGCTATTATCGCCTTTCGAATGTCACAGCATGAGGTCGCGGGTTCGAGTCCCGTCGTCCCCGCCAGCTTTCTGAAAACCCTTGGGGAATCCCTCCAGGGCGCCGCCGGGCGGTTCTCTGTCCGGGACATGGCGTCTTGTTTTCCGGCAGCACGTTTCGTGTTGGCCGCGAAGGACGAAGGACTGGTATCAACGGGAGGATGGGCAGGACTTTATAAGAAGTGTAATTTACTCTCTTATAAATCGCCCCGTATCAGTTTCATGGACCAGATCGGCGTATTTCTGCCAGAGATCGCCGAGCGGGCAGCGCATCAGCACCAGGTCGTTCCGAACTCCCTTTGAATCCTTGACGTAATCACGCAGGACGGCCTCCTGGCGGAATCCCAGGTTCTGGAAGATTCGAATCGCGGCGGTCTGGGACGCCATCATTCTCACGATGATCTCCTCGATTCCGGCCGACGCGGCGACGTCGTAAAGCGCGCCGGCCATCAGCGTGCCCAGGCCCTTATGCTGAAAGGGACCGGCCACGATCAGCCGCATCTCCGCGATATGCCGTTCCCAGCCGAAGTGGGAGAGCTCCAGGGCGCCGTCGGCCGCGATGGATTCGCCGGCCACCGCCACCAGGCGTTTCACCGTGCCGCGTTCCATCTCCCGAATCCGCTCTTCGACAGACTCGCGCGTGTCCGGATCGCCTCGAAGGCTGAGGCGATCTTCCTCGGAAAGCGCCCGAAAGAAGGTCAGGGAGCACTCCAGATCTTCCCGCGTCATGGGTCGGATGAGGACGCGCGTGCCATCCTTCAGCGTGACGGCTCTTGGTTCAAACATGCCGCAACCTCCTTGAGGAGTTCCGGTATCACAGGGTCAATCCGACGTCTGATCACCTTCCGGCTGCCGCAGCACGTCGCAGAGTTCCTGCACGGGACGTACGGCGCCTCCCGCCTCTGTGGCCGTGACGGCGAGGATGCGGATCTTATCGTTCACTGGCAAGGTCAGTGACGTGGCGCCCGGTGGAACTTCCAGCGAGTAGGCATAGAGATACGAATAAGCATAGATCTCATTGGCTCCCGCCGCCGTGTGGCGATGCGACGCGAACCAGGCGACGGGCGCGGGCTTGATGTAGCCGGGGGCCAGACTGTCCACCTCCGCTCGCATTAGCGGGCCGTAAAGCTTCGCGTGGGAGCGCAAGCGGCGGGCAAGACGCGCGGCAGGGCTGGTGTCGTCTGGAGCGGGCTCGGGCGGGAGGGCGATTGCCACCTCTCGGAAGCTTCGGCGGTCCCACTGGCCAATGTAGCCGGACCAGTCCTGAATGGTGAGGTCGGTGGCTTGCTCGCCAATGCGGAACGTGGCCTTTTGATCACCCGCCGCGGAGGCCGCCAAAAGGAGGATTCGCCCCACCTGGCCCGACGGGAGCGCGATGGTCTGGCCTTTCGCGGTCACGGCATTGGGCTTGGTAACCGGAGCCAGATGAAAATTAATGCCGCCATAGGAGATCTGTCTGGGCAGCATTTCACCCGGCAGACTCCGGCCTGCATCATCAAAACCGCCCGCCGATTTCGCATGGTCCATGCTGGCGACGGATCGATCATAGGGCAGAGCGACGGGCCGCGACGTCGGTGCCGCCAGTTTAACTGGCGGTGTGCCAAGCATGACCGCGAAGCTGCGTACCTGGTAGGGGGCGAAATCCGCCACCAGCTCCCCGCCCTTGACCGCGGCGCGGCCGACCGGCATTTCCTGTCCATTGACCTCGCGCGCCGCCGTGAGGGAGCCAGCGAACGCGATCCGCGCGGCTTCCACGGGCTTGCCCTCGGTTTCGACAAGCCGGATAACGAACTCCTCGCCTTGCTCCGCTTTCTTCAGCGCCAGCACGCGCAGCCGGTTGGTGCTGAGTTTCAACAACGAGAAGGCAGTCCCGAGCGCGCCCGCGTGTCGGGGGGTCTCGAATGCCAAGAGCGGCTGATTGAGACGAAGCGCCTGCCAGTAGGACTGTTCCCGGCGCCAATCGCCCGCATGGCCGGCCAAGCCATAGACAAACTCGTGATGGCCCCAGTCCTGAGAGGACTGATCGTTGTACTCGATGGCATTTCCACCTCCGATGCCGGGCGTATAAAGAAGCGTCAGGCGGAGCGTGTTGTCATCCGGCTTGTCCGATCCGTACTTGCAGTCCGACAGCACCGTGACACCGAAGGCCCCGCTCTGGTCGGTGAGGTCGAACCACTGGTGAGAGGGCACTTCGTATTTCTTCTCGTTGTTGTTGCCGCGCTGAATCGTGCCGATGTCCCAGTGATAGGTAGCTTCCGGATTCGAAGCCGTCAGGGGAAAGGTTGCCTTCAGCGCGGCGGAAGCGGTCTTCCAGTCAATGCGGTTAGCGAACTCCACACGGTTCCCTGCATCGCCGGCGGCCAGCCGGATCGTCTGGACAAAGCGCGAGCCCTCGGCCTCCCGGCTGACTTCGATCGCGATGCGAGCCGGCCCCTTCTCCACAATCCGAACCTTCGCCGGTCCGCTTACGTAGCCGCGGGGCGGCTTTTGTTGATCGCTCCAGTCCATGTTCCAGGCCGGCCAGTCAAAGGGCTTTTCGGTTTGGAACGCAAGGCGCGCCGGGCCGGACAAAAGTTCGCGCTGGACCTTCTTGTCGTAGATGCTGGCCACGTCGCCGTTTGGATCCAGGCGGACGCGGTAGCGCTCGCCTTCGAGCAGGTCTTCAGTGACTTGGAGGGTCGACCCCGCGGCGCTGGAGGGGGCCGAATCGGCGACCTGAAGATCATAGACCGCGAATCCTACCGGCGGGACCTTGGCCAGAAACAGCACCTTGACAGCACCAGCGGCAATGCTCGCCATCTGGGCGGGGACTTCCCTGCCGTCCGGTCCCACCACGCGGACCGCTTGGGGCACGCCGCCCGGAAAGCGCACGGAGGCTTCCACCACGTCCTCGCGCGCGATGTTCAGGGGGTTGTAAACGACAATGGCTTTCCCCGTCGCTTGCGTATTCATCGCCGACGCCACCGCTTCCGTGGCGCTGTTCAGCACCCCCGCAAACTGATTCATGGCCAGCACTTCATCGTTCCAGGAGTACTCGTAAGCCTTGGGGATGCTGGTTCCCGGAAGGATGTCGTGAAATTGCGCCCCCGCGACGAGCGTCCAGGCGTTGTTCAATCTCTCGAGCGGGTAGTCGCGGCCGCCCAGCCAGTGAGCCGCAACCGAATCGCGCTCGGCGGCGTCGGCCAGGACTTCGTTCCTGCGGTTCCAGCGCTTCATATAAGTCTGAGAGGAGAGGGAGCCCGCCGAATGTTCAATGAGCAGCAAGTCACCCCGATAGCGCGGCAGGCGCACGGCCTGCTCCGGTGTGATGTCCAGAAACATCTGCTCCGCCGTGGCAGAAAGTACCTGGATGGGTCCGACGCCAACCGGCGTCTCCTGGCCGGGAGCGTTAGGCAGCGCCGCGCGGCCCTTGGTCACAATCTGCTCCAGCAGCCTCACAGAGGGCTCCCTGGGCGCGCCGCCAATGTCTCCGGTGCCGTAGTAGAGGTAATCCGCGTAGACGCCGCTCAGCATGCCTTGCTGCTGGATTCGGCGCAACCACGACTCGCTCCGGCTCAGGTCTTCCTTGATATCTGCGCCGTAGTCGCCGGCGTTCAGCGCCGCGATGACGCTCTTGCCGTCGAGGCCCTCCCAGACACCCACGTTGAATGGAATCCCGTTGGCCGAACGCCAGGTGAGTTTCTGCGTGGAGAACCCTTTGATGCCGGCGTGCGCCAAGATGCTGGGGAGGGAAGCCGGAAATCCAAAGCAGTCCGGCAGCATGTACTCAGCGCTCGACCGGCCCAGTTCCCGGCGAAAGAAATGGGAGCCGTAAAGGATCTGGCGGATGATGGACTCGGCCGACGGCACATTGACGTCACTTTCCTCCATCGCGGCCCCGGACGGAAACCAACGCCCCGCGGCCACGTATTTCTGAACCTTGGCGAAGTCCGACGGGTAGTACTCCTTCATCATCCGGTAGCGGTTCGCCCCGCTGAAGTTGAAGATGTAGTGCGGGTACTTCTCGAAGAGGGCGAAGTTGTCGTACATGGTGTTGGGGATATACTCCCCGATGGTCTCGACATAGTCCCAGCGCCACTGTGTGTCGAGGTGGGCGTATCCCACCACGTACAAAGTGGGCTGCCGGGCGAGGTCCACCGACGAGGCTCGGGGCGCCTGCGCCCACGCCCTCCAGCCGGTGAGCAGCAACGCTGGCAAGATCAGTGACAGAATTCTTGCACGTCTTCGCATGATGGCTTCTCCGAATTGGCCACAAGTCCAGTGCGGGGTGCGATGCCGAATGACAAACTCGAGTCGTGCTCAGGCCGCGCTGGCGGCCGCCAGCAGACTGCGCCCGAATTCAAACCCTTTTTCAAAGGCGGCGAGATTCAGCTTCTCCGTTCCTTTGGGGACCGAGGTTCCGATGGATCGGCGGACCGCGTCGGGCGCAATGAGCGATGTCACCGCCGTCGCGAAGCCGACCATCACCATGTTGAGGACGAGCTTGCGGCCCAGTTCCTCGGCCAAACGCGTGGCAGGGATGCCGTAGGACTTGACCTCCGGCGCAAGCTTCTTGCCGAGCTGAATCAGATCCTGTTCGTAGAGCAACCTTCCGCCCGGTTTCACGCCTGGGGCGAACTTGCTGTACGCTTCCTGCGACATCACGACGAGAATATCGGGCCGCGTGATATAGGGAAACAGTACCGGCTCGGGCGAAACGATCAGTTGAACGCTGCACGCGCTGCCGCGCGCTTCCGGCCCGAAACTCTGGGTGAGGGTCACATGCTGATTATCGTAAAGCGTGGCAGCCTTGCCCAGCACCATCCCTGCCAGGATCACTCCCTGGCCGCCAAAACCAGCGATGCGAATTTCCGTCGTGGGCATCAGAGGCCTCCTCCCCCGGCATCGCGCACTCCCAGCGCCTTCGAAAGTTGCGAATGCATGGCCTCGTTGAGGGTTGGCCGGTCAATATCGACAAACTTCCCGCAAATGATTTCACCGCCCATCTGGATGTCGACGTCCTTAGGGTGCGCGCCATTCTTGATAACGCTTTTTTCTTTGTAATAGCGCATTGTGTCGAGGCTATCGCCCAGCTTGTTGCGCCGCAGGTAAAGCGTGGGACACGGGGTGATGATTTCGATGAAGCTGAACCCCTTCTTGTTGAGCGCCTCGACCATCGATCTTGTAATATGCCGCACGTGGAACGCCGTCCAGCGGGCGACATAGACGGCGCCGCACGACTCGGCCAGATACGGAAGATTAAAGGGCCGCTCGAAACTTCCGTACGGGGCGGTGGTCGCCGTGGCACTCAGGGGCGTCGTAGGTGCCACCTGGCCGCCCGTCATCCCGTAGGTGAAATTGTTGACGCAGATGACCTTCAAGTCCACGTTCCGCCGCGCCGCGTGGATGAAGTGGTTTCCGCCAATCGCGATCAGATCCCCGTCGCCGCTGTAGACCACGACGGTGAGGTCGGGATTCGCCAGCTTCATTCCGGTGGCAAACGGAATGGCACGGCCGTGCGTGGTGTGAAATGAATCGAGCTTCATGTAGCCCGCCACGCGGCCGGTGCAACCAATGCCCGACACGACGGCCACCTTGTCAAGATTGAGTTTCGATTCCACCAGCGCGCGCGCGAAGCAGTTCACCGTCGTCCCGATGCCGCAGCCCGGGCACCAGATGTGCGGCATGCGGTCGCTACGCAGGAACGGTTCGACGGGATTGACGGCATCTTCTATGACCGGCAATGTGCTCATCGCGCCACCTCACGGATCATTTCCAGGACCTCGTCGGGTTCATGCACGGTGCCGCCGCCGTGACCTACCAGTTCGGTCCGGGCCTTGCCGGCGGCGCAGCGCTCGACCTCGTAAACCATCTGGCCGAGATTCATCTCCACCAGCACAAAAGCCGTCACTCGATCTGCCAGTTCGCGAATCCGTTTTTCCGGGAAGGGCCACACCACGACCGGCCGCAGCAGGCCAGCGCGGATGCCTTCCTCGCGCGCCAGTTGAATGGCGCGGAGCGCGACGCGACTGGAGATGCCGTAAGCGACCACGACCACCTCCGCGTCCGCCAGGTTGGATTCTTCGAAGCGCGCGATACGGTCGGCGTTGTCGCGCACCTTCCCTACCAGGCGGCGCACCAGCTTCGACTGCTCGCGCCAATTCATCGCCGGATAGCCCTGCTCGTCGTGCGTCAGGCCGGTAATGTGGATGCGATAGCCGTCGCCGGCCTTGACCATCTCCGGAATTCCATCGGGGGCCGGCTGGAACGGCTTGTATTCGGCAGGCGGCTTGGCGGTGAAGCGGCGCGGGAAGATCTCAATCGTGTTGGGGGCAGGTATGACGACCTTCTCCGTCATGTGGCCGACGCACTCATCCATCATGAAAAGCACCGGCAGACGATACTGCTCCGACAGGTTGAAAGCGTCAATCATCAGGTCGAAGCATTCCTGGGGAGAATTGGGACACAGAGCGATGATCTCGTAGTCGCCGTGCGAGCCCCATCGCGCCTGCATCATGTCGGCCTGGCCTGGCAGCGTCGGCAAGCCGGTGGAAGGGCCGCCGCGCTGTACGTCCACAAAGACGCAGGGGGTCTCGGTCATGGCCGCCAGGCCGATGTGCTCCATCATCAGCGAAAAGCCCGGACCCGACGTCACGGTGAACGTCTTCGCTCCCGCCCAGGCAGCTCCCAGAATGGCGATGGACGCAGCCAGCTCGTCTTCCATCTGGAGAAAAGTTCCGCCCACGGTCGGCACACGCGCCGCGAAGCGCTCCACAATCTCCGTGGAGGGCGTGATGGGATACCCGGCCGCGAAATTGGCGCCCGCCGCCAGCGCGCCCTCGCAGCAGGCCTGATCGCCATCCAGAAAATGCGCGCCGGTCAAGACTCCCGCAGCACTGGCCTTCATGATGGCACGGCCTCCGCTTCTTGCGGCGCAACGGGTACCCGCTCCCCAAAGATGGCGAAGTCGGGACAATAGAGGCCGCACAGATCGCAACCCGTGCAGCCTACTTCATTGATCAATTGAGGAGGATGGTATCCGTGCGCGTTATAGCTTTCCGAGAAGGCAAGGACTTTGGGGGGACAGAACTCAATGCAGAAGCCGCAGCCCTTGCATCGGTCCCAATGAATGTGGACAACGCCGCGAAACTTGCGGCCTTTAGGTGGAGTCGAACCCGCTTCGGACGTTTTAGGAGAATTCTCCATGCCGTCGTTCTTCGGGTCCCGAAAAAGCCTATCACATCCCGCGGGGAAATGCGAGTTATCGCAGCACTTCGTTGCGGGTTTCGCGCGCCTGGGTCAGAATCAGAATACCGAGCACATACACCAGGGCCATGGAGCTTGCCGCGCGCGCGAAGCTGCCCAACACCGCCACCAGCGAGCCGGTCAGGAAGGGTCCCCACGCCGCCAGCACCCGGCCGGCATTGAAGCAAAAGCCGGCGCCCGTCGCACGCATTCGCGTGGGGTACAACTCGGGCAGGTAGATGGGAAAGCCGCTGAAAATGCCGTTCGAAAAGAATCCCAGGACCGGCAGGAGCAGCATGGCGGCGCCGTAGCTGTTCGGCAGCAGGAAAGCAGCGGGCAGCACCAGGGCCGATCCCGTCAGCATCACCAGAAAGGCGCCGCGGCGGCCGAGGCGCTCGGCCAGCGGCGCGAAAACCAGGTAACCCAGGATGGCGCCGGCGTTCAAACTCATCGTTGCGTAGCTGACAAACCGGGCTGTGTCGGTGGAGGAAAGGCCTCGGGGTTCGAGTAATTCACGAATCAAGGTCGGCGTCCAGTTGGTCGCGCCCCAAAGGCCGAACACGGCGACGAACGCCAGGCCGGTTCCGACCAGCGTGTCGCGTCTCATCCCGCGTTCAAAGAGGAAGTGAAGCTTGGAGGTTCGCTGGGCCACCCAGTCCGCACTCTGGCGGACCTTCACCCATCGCTCCGGCTCGCGCACCTTGAGCCTCGCCAGGACCGCCACTAGTGCCGGAACCAGCCCGACGAAGAACATCACACGCCAACTGTAATCCGAGAGGCTGAGATAGAGGAGGGCGGCCAGAAAGTATCCCGCACCCCAGGCCGATTGCAGCAGACCCGCGCCCTTGACGCGCAGCGATTCCGGCCAGACTTCGGCGACCAGCGTGGCGCCCGCGGCCCACTCGCCCCCAATGCCGAGCGCGGTGAGGAACCGGCAAACCGCCAGTTGCCACCAGGTGTGCGAAAGACCCGCCGCAGCGGTGAAGATCGCGTAGATCAGAATGGTGATGACCAGCGTTCGCGTCCGGCCGATGTAATCGGCGGCAATGCCAAAGGCAATTCCGCCCACCGCCCAGCCCACGATGAAAATGGAAAAGATCAAACCGCCGTACCAGCCGATGGTCTGGGGGGTTGCAGCAGCGCCCAGGAGGTCGCGCAGCGCAGGGGTCATGACCAGGGCGTAGATGGTCGCGTCCATCGAGTCGAAGACCCAGCCCAGCCACGCCACGCCCAGCACCAGCCACTGATAACCGGTCAGGGAGCGCCACTCCGATGGGGCGTGCATGATGGTCAGCCGCTGACTCGTTCCCAGGCCCAGGGATAGCGGGCGGAGAGAGGATATTCAACGGTACGACCTTCCGCGCCCGCTGCGCGCAAGGCCTCGGCGTCGAAAATAACTTCCAGATCGGCCAGCAGCGCTTCCAGCGCCGGGTCGCCGTAGGTCAGTCCTATAAACTCCATGCTGTCGCGATTGATGTCCTGAATGATCGTCCGGTCCGGCGCGATGATCACTTTGTTCAGGAAGCGCAGCCGGCCCGACTCGCGGCGGAAGAACTGGATCGCGGCGTGTGCGTCACCTGCCCGGTGATCAAAGGAGAGCGTCAAAATGGAGTGTCCTCGCTCGAGAATATCCCGGCGGCTTCTATTGCCGAGAATGCTTACACCCGTTTGATGTCGGTTCGCACGCGGTCGAGGTATTTGCCGGTAGCCACGTCAATCCGGACGAGCTCGCCCGGCCGGATGAATTGCGGGACCATGACCTCCATGCCATTTTCCAGCGTGGCGAACTTGTAGGTATTGTCCTGCTGCTGGTGA
>CAZHKT010000006.1:0-1905 GCA_964533045.1 uncultured Acidobacteriota bacterium | reverse complement strand
GAACCGGCTGCGCCGTGGTGGCGACCTTCACTTCCACAGCCGGCGGGAACTCAACGCTGATCGGCTGACCCTCGAAAAACTCCACAGGAATTTCCATGTCGGGCCGCAGAAACCTTTGCGCGGGACCGATCGCATCGAGGGGAATTGAAACCTGGTCAAAGGTCACGGGATCCATAAACGTGGCAGAATCCGCGTCACTGAAAAGGTACTGCATCTGCTTCTTTTCCAGTGCCACATCTTCCAGGCGTTCCTCCGGCCGCCAGCGAATCTCCTTGAAAGTCCCCTTGACTACGTGTTGAACCTTGGCGTGAACGCTGCCCGGCATCTTGCCCTGCCCCACGTGGTAAGTCGATTCGATGACGCGATAGAGCCCGTCCGTCAGTTTGACGACAGTTCCGTGCCGGAGCTGTGAGGCAAGAAGCATAGCGCCCTCCGACGCCGCCCTGCGGCGGCCATGCGCGAGGGAATGAAGAGTCCCGTCGGGAGCAATTTTAGGGCATCCATGTGAGGAAAAGTCAAGCGCGCGGCGCTTGGCCGCCGCAAGGAAGGAAACAACAGCCATGGCCGGCGCTCCGTCCGAGCGCCAGCCACGCCATCAAGCGGTTTTCCCGTCCGGGCTTAGTCCACCCAGGCCAAATAACCCGGCACGATCAGATTCACGACCGGGACGATCATCAGAATGCCCCACCAATTGGGCTTGCCACGCGCCTCCGCCACCGCCATCATCACGATAATCGCGACCACGATGCTGACAATGGGCACGAAGAAAAGAATCACCCACCAGACAGGCTTCTTGGCGATATTCACCAAAAGGACGATGTTCAGAATGGGCACCCAGGCCCACCAGGCGTTCGGGGTATTCGTCTTCTTGGCGATCGTTGAAAACGCCAGCGCGAAATAGACATAGAGGGCGGCGAAGATCAGAAAGAACACCACCATCATGATGCCCACCCCTGCGAGGGCTGCCGCACCTGCCATGTCGTCCTCGGACTGGGCCCAAAGCACGCCCGCGGCCACCGGCAGCGCCAGCAAACTCAAGATCCACAGACCCGCTCGTGCACGAAGAGACCTCATGCGCACCGCCTCCTGAAAGGGGATTTCGGGCTGCTCACCGCCGAGCCAAGAGCACAGCGATCCAGTTCAGCTTGCATGGGAAATCCCCGAAGTGACTAACCAGCTCGTGCGAACTCTATTGAAACAGCAACATCGTGTCAAGCAGAATCTGGCCTGCTCATAATCCTCCCCGGAGCGGCTCCGCGCCGGCAACTGCGCTCCCTGAAGCTTCTGCCACTGTGTTAGAATCACTGCCGTATTCATGGAGTTCTTTGGATCCATACGGAGCTTTCATGGCCAAGAGGAAATCTCAAGCGGGCAAAGGCCCCAAGGCGGGCAGACCCATCGCGGGGTCTATCGGCCAACGGCTACGCGAACTGCGGACCCATCGGAACATGTCCCAGGGGGACATTGAGGAGAAGACAGGGCTGCTGCGCTGCTATGTCTCGCGCGTGGAAGGCGGCTATACCATCCCCAGCGTGGAAACGCTCGAAAAGTTCGCAGCGGCACTGGCCGTGCCGTTGTATGCGCTCTTTCAGGTGGGGGACGCCGTCCCGCCTCCGGCGCCTATCAGAGCGCGCGCAACCAAGCCTTCAACTGTAAATCCGTTTACAGAGAAGATTCGAAGGCTGACCAGCCGAATGGACGGGCGCGATCGCGAAATCTTCCTAAGCCTTTTGCGCAAGATGGTGGTGTTGGGCGCCGGGGCGCGATGAACCGGGCCTTTTTTGCGTGAACCATGACTCCGGCCGGAGCGGGCTTGCCGGCTCCGATCGGACCTGCCGGGAATCTGCGTGGGCTTTCATTGGCTTGACGGTGCCGTGGTGGTGGCGTATCTCATCGCCATCACTC
>CAZHKT010000005.1:0-52321 GCA_964533045.1 uncultured Acidobacteriota bacterium | reverse complement strand
ACACGTACGGGTGGCGGCCTGAAGGCCGCCGCTACGCGGCGCCCCGCGATTGAATCGTTATCTGCGACGCACCACACGAGATCAGCTGCTCGATGGGATTTCCCGGAACGTCGTCAAAGCCGTTGGCGATATAGACGGGCCGCGCGATGGGCGACATGTAGGTCTTGGTCCAGTCGATGCCCAGGGCTTTATAGATCGTGGCGTAGAGGTCGCCGGTGGAAACCGGCTTATCGGTCACGGCGGCGCCTCGCTCGTCGGTGGCGCCGACGATGCGTCCGCCCGCGATGCCTCCGCCGCCCACAACCAGCGACCACGCCTCCGGCCAATGGTCGCGGCCCAGCTTGGGATTGATGACCGGCGTCCGTCCGAACTCGCCGGTCACCAGCACGATGGTGCTCTCGTAGAGGCCGCGCTCCTGCAAGTCTTCCATCAGCGCCGAAAGACTTTGATCGAGCAGCGGGCAGAGCGTTTCCCGCAAGACCTTTTCATTGTTGTCGTGGGTGTCCCACTGCCCGTGGGTGTAGCCGGCGGCAGTCACGAAGCGGCAGCCCGCCTCGACCATGCGCCGCGCCATCAGCACGCTCTGGCCCACGCGATGCCGGCCGTAGCGATCCCGGGTCTTGGCCGATTCTTTCGAAAGGTCAAACGCCTCGCGCACCGTGGGAGAGAGGAGCATGTTGACGGCCTGCGCCTCAAAGGCATCCATTTTGGCGAATTCCGCCGCCTCCACCTTGCGGCGATAGAAGTAGTCCACGATCTTGCGCATGGCGCGCCGGTCGTCGATCACCTCGGCGGTGATGGATTTCGGCAGGCTCAGGTCGGGCACGGCAAAATCAGGCTTGCTCGGATCGGGCAGAATCAGGGCGTCGTACTCGGAGCCCAGGAACGCCGCCTGATACGCCGGCTGGTAATTGAAGAAATCGTTCTCCGTGGGCTGGGGCACGGCGATGAACGGCGGCATGTTGTTCCGTGCGCCGAGTTCTTTGGAAACGATCGAGCCGAGGCTGGGCGTCTTGAGCGCGGGATTGGGCCGATGCCCGGTGAGCGTCTCAATCGTGCCCTGCGGATGGTTGCGCTCGAAGGTGCGCATGGAGCGGACGATGGACAGTTTGTCCATGTGGCGCGCCACTTGCGGCAGGATTTCTGAAATCTGAATGCCGTCGGCGCTGGTGGGAATCGGCTTGAAGCTGCTGGAACTTTTCAGGTCCCAGGTATCGACGTGGCTGATGCCGCCCTCCAGCCACAGGAGAATCACCGCCTGGCCTTTGGCGGCCGGTGAGGCGGCGGGAGCGGCGAGCGCCTGCGCCTTCTCCAGGCGCAAGAGATCGCTCAAACTGGCGCCGAGAAAACTGAGCGCACCGGCGCGAACGAAGTCCCGCCGCGTGAGTTTGATGCCGTCGCAATGTGGGCAGCCGGATGGCCGTTGCACCTTCTTCGACTCCCGTTATTCTTCGTTGCGGCGGCCTTCAGGCCGCCAACTGGCGACCTGAAGGTCGGCTCTACCTTCACCGCTAATGGTTATACGTGAACTCACGTGACGTCAGAATCGCCCACACCAGGTTCTGCAACGATTGTTTGCGATCGCGCGCGCGCGGCGCGATCAACCTCTTCAATTCCGTCTTCTCTTCTGCCGTGGGACGGCGCGTGAGCGCCGCCAGATAAAACTCGTCAATAATCTGCTCATCGCTCGCGCCCTGCCGGAGCAGGCGATTCAAGCGGCTGTCCTGCTGATGGATCTTTTCGTTATACGTGGGCCCGGCCACCATGTGCAGCGCTGCCAGCAAATTGGGCTGAGGCGCTTCCACGGGCAGCGTCTTGCGCGTGGAGCGCCCGAAGGCGTCCATGAACTGTGAGGGGCAGACATCAGGGATCATATTCTGCGCACGCGCGGCGGGCGGCGCCACCCCGCCGCCGATCGATGGGTGATAGCGGAACCGCTCGCGAGTTCCGGTGGCGCTGGAAACGGCGTCCAGCAGCACTGCCGCTTCCAGCGGCCGTGGCTGCGCGAAGGAATAGTTGATTCGGTCACCCCGGTTGCTCGCATTCGGGGCGCCCGAAGTCTGGTAAGTCCGCGACTGCACGATGGTGCGCATCAGATGCTTCAGATCGAAGCGGTGATCGCGAAAATCCTGGGCCAGCGCCTTGAGGAGTTCGGGATGCGTGGGCGGATTGGTGGTGCGGAAATCGTCCACCGGCTCCACAATACCGCGGCCGAAGAAGAAGCTCCAGATGCGATTCACTGCCGCCTCGGCGAAGTAAGGATGGGCCGTAATCCATTCTGCCAGCCGCAGGCGTGGATCGAAATACTGATCCTGCGGCAGCCGCGTGCCGTCCAGAAATGCGGGGACAATCTTCTCTTTGGTTCGCGGATGCAGCACCACCACGTCCTTCGGCGGATCCACGTGGCCGCCGCCCATCGCGTCAATGATCACCGTGTCATCGCGCAGTTCGGTATAACCCGCGATGAACGCCGCCAGTCCCCAGAACTGCGCTTGCGTCCAGGGTTGCGTCGGATGCGCGTGGCACTGCGCGCACTCGATACGGCGTCCCATGAAGAGCCGGATCATTTCCGGCATCAGTTGCTCGGGCGTGGTCAGTTCGGCGACGTAGTAGTAATTGCGGGCCGGCGCGCTGTAGCCTTGTGCGGCGATACGCTCGCGCGCCATCCGGTCGTAGGGCTTGTTGGCGATCAGGCTGTTGCTAATCCAGTCCTCGTAAGCCTTCACGGACTTGGCATCGTTGGACGTGGCGAAGGTGGCGCGTAACAGGTCGCCGAACCGAAATGTCCAATAATCCACGTACTCCGGCGAGTCAAGGAGCGTTTCAATCAGCCGGTCGCGCTTGCGCGGATCTTTGTCGGCCAGGAATTCGCGCACGCGTTCGGGCGGTGGCAGTGTTCCCCCCAGGTCCAGACAGACGCGGCGCAGAAATTCCGCATCCGTGGCCCGTTCCGAGGGGACGATTTGAAACTTCCGCAGCTTGGCCTGCACGAACTGATCGATGTAATTCCGCGACTCGATCGGGGGGTAGTTCAGGATCGGTTTTTCAATGACTCCGACGGTGACGTGCTGCGAAAAGCCGCCCGCGGCGCGAACCATGATGGAAGTCTCACCCGGCTTCTTGGCTACGATCAGGCCGTCCTCGGTGACGTCGGCGACCGCGGGATCCTCGGAGACGAAGGCCACCGAACCCGTCAGGTCTTCGCTCCGGCCATTGGCCAGGTAACCGGTGACGGCAAGCTGATGCCGGCCGGTCTTGTCGAGCACGACTTCCCGCGGAAAGACCTCAACGCGCTCCGTGCGGACGCCCGCCTGCTCCGCCTCTTCGCCATAGGGCGCGCCGGCCCGAATCCATTCGAACAGCTTTTGATAATCCGGCGAGCCGGTTTCAAATCGAACGCCGCCCTGATGCGGCACGGCGAAGGTCGGCTTGAGCAGGACCAGGCTCTGCTCTGGATGGGCCTTTTCGATACGGGGCTTGCGCGGCTCGATGTCGGGCGAGAGAACGCGATACGTGCCGCCCTCGACGATGAACTGATAGTCGTCCTTCGGATGCTCGCCATAAACCGAAAGCCGGAAGCCGGCGCGGCCTTTCACCCCGCCGTGGCACACCGTGTCGTTGCAGCCCCGCTTGGTGAGGAGGCTGCCAATATCGCGCGCGAAGGTGAAGGGAACCGGCAGGTCGGCGTCGTCAATCTGAATCGTGGCAGTTGCCCTGAGCTTTCCGAAGCCGGCGGTCACGGTGCCGCGCCCCGCGGCGCGCGCCGTGAATCGGCCGCGGGACGTCAACTCGCCGAGTTGCGGCGCCGAGACCGTCACCTGCACCTGCGAGGTGACGTCGCGCTCGATGCCGTCGGTGTATTTCGCCACCACGATGAACTGCTGCGTGGCAGCTTTTCTCCAGAGTCTGGCTTCGGCCGGGACGATGCGAAGGGCGGTGGGCTCCGCCGCCGGTGCCGGGACGCCCAGCAGCATGACGAGCCAGGCGAATCCGAGGGCCGCGGGAGGGAACCGGTGTGCTGTTGCATGTCCGGTCACGGCTTTGCCTCCTCCGCCTTCTGTTCGCCCGCGATAACCATGAGGGGGATCGCGCGCACGCGCAGGCTCTCTCCCAGCTTGCCGCCGGCGGTGGGACGGCAATGGACGACAGCCAAAGCGGGCTCTGGCGTGGGCGGCGCATCGGGTGCGGTCACGAGCACGATCGCCGCCCGCTGCTCCTTCGGCAGCACAATATCGGGATTCTGCGGCACTTCCAGGGGCGCGCGCCCGTCGCTGTAGGGCACGGCAGGGAAGGCCTGCACGCCCGGCGGCAAGCCTTCCAGCCTGACCGCCACGTCCCCGCTGAACCCTTCCTCGAATTGCGCCGTAATCGCCAGCTTGCGCGCTTCGCCAGGACGGAGATTGATCTGCTCGGCATCCGCAACGGCGATTTCGCCCACATGCGGCACCTGCTGCCGGACCAGAATCCGGTAGCGGAACCCCGGGTCCCCGTAACGGGAAGTAATGTCGCGGACATTGAGAATGTATTCGCCGCCGCGTTCGAAGGTGAAGGTCGCTCGGGGCGCAATGGCTTTCAGAAAGACATGGGGGTCAGCGTTGTTGTTAAACAGGGAGACGCGACGATCCACGTTGGAAAAGAACTCATGATCCGTCAGGTCCACGACGCCGATGCGCGGATTGAAGTGCGGCGGGGTGGTGGCGGGCGTCTCGATTTCGAAGGTGAGTTTCTGGCCCGGCTCGACCTTGAAGTGGAAAGAGTCCAGGTCGCCCGGATGTTCCACTGCTCCCTCGAAAATGCCGGGAAGCGTAACGGGCGAACCGGCTTCTTCTTCGCGGACGATTTGCGGGTTTGTCGAAAGTGCGGCCGGGGCGGGTGCTTCGCCGGGATCGGCGGGCGCCGCGCCGGTTCCCATGGCGCCCGCGGAGGCAATGACCGCAGACGCTGCCGGGCTGCCCTTGACGCTGCGCCCAGCGACTGACTGGATCCAATCCTCGTTCAGACTGCGAGCGAAGTTTCGTTCTTTCCAGTCGAGAGGCGCGGGCTCGGCGGCAGGTGGCGCGCCGCGGGACACGCGGAATTGATACGTGCAATCGGGACTGCCTTTGCCAAAGAGGGAAGCGACCTCAACAAAGTAGTCTCCGGCTTCGGGCGCGCGGAAGCTGGCGAGAGGCTTTGCGAACATCAGGTCGGAATTTCGCTCTTCCTCGAAAAGGAGGCGCACAGGACGCTCCGCGTCGAACCAGCTCCCGCCGCGACGATAGAGGGCGAGGCGTGGCACGAAATTCTGGGCGCCCCGGACTTCGAAGACCAGCAACTCGTCGCGGGCTGCGCGCACGCGATAGAAATCGACCTCACCGCGGTTCTCGATCCTTGCAAAGACGATGGTTGGCGCCGAAATCGGCTGCGCCGTCCTGGCGGTGGAGTGATCCGCGGCGACTTCCGGGGTCACCGGGCCCGCCGTGACTTGGAACGGGACGGCAGTCGAGAGGCCCCGCCGGGTGACAAGACGAAGCAACCGGGTCCCCGGCTCCGCCGCAGGGGGGATTCGCAGCTCGATGCGGACCAGATCGATCGGCCGTGGCGTCACCCGCGGCGGTGGGGCGCCCGGAAGTGCTTCCGGGAATTGCTCGGAAAGCGTTTCAACTCGCTCGACGCTGGCGCGAAGGCCGCCTGATTCAAACCAGACCGTGCGCGCGCCGCTTAGCCATAGGCCCCGAATTTCGGCCTTCACCGTCTGGCCGGGAGACCCTCCAGCGGGGAACAGGGAGAGAATGCGGGGCTCCGTGACTTCCTTCGGCTCCTGCGCAACGATGGGCAGCACCAGGCAGACGGCCGCGACGGCTGCGCGCTTCCATTGCGGCCAGAATCTGGCGCCATTGTGGCTTCCTTTTTCGCACATGATAGGTGGAATTGCCCCGGCAACCCCAGCCGGCTTGAGACAGAATTTATACCTTACTTAGGCTCGAATTGAAAGGATTTCAAAAAGATTCGTTCAGATTCAAGGAATAACACCAAGGCGCACTCCGAGGGGGGATCCGTCATGCTGGTCTTCCGAGGCGTCCCATGCTTCGGGGAGGGCCGACAAGGAATGACAACTGTTATGTCATTTGTCTAACGTACGAATTCGGAGGTCTTTGAATTGAATCTCCATGGGCCCGCCGGCGTGAATCTGGAGCGCGATAATGCCGGAGCGGAGAATGGAGGCGTCGGGTTCGTGGTAGTCCACGGTCTTGATACCGTTCAGCATCAGCACGACGTGATCACCCTGGCAGCGGATGAGGTATTCGTTCCAGCCGTCTTTCTTGGCGGCCTCGAGCCCGCCGGTCTGGCGACCGTCCACCAGCGTCTTGTCGCGCCGCGCTTCGTCGTAGAGCGATCCCCAGAATTGCTCGCCAATGTCGGCCTGGTAGCCTTTGACCTGGGGCGAGTTCGGCAGGCGCACGCTGCGGAACTGCACGCCGCTGTTGCCGACTCCTCCCACCAGACGGAACGAGAGCTTGAGTTCAAAATCCTCGTATTCCTTCGTGGTAGCGAGGAAGGCATTGTAATTAATCCCCGGCGACTTGCCGACGATCATGGCGTCGCGCACGCTCCAGAGCTTCGTGTCACCTTCCCAACCCGTCAGGTCCTTCCCGTTGAAGAGGCTGACGGAGTCGTCGAAGTCAATGGGGCGTGAATGAATCGTCAAGATCCCGAGAGAGGAAAGCAAAAGCCCCGTGAGGATCGTGATGGATGCCAGCCGGACTCTCGTTCGCATGGCGTGTCACCTCGATGATTCTGATTTCGTGCTCATCTCGCATTATAATGAAAGTTCGCCCGGCACGCAGAATTCTTCGCTGCCGCGGCGGTGGCCGCACCGCCGCCTTGGGAATCCTGGAGGAGCGGCGATGGGGGCATCGCCGCAACAGAAGATCGATGGACTTTCGCCTCGTTTCCGAGTATCAGCCGCGCGGCGACCAGGTCTCGGCCATTGCTGAGCTGACGCAAGGCGTGAGCGATGGCGAAAAGCACCAGGTGCTGCTGGGTGTGACCGGCTCGGGCAAGACCTTCACCATGGCCAAAGTCGTGGAGAACACCAACCGGCCGACGCTGGTGCTGGCGCACAACAAGACCCTTGCCGCGCAGCTCTACCACGAGTTCCGCCATTTCTTTCCCCACAACGCCGTCGAGTACTTCGTCAGCTACTACGACTACTACCAGCCGGAAGCCTACATTCCCGCCGGCGACATTTACATCGAGAAGGAAGCCACCATCAACGACGAGCTGGACAAGTTGCGCATGTCGGCCACGCGCTCGCTCTTCGAGCGCCGCGACTGCCTGATCGTGGCGAGCGTCAGCTGTATTTACGGCATTGGCTCGCCGGAAGCCTATTACGGCATGTTGCTGATGCTCGAAAAAGGACAGAAAATTTCGCGGCGCGAGATTCTGAGGCGATTGGTCGAGATTCAATATGAACGAAACGATCTCGATTTCAAGCGCGGAACGTTCCGCGTGCGCGGCGACGTGATCGAAGTCTTTCCGACCTACGAAGACACCGCCTATCGCATCGAGATGTGGGGCGAGGAGATCGAGTCATTGGCGCAGATCGATCCGCTCTTCGGCCAGGTGCGGCAAACCTTGACGCGGCTTCCCATCTACCCGCGAACCCATTACGTCATGCCTGCCGATCAGCGCGAGGAGGCCATCGAAAGAATCCAGAGCGAACTCGAGTGGTGGCGCGGGCAACTGGAAAAGCAGGGCAAGCTGGTGGAAGCGCAGCGCGTGCATCAACGCACCATGTTCGATCTGGAAATGATGAAGGAGATGGGCTACTGCCATGGCATCGAGAATTACTCGCGCCATCTTTCGGGGCGCCTGCCGGGCGAACCGCCGCCCACCCTGCTCGATTATCTTCCCCCGGACGCGCTGATCTTCATTGACGAAAGCCACCAGACGATCCCGCAACTGCACGGCATGTACAACGGCGACCGCTCGCGCAAACAGACGCTGGTGGATTATGGCTTCCGCCTGCCCTCGGCGCTCGACAATCGCCCCCTGACGTTTGCCGAGTTTGAGCATCGCGTCGGACAGGTGATCTATGTTTCGGCCACGCCGGGGCCCTACGAACTCACCCGGGCGGGCGGGCGCATCACCGAGCAGATCATTCGCCCGACCGGACTGATCGATCCGGAAGTCGAAGTGCGCCCCACGCGCCATCAGATTGACGACCTGCTCGGCGAGATTCGCGCGCGGGCAAAGGCCGGCGAGCGCGTGCTGGTCACCACGCTCACCAAGCGCATGGCCGAAGACCTTTCCGAGTATTACAGCGACGTAGGCGTGAGATGCCGTTACCTGCATTCCGAGGTGGATACGCTGGAGCGCGTCCGGATCCTGCGCGACCTGCGCCGCGGCGCGTTCGATGTCCTCATCGGCATCAACCTGCTCCGCGAGGGACTGGATCTGCCGGAAGTCTCGCTGGTCGCGATCCTGGATGCCGACAAGGAAGGATTTCTGCGGTCCGCTGGTTCTCTCATCCAGACCATCGGCCGTGCCGCGCGGCACGTGCGCGGCAGGGCGATTCTCTATGCCGACGTTATGACGGACTCGATTCGGCAGGCCATGGCGGAGACCAACCGCCGCCGCGAAAAACAGCGCCGCTATAATGAAGAGAACCGCATCACGCCGGAAAGCATCGTCAAGCCGGTGGATATGGCGCTGGCGGCGATCGTGGAGGCAGATTTTGTGACCCCACCCTTGGACCTTCCCGACGACGAGCTGGCCACACCGGATCAGATGGACGAGCTCATTGCCGGTCTCGAAAAGCAGATGCGCGAGGCCGCCAAGCAGTTTGAATTCGAGAAAGCAGCCCAGCTGCGGGACCGCATCAGGTCACTGAAGGAAAAGGAAGCCGCAGCGCGGGGAAGCGGCATAAGTAGTGCCTGATTTGCCTTCCATTTCGCGATACAATCCGCCCATATCCGGCGCGGGACGAATTTGACTCGCGCGCTCGTTGGCATCCCTGCGGCAGAGGAAGCCTATGAATTCAACGGTTGAGGCTGTTGAGTCCGAGGAAATTCTGGTGGCGGAGCCGGAGACGGAGCGGACGGAGCCGACGGCTGTGCCGCGGAGCCGTGTGACCATTGCGGGGCCGGGGCGGTTGGGCCAGGCGCTGGGCAGACTGCTCCGCGAAGCGGGCTACCCGGTTCACTGTGTGGCGGCACGACGATTGAGCGCGGCGCGCCGCGCCGTGGAATTCATCGGGGGAGGCACTCCCTGCCGGCTGGACGATCCGGCCCTGGCCGAAGCCGACATCACGCTGGTGTGTGTGGCGGACGGAGCGATTGCGCCGCTGGCCGTGCGCTGGAGCCGGTGGATACACGCCTGGCGGGGCAAAGTGGTCCTGCACACCAGCGGGGCATTGCCCGCCGCCGTGCTGGAACCTCTGCGCAGGTACGGCGCTGCCGTCGGGTCGCTCCACCCGTTTCAGACCATCCCCAGTGCGGCAGCGGGTTATCGGAATCTGCCCCACGGGTTCTGGGCGATCGAGGGGCAGGGCCGTGCTCGAGCCGCGGCCAGGGCCATCGTGCAGTCCCTGGGCGGTCTCTCGTTCCCCGTGGAGGCCGCGCAGAAGACCCTTTACCATGCCGGGGCGGTGATGGCCTGTGGAGCTGTGGTGGCGCTGCTCGACCAGTCGCATCAACTGCTACGTTGCGCCGGAGTCCCCGCGAAGAATATCCGCCCCATGCTGGGACATTTTGTCTCGGAGACGCTCCGAAATTTCGTTTCCCTGGGGGGGCGGGGCGCGCTCACCGGCCCTGCCACGCGCGGCGACTGGGATACCGTCCGAGAGCATGTTCGCGCCATCAAGCGCCACGCTCCTGGCGTCCTTCCGGTCTACGGCGAGCTTCTCCGCGCCATGGCGAAGCTGGCCGGGATAAAGCGGCCGCGTGGCCTGCTCGCGTAGGGGGGTGGTGGGGGGGTCGTTCGCCCGCCGTGGCGGGGGTGGGCGAACGAGTCGCCGTCAGGCGGCCGGGATGAAGTGGCGGAGAACCCAGTAGGCCAGAGCGGCGACCAGTCCGGAGCCGGGAATGGTGAGAAACCAGGCCCAGACAATTTTTCCGGCTACGCCCCAGCGCACGGCACTTAAGCGACGCACGCTGCCCACTCCCATGATCGCTCCCGCGATGGTGTGCGTGGTCGAGACCGGAATACCCGTCAACGCGGTGCCAAGCAGACTGGTCGCGGCTGCAGTTTCGGCGCAGAAACCGCCCACAGGCTTCAGTTTGGTTATCCGCTGGCCCATCGTTTTAATGACCCGCCAGCCTCCTGCCATGGTGCCGCCTGCGATGGCCGCGTGACAACTCAGGATGACCCACATGGGGACTTCGTATTCCCTGAGGGAGCCGGACGCGACAAGCCCGGCGGTGATGATTCCCATTCCCTTCTGAGCATCGTTGGTGCCGTGTCCGAGCGAGTAAGCGGCAGCGGAGAGGAGCTGCAGCCGCCTGGACCAACGATCCACCCGTCCCGGCGTGACGTTCCACGCAATCCGGCTGACCGCGACCATGAGAAATAATCCCAGTACAAATCCAATGAGCGGAGAAAGGACTATGAACAGGACGGGCAGCGTCCAGCCTTGGACGATCAAGGCGGCGGAGCCGGCCTTGGTGATAGCGGCACCGCCCAGACCTCCCATCAGCGAATGCGAGACACTGATGGGCAAGCCTAAGATCGTACAGCCCGTGGTCCAGACGATGGCGCCGGCCAATGCGCAGATCAGAATATACTCATTGATGGCATCCGCATGGACTAAACCCTTGCCCATCGTTCGCGCGACGGCTGTGCCAAAAGCAAAAGCGGCCACGAAATTCCAGAACGCCGCCCAGGAGACGGCCAGGCTGGGTGAAAGGACACGCGTGGAGACGATCGTGGCGATCGAATTCGCTGCGTCGTTCCACCCGTTGGCAAATTCAAACAGCAGGGAAGTGACAATGATGATCATCAGCAAACTGGAAGAGTCCATGAAACCTCGGGGATAATGGGGGCGATGTCGCCGCGCCGGGTGGCGGCCGGCGCTACGAGCCCTTCAGCACCACGGCTTCGAGCACATCGGAGACGTCCGAGCACTTGTCCGTCGTGGCCTCGAGAACTTCATAGATCTCTTTCCACTTGATGATTTCGACGGGATTGGCCGAGTCCTCGAACAGCTTGCCGACGCATTCGCCTTTGATGCGGTCGGCTTCTTCTTCGATCTGCTGAATCTGCTCGCAATAATCCAGAATCTGCTGCGGCCTTTCAAGTTCCCCAATGGCCTTGACCAGGATGGAGGTGCCATGCAGGATGACGCGCGCCAATTGCCGGGCCCCGGGCGTCACCGTGGTGACTTTGTAGACCAGGAAGCGGCTCGCGGCCGCGTCCACCAGGTCCATGACGTCGTCTAAGGCCGAACCAAGTGCATGAATATCCTCCCGGTCGAAGGGCGTAATGAAGGTCTGATTCAGCTTCATCATCAATTCATGCGTCAGTTGGTCACCCTTGTGTTCGGCGAACTTGATCTCCGCCACCCGTTTTTCAATGTCCTGATAATTCTCGAACATATCGGCCAACATCTGAGCCGCCCGGTGTATGTTGGCGGCCTGCTCGCGAAACAACTCGTAAAATTTCACCTCTCGGGGTATAAGCGCCACGATGGCTCCTCGGCGGGAATTAAACTGCTATTCTGCCCCCAAGCGGCAGGGGAAGGCAAGCATTTCGTTTAATCGTCCTGTAACAGGCATGTAACATGGATCGCCGCTGCCCTGAGGGCGAAGGTTCGGCGTAATATGTTGATTCTAAAGTCGATCGTCAAGACTTGTCGCTCCGACGGCGGAGCATGCCGCGTGCCCCGCCAAAGTCGCTCTTACGGTCTTTGCGGGTGTGAGATTCGCTGGCCACGCTGGTGCGGCGCCGCCGCTGAAGTAATTCCTTTGCCTCGTGCCACGGGACGCTGAAAGTGGGCGCGGCCGGGAGGGGCATCCAGCGCCGTTGCCGGAATGACCTGCGGAGCGGTCGGGGCCAGGCTGCTCAAGAAAGAGCTCCGGCCGGGTGCCAACAAGATGGCGATGCCCTCCGTTTCCTGCTTTGGGCTTCTTTGCCCGCTTCCAATTGCAGGATAGGGCGTCGTCACCTGGTTGTTCTTTGACCGGACGTTCGAGGGCAGAGGAAAGTCCATCACTTGGATCGTGATCGGTTTTCTCTATTCCTCTTGGCTCGATGTGGCCGCACCGGCTGCGGCTTTGTGGTGCCGGGTGGATCCCGAGTCTGCTGAAAAGTTGGGTTGAGGCGGCCGCCCATGAAAGCTAATCTGAAGGTTGACCGCCGTTCGCGTTGGGTTATACTACACGCCCTTACCGGCGCGAGATGACGAGCGCGCGCTCCGGGCGCTGCTGAGGACGATCAGTCTTCCTAGGGGAATTCCAGCAAGGGGGAACAAAGGCAGGTATGTCTAGAAAATTCGCATGGCGGATGGGCGTGTGGATTTTTGGGGGGCTGGCCGTGCTGGCGGGATGGTCAACGGATCGGGCCGGGGCGCTGCCGCAGTCGAAGGATGCGCTGACGCGCGCTGAGGTCATCGAACTGCTCGATGCCGGAGTTCCTCCCAAGCGGGTGGAGATCCTTGTCAAGGAGCGCGGGATCACCTTTGAGCTGACGCGCGAGGCGGAGGCGGCGTTGCGGCGCGCCGGCGCCACGGCCAGCCTGATAGAGACGCTGCGCAGTTTGGCGGGGGGTGGGGGCAGCGGGCCGGCCGTGCTCATGGTGGAATCCAAGCCCGGAGGCGCGCAGGTCTTTGTCGACGACGAGCTGATTGCCCGCACCAGCGCCGAGGGCCGCCTCAAGGTTTCCACCCTTTCGGCGGGCCGCCACGCGGTTCGCATCTCTCTGGAGGGCCACCCCGACTTTGAAGAATCGGTTGAACTGCAGGCGGGCAAGACGGTGACGATTACCGCTGACTTCGAAGCGGCGCGGGCGACTCCCGCCGTCCTTGTGATCGAATCGACCCCAGGCAAAGCCGCCGTCCTCGTGGATGACGAGTTTATTGCCCGAACCAGTTCGGAAGGCCGCTTGAAGATTTCCACCATCCCTGCCGGCCGGCACCGGGTTCGGGTCACGGCCGACAAGTATTCTGATTTCGAACGGACGGTGGACCTCGTCGCGGGAAAGACCGTGACGGTCACAGCGAATCTGGTGGCCGCTTCCTCGCCCCCTCCCGCTCCGGGGAGAAAGGCCGGAACCCTTGGCACCGGCAAGAAGGACGGAATGAAGTACGTCTGGATCCCGCCAGGAACCTACATGATGGGATGTTCTCCGGGAGACTCTTCGTGCTGGGATAACGAAAATCCTGCGCACCGCGTCACCATTTCCCGGGGCTTCTGGATGGGGCAGACGGAAGTGACCGTGGATGCTTACCGGCGCTACCTCAGCGAAACGGGCAAAGACATGCCCGGCGAGCCGGAGGTGGGCGGTATCAAGAAGAATCCGGGCTGGCGCTATGGCAATTACCCCATGGTGGCCGTCCGCTGGGACGAGGCACAGGCGTACTGCACCTGGGCGGGCGGGCGCCTTCCGACCGACGCCGAGTGGGAGTATGCCGCTCGCGCCGGAACCACCACGGCACGCTACGGCCCGCTGAATGATATTGCCTGGTCCGGCGACAATAGCGGTCCCAACATCATTGACGCCGCCAAGCTCGGGCGCGAGGCAGGGGATAAGTACACCGAACGCCTGTCGGCCCTGGGGAACACTTTTCACCCCGTGGCCCAGAAGCTGCCCAATGCTTGGGGCCTGTACGACACGATTGGAAGCGTTTGGGAATGGGTGAACGACTGGTACGACGAAAAGTATTACTCCCGTTCTCCCGAAGTGGACCCGCCCGGTCCGGCAAGCGGGACCGAGCGCGTGGAGCGGGGCGGCTCCTGGATCAGTACCGCGCCCGTGGTTCGATTGTCGCGGCGGGATTCGCTGGACCATACGAGCCGCTGGACCGACGTCGGATTCCGTTGCGCGATCGACGCAGCGAAGAACGCGGTTTCGGCGGCCGCAACGCCGCCGCCCGAATCCGGTGGTCGCAAGGCCGGAACGACCGGAACGGGCAAGAAGGACGGGCTGAAGTACGTCTGGATTCCGCCCGGAACGTTCACCATGGGCTGCTCGCCCAGCGACAATATGTGCTGGGACAACGAAATTCCGGCCCATCAAGTCACCATCACCAAGGGATTCTGGATTGGCCAGACGGAAGTGACCGTGGATGCCTACCGGCGCTACCTCAGCGAAACGGGCAAGGACATGCCGGGGGAGCCGGAGGTGGGCGGTATCAAGAAGAATCCGGGCTGGCGCTATGGCAATTACCCCATGGTGGCCGTCCGCTGGGACGAGGCACAGGCGTACTGCACCTGGGCGGGGGGGCGCCTTCCCACCGACGCCGAGTGGGAGTACGCCGCTCGCGCCGGAACCACCACGCCGCGCTACGGGGCGCTGAACGATATCGCCTGGTCGGCGGATAACAGCGGTCCAAATCTCATCGACAGCGCCAAGATCGGGCGCGAGGCGGGCGACAAGTACGTCGAGCGCATCTCCGCCCTGGGCAACACCTTCCATCCGGTGGCGCAGAAGGCGCCCAACGCCTGGGGACTCTACGACACCATCGGCAGCGTCTGGGAATGGGTCCATGACTGGTACGATGAAAAATACTTCAGCTACTCACCGTCGGTTGACCCGCAGGGTCCGGCCAGGGGCAGCGAGCGCGTCGAACGCGGCGGCTCCTGGCTGAGCACGCCGGCCGTGGTGCGATTGTCGCGGCGCGATTCGCTCGATGGCACCAGCCGCTGGACCGACGTTGGCTTCCGCTGCGCCCTCGACCAGGGCGGCCAGTAGAGACGCCCCGGTGGGGCGTCTCACCAACACCCGGCGTAGAGACGCCTCGGTGAGGCGTCTCACTGCGTTCAAGATTCCAACTCCGCTCGGAAGGAGGAGTTCTTGAAGGCCGCACTCCTGTTGTACATCGCCCTTGCCACTTCGCTTGCCTTGGGTCAGGCTCCCTCGACCGGCGGCAAGCCACTCAGCCGCGACCAGTTGGTGCTCCTCATCTCGGCCGGGATGGACCCCGAGCCGTTTGCCGAGACCGTTCAGCAGCGGGGGCTTGGATTTGAGGTTACGGGCGAAGATTTCGAAGCCATGCGCAAGGCCGGCGCCAGCAAGATGATGCAGCGTGCCGTGGCGGAAGCGGTGCTGGCGCAGTCCTCCGAACCGCTGCGTACGGCAGTGCTGCCCCACCTGCTGGGCGCTGGCGTGTCGGAAGAAAATCTGGTCAGGGCGCTCCAGCAGCGCGGCGTGGACTCGCCGCTGGACGCCGGTGATTTCGACAATCTGGTGCAGCTCGGTGCGTGGCTGGCGCAGACCTTGTTTTTCAGGTCTGCGGGCCAAAGGCGCATGAAGGACTGGATGTGAGGACCGAAGGGTGTGCGATGAAGTGGGCAGCGTGCTCAGGGTAATCGGTCGATAGTGAGGACCGAGGCATCTTCCAGGCAGTATGCCCTCCAACTGGACCACGGCCAATCCCCCGGAGCTTGCACCAAGCCGCGCTTCACGGGATTGTTGTGCATGTAGGTGAGCTTTTCGAGCAGTTTCTTCTGGCTGTAGACTCCAAAGGGGTAGAATCGGCGCTGCCAGACGCGGAAGTGCGACCCGTCATGAACGGTTTCGGGCAAGCGCAGGCGTTCCAGCATCCGCCGGCACCAGGCGTGCCCGGGCTGGGCCCGCAAGGTTCGGAGAATCCGGGCCGCGGTGCGCTGCTTGAGCTGCTGGATGACCCGGCTGGTCAACTCATCCGGTTCGCACTTGAGTAGAAGATGGAAGTGCTCGGGCATGAGCACCCAGCCGTAAAGACGAAAGCCGAACTCGAGTCGCAGTCCTTGGAGCTGCGCGACGAGGACTTCAGCCAGACGCGCGCTCTCAAACAGCCGCGCACGCCGGTAAGTGCTGGCCGTGATGAATTGCAATTGATTGCGGCCGAAGAAGCGCGTGCGCGTCGCCATGACCGCCCACCTTCGCCCATCCCTGGGCGGATTTCAAGTCGCAGACCCCAAAAGCAGGGTCTGCGCCAGCCCCGGGACGTAGCGTCGCCCTTCAGGGCGACACGCCGCGGTGGCGGCCAGAAGGCCGCCGCGACGAAGCGCCCCGCCATGGAATAGTTATCTGCGATGCACCACACTTGGCGCAAAGGTGAGATCGCGGAACCAGAGGGTTCCCTGGGGGCAGTTCTGGACGCTCTTCTGGGTGAGGTAGAAGACGACTTTGTTGACCGCCTCAGGGTTCAATCCGGCGGGGGGTGGCGCGACCAGCGGCAGTTGCTTGAAGGCTGCGATATCGATTGAAAATTCCTGCCATTCGTTGCGAATCGTCCGATTTCCCTGAAAATAATCCATGACGGAGGGCAACTCGTAGACGATTTTCTCGCGCTCGCCCTTGGCCTTGGGATCGTCGAGGGCGATCCTCATGCCGAAGTCGGGCCGGGCGCCGGGCGGCGCGTCCGTGACCCGCGCCGAGAACCGCAACTGCGCGTACTGCGTGCGATCGGCGAGTTGCTCATAGAAAAGGAAGAAGCCGCCTGCCGTGGCTTCGGGGTAGGCGGCATAGACCTCCGGGTTGGCCTTGTAGGAGAAGTGGATCTCCGTATTGCCCGAGACGACCCAGTTGGGATCGCCCGGTTTGGTGCCCCAGGCCAAAATGGCGTTCTTGTGCGTGGCGACGGCGTTGGCCGAGTTGAAGATGCCGCCGTTGTCAGGGAAGAAAAAGATCTTCAAGGCGGGGATACTCGCGGACGCGGAACCGGCAGCGCCGCCGGGTGTGGCGCCCGGCCCCACCCCCACCGATTTCTCCGCCGCCGCTCTTTCATCGTGGGGCACGAGGAGGCGGGTGAATTTCAGAACTCCCACGACCAGTCCCGCCAGAAGGAGCACGCCGACGGCGATGCCGCCGATCAGCAAGCCCTTGCCGGGTTTAGGGCCGGCGGTTGCGAAGGCGCCGGTATCCGCCATGACCTTCAGGCGTTTCAGATCACCCACCAGTTCCGCGGCGCTCTGGTAGCGGGCGGCGGGATCCTTGGCCAGCGCCTTGTGGATGGCGCGATCGAGCAGCGCCGGAATCTTCGGGTTGATCCGGGCGGCGGAGGGCGGCGTATCGCGCTCGATCGAGCTGAAGATGGCGGCGGCGCTGTCGCCCGCGAAGGGCTTCTTGTTGGTGGCCATTTCGTACAGCACCGCGCCCAGGGAAAAGATATCGGTCCGGGGGTCCAGCCGTTCGCCGCGGATCTGCTCGGGTGACATATAATTCGCCGTCCCCATGGTCATCCCGGGCGTGGTCAGGTAGGGATCGGAGTGCTGCTTGGCCAGTCCGAAATCGAGGATGACCGCCTGGCCGCGCGACGTGAGCATGATGTTGGCGGGCTTGATGTCGCGGTGGATGATGCCTTTGGCGTGCGCCGCGTCGAGCGCGTCGGCTACCTGAATAGCCGTGTCGAGGATCTCCTCCGGGGCAAACGGCGCGCCGCTCTGCATGCGCTGCTTGAGCGTCTCGCCGTCCAGCATCTGCATGGCGATAAAGGGCCGGCCGGCGTCTTCGCCCACCTCGTACACCGTGCAAATATTAGGATGATCGAGCGCCGAGGCGGCACGCGCCTCGCGCCAGAAGCGCTCCAGGACGTCCGGGTCGCGCGCCAGGTTCTCGGGCAGGAATTTCAGCGCCACGAAGCGCCCCAGCTTCGTGTCCTTGGCCTTGTAGACTACACCCATGCCGCCCGAACCCAGCTTGCCAATGATGGTGTAGTGGCCAATCGTGTGCCCGATCATGGATGGGGGGGAGCCCATAATTTCCGGCTCATACTATAACCCGACCGGGACCAAGTCAAGCAATTGCCGGACCGGCTGCGGCCTGGACAGTTATTTGGATGGACCTGACCCGGCGATCACCCCTGAGCTGCCTCAACCAAGGGACGCGCCACCGGCGAGCCTCTGCAAAAACAAAGGGGCGGGGAAGCGTTCTCCCCGCCCTTGGTTCGTGCTGACAGCTGACAGCCTCGGCGGTCAGAGACCGCCGCGCCAGCTTAGTACATGCCGCCGCCGTGGGGAGGTCCGGCCGGAGCCTTTTCCTCTTCCTTCGGCAGCTCGGAAATGAGCGCCTCGGTAGTGAGCATCAGCGAGGCAATGGAGCTGGCGTTCTGCAGCGCCGTGCGGGTGACCTTGGTCGGGTCGATGACGCCCGCCTCGATCATGTCGCCAAAGGTTTCGCTTTCGGCGTTGAAACCGAAATTCGGGTTGGTGTGGGTGCGCACCTTTTCCACCACCACCGCGCCTTCCCAGCCGGCATTGCCGGCGATCAGGCGGAGCGGCTCTTCCAGGGCGCGCTTGACGATGTTGATGCCGATCTGCTCATCGCCCTCGGCCTTGAGCTTCTCCAGGGCCGTGATGCAACGGACCAGCGCCACGCCGCCGCCCGGAACGATGCCTTCCTCCACCGCCGCCTTGGTCGCGTGCATGGCGTCTTCGACGCGAGCCTTCTTCTCTTTCATTTCGGTCTCGGTCGCCGCGCCCACCTTGATCTGGGCCACGCCGCCCACCAGCTTCGCCAGACGCTCCTGCAGCTTCTCCCGGTCGTAGTCGGAAGTGGTCTCCTCGATCTGCGTCCGGATCTGCTTCACCCGGCCTTCGATCGCGGCCGTCTTGCCCGCGCCCTCGACGATGGTGGTGTTATCCTTGTCCACCGTGATCTTCTTGGCCCGGCCCAGGTCTTCCAGCCGCACGTTCTCCAGCTTGATGCCCAGGTCTTCCGTGATGGCCTTGCCGCCGGTGAGGATGGCAATGTCTTCCAGCATCGCCTTGCGGCGGTCACCGAAGCCCGGCGCCTTCACGGCCGCGGTGTGCAGCGTGCCGCGCAGCTTGTTCACCACCAGGGTGGCCAGCGCCTCCCCCTCGACCTCCTCGGCGATGATCAGCAGCGGCTTGCCGCTCTTGGCAATCTGCTCGAGCAGAGGAAGCAGGTCCTTCATCGAGCTGATTTTCTTCTCATGGATGAGGATGTAAGCGTCTTCCAGCACGCATTCCATGCGGTCCGGATCGGTCACAAAGTAAGGGCTCAGGTAGCCGCGGTCGAACTGCATGCCTTCCACGACTTCCAGCGTCGTCTCCAGCGTCTTGGACTCCTCCACGGTAATGACGCCGTCCTTGCCCACCTTCTTCATGGCCTCGGCGATGATGTTGCCGATGGTCATATCGTTGTTGGCCGAAACCGCGCCCACCTGGGCGATCATGCCGCCCTCGACAGGCTTGGAATACTTGGACAGCTCGCCCTTGACGTGCTTCTTGTCGCCGTTTTTGCCGACTTCGTCGTAACCACAAATGGTGCGCACGGCCAGTTCGATGCCGCGCTTGATGGCCATCGGGTTGGCGCCCGCCGCCACCGTCTTCACCCCCTCGCGGAAAATCGCCTGGGCCAGCACCGTCGCCGTCGTCGTGCCGTCGCCGGCCACGTCCGAGGTCTTCGACGCCACTTCGCGCACCATCTGCGCGCCCATGTTCTCCAGGGGATCCTTCAGTTCGATCTCCTTCGCCACCGTCACGCCGTCCTTGGTGATCAGCGGCGAACCAAATTTCTTGTCCAGGACCACGTTGCGTCCCTTGGGACCCAGCGTGATCTTCACGGCGTCCGCCAGCTGATTCACCCCACGGAGAATCGCCTGGCGGCTACCTTCGCCATGTACGATCTGCTTCGCATTTGCCATCTTCTAGTTCCTCCAAGATTTCTTTTGTCTTTTTGCTCTTGTGGCCGGAACCGACAGCTTGCCTTCGCTGTTCACGGTTCACTCGCCACCTTCCACTACTTCTTGCCCTTGCCGGCTTCCAGCACCCCCAGCACTTCGTCCTCGCGCAGGATCAGGAATTCTTCGTCGTCCAGCTTGATCTCCGTGCCGGAGTACTTGCCGAAGAGAATCCGGTCGCCCGCCTTCACATCCAGGGGGATTACCTTGCCGTCTTCCGTCTTCTTGCCGTTGCCCACCGCGATGACCTGGCCCTCCTGGGGCTTTTCCTTCGCGGTGTCGGGAATAATGATTCCACCCTTGATGCTTTCTTTCTCTTCGACTCGCTTTACCAGAATGCGGTCGTGGAGAGGTCTAACGGTCATCGGTTTGCTCCTTTCGTTGTCTCCGAACGTCGAGGTTGACCCCCATCATCCCGCCATGGAGAGTTTGGAGGTAACTCTTTAATATTCAGGTATTTGAATGCTCGACGGCAGATGCTCAACTGGCGGTTAGCACTCGGCCATCGAGAGTGCTAATGTACCGTTTAAGCAATTGGTTGTCAAGAGGGATTTTGAGGGGTCGGATGGGGGGCTATAGCCCAGCTCCTGAAAGGCATCTACGCGCGCACCGTGGGCTTCTTCACGTCCGGGCCGCGCCACGCGCCAGCCCAGCCAGCCCAGTCCGGACCAGAAGGCCGGCATTAGGCCATAACGCGCGAAGACGACAATCGCCAGCATCGTGCCCGAGACCTGTCCCAGCCGTCTGCCACCCCGTTCCAGAGCTGGAGAAGCGTTCCGACCGGCGCGGTTTGGAGCTCGGCCTTGAACTCTTCGGTCAGGGTCACGGTCACCATTTCCAGCCGGCGCATCAGGTTCTGGCGCTGGGCTTCCACGCGCTCGATTTCTTCGCGCGTGCCGTGCGCGAGCTCTTGGCGGAGGATCGCCTGCAATTCTCTATTGCACGCGATGCTGAACCACGGCCTAGTGTGGTGCGTCTAACGGTTCTTGACAATGGTGGATGTCCTTCGTGGTCTCCTCCGTGGTTTCGGCCGAGCGGGACGTAGCGTCGCCCTTCAGGGCGACACTTACGGGTGGCGGCCTGAAGGCCGCCGCTACGCGGCGCCCCGCGATTGAATAGTTATCTGCAACGCACCACACTAGGCTCCCTCCGCCAGGGCGGGCGCTTCGACACTTTTGACGCTGGCATCAGTTCATCGTCCGTTTGGAGGCTAACCGGTTCATCTCCGTTATTTCCTTGGCCCCCCCCGTTATCCCATGGCGGGAGAAAAGTTCCAGCGCAGCGCGAGATTCTTCGCCTAATTGTAACTCACGGTCTGTCAATAAGATAAAGGCCAAAGACCTTCTAGGCTGGGCGCGAAGCCTATGGAGTGCGGCGCCTGCCTGGCGAGTGGCAGGCCTTGGCGCCGCTTTCTGGAAGGTGTGTCGGCATACAGGCGCTCGGGGGAAAACAGAGACATGCCGACCAGGACCATAGCGGCAGCAAGCTGCCGCACTCCAAAGCCCGCGGCGTCGGCTATAATGAAAGAATCTTCTATGGGTTCTCTCATTTCGCTCCGCTGGATCATTCTTGCTGGCGTCATGGTGATGGGGGCCGGCCCCTATCCGGACCTGAGCGCCACGTCTGGTCAGGGTGAGAACGAACATGGCGGGGCCGCTTTGCAGGGGAAAACTGGTCAGAGAGACGATGCGTCAACCGCGCCTGCGGATCCCGGAGAGGCGAAGCGCGAGGCGGCGCGGGCGGCTCTGATTACCAAGATACGACAAACCGCGCTTGCTGAAGTGGAACTGGCTGCCAAGAGCGTGACCGCTCCCGACACGCCGGCGCTGGCGAAGGCTCTGGCGGTTGACGTTCCCGGTGCCGCGGCGCCAGACGCCGAAATCGGCACGCGCAGCGCGCTGCGCGTCCTGGGTGACCTGGAAAGCGACGGACCAGCCGAGGCCACCTTTCGCTGGTCGCGGCTGGAGCGGTACAAACTCGATGACCCGGACCTGGGTCCGGTTCCCGCGTGGGTGATGTTTCTTCTTTCCTGGGACGGTTCGCACTGGCGTGCGACGGAACTGACGGTAGGCTACGGTGTGGCCGGCGCCGAGACGGTGCCTGGCCTTTTTTCGACCGACGCCATCGTGGTGGTGGACGGCGTCGGCTCACGGCCGTTCCCGGTGATCTTCCAGTATCGCGACCATGGCGCGACGCTCGCCTGGGACTCGCGGGCCGACGAGAGTCTCTACCAGAGTTACAACCACGGCGAAATCGAGTTTCAGAGCCGCGAGAACGCTCCGCCCGTCATGATCGTGACCGGTCGCGCCGACCCTGGCGTCCTTCGTTTTTCGCCCCGTGGCGGGCGCGGGTTCGCCGCCGCCACCGTCTATTTCTGGGAGCAAGGCGCTTACGTCCCGCGGCGCACCGAGTTCGACGAGAACGAGGACTACACGCTTTATCGCTTCCTCGCCGCGCTTCACATGCGGGACTTCAAAACAGCCTTTGGGCTGATTGACTCCGCGAAATTCCTGGAGGGTCGCGCCAACACTCTCGAGGCGTTTCGCAAGGCCATCGAGAATTCCTGGCCGGAATTCACAGGCAACAGCATCTTCGACGCCGTGGAAGGCCCGGGCCAGTTCGCCTTTACGTGGAAGAGGGGAAACGACCACTTCGTTTACATCCCGGCGTTCAGCCCGGACGGAGGGTTGCTGCTGACGGGCCTCGAACGGCGCCAAGCGCAGCCTTAACTGGTAATGCCAGCGCATCGATGCAGTTTCATTTCCGGTTTTGTTCTCGCGGGCGGCGAAAGCCGCCGGATGGGGCAGCCCAAGCCGCAGCTTGTACTGGGCAGCACCACCTTGCTGGAACGGCAGATTCGGCTGCTCGCATCGGCTTGCCGACGTGTGGCCGTGGTGGGATCAAACGCGGGAATGGTGTCGCCTGACGTTCAGACGATTCCCGACGTCATTCCGGGCTGCGGCCCCTTGGGCGGCATTCACGCGGCGCTGGCGGCCTCGCGCACGGATTTCAATCTGGTGGTGGCGTGCGACCTCCCCTTTCTCACGCCGCGTTTTCTGCGAGGCCTTGCCGAGCGCGCCATTCTCACGCAGGCGGACGTGACCATCCCCGAAGACCAAGCGCGCCGCCCCGTGCCGGTTTGTGCGGTCTTTCGAAAGCGTATCCAGGGAATCCTGCGCGCGCGACTGAGTCTGGGTTTGAACAAGGCCGACGGCTATTTGCGGCACGTCCGGGTTCACCGTGTTGCCTGGCGCGACATTCTGAGCGCCGGATCTTCTCCGCACCTTTTTGATAACATCAACCGGCCGGAGGATTTTGAGGAAGCCCAGCGGCGGCTTGCTCTCCTGTGGTGCTAAGCCTGCCAGCCGACGGGCCGGCGTCAGCAGGGACTGCAAGTCCGGCGACGGAGCATTGCTGTTTGGCGGTGATATGACTCTTGTTGATGCCATTCTGCTATTCTTCGCCGCTGCGCTCGCTGGAGGGATCAACTCCGTGGCGGGCGGCGGAAGTTTCCTTTCTTTTCCCGCACTGGTTTTCACGGGGGTTGCGCCCATCGCGGCGAACGCCACCTCCACGATTGCGCTGTGGCCCGGATCGGTCGCGAGCGTTGGCGCCTATCGCGACCGCATGCCATCCGACCGGCGACTGATGATTCCGCTGGTGCTCATCAGCGCGGTGGGCGGGATCCTGGGCGCCATGCTCCTCTTGCACACGCCGGAGAAGACATTTCTGGACGTGATTCCATATCTTTTTCTCACGGCCACGCTGCTGTTTGCTTTTGGCAAGCGATTGACCAGCAGCTTCTCTCATCTCTTCAAAACCGAAGGACGAATTTCGGTCCCGCTGATTGCCGCCGCTTCACTCGCCCAACTCTTCATCGCCGTGTACGGCGGATTCTTCGGCGGCGGCATCGGCATTCTGATGCTGGCCGTCTTCCAGATGATTCACATGGAAGACATTCATGCCATGAACGGCCTCAAGACGTTGCTCGCGGCTTCCATCAACGGCGTGGCAGTCGTGACGTTTATCCTGGCGGGCATCGTGCGCTGGCCACAGGCAGTGGTGATGATCGCGGGCGCCTCGCTCGGCGGCTATTTCGGAGCGCACTACGCGCAGAAAGTGGACCATCGCATCATCCGCGCCGCGGTCATCGCCGTGGGCAGCGGCATGGCGATATACTTCTTCTGGAAGTATTGACGAAGCGCGGCTCAGAGGGGCCGCGCTACCAGGTGGCGGCGTAGCGGCGACCTTCAGGTCGCCAGGGTGGCGGGCTAAAGCCCGCCGCTACGTCAGACAGCGTCATTCCGAGTCCCGATTTGATCGGGACGAGGAATCTCGATCTGAATCGGATCATGGATAATCACGACCGACCCTACATCGAATTCCTGGACGTCTACAAGGCCTTCGACGAGCAACCGGTGCTGGAGGGCGTGAGCTTCGAGGTGCGCCGCGGCGAAATGGTGGTGGTGCTGGGCCGCAGTGGCGTGGGGAAGAGTGTCACGCTCAAGATCATCATGGGCTTTCTCCAGCCCGATGCCGGTCGCGTGCTGGTTGATGGCCGGGACGTGGCGGTAATGTCGGAGGAAGACCTGGCCGAGGTCCGCCGCCGCATCACCATGGTCTTTCAGTCGGGAGCGCTTTTCGACTCGCTCAGCGTGGCCGAGAACGTGGCCTACCCGCTGCGCGAGCGTGCCGTGCAGGGTCACGCGCTGACGGAGGAGCAGATCCAGTCGCGGGTTGATGCACTGCTGGCCAAGGTCGAACTGGCTGAGTACCGCGACGCCATGCCCGCCGAGCTTTCGACCGGCTTGAAACGCGCCGTGGCCATCGCGCGGGCGCTCGCCGCCCGGCCCGAAGCCATCCTCTACGATGAGCCGACCACCATGGTCGATCCGCTCATGGCGCTCACCATCAGCGACCTGATCTTGAAACTCAAGCGCGAGACAGGGCTGACTTCCATCGTTGTCACCCATGACATGCGCCTGGCGCGCAAACTCGCCGACCGCATCGTTTTCCTGGTGGATGGCCGCGTCGCCTTCTTCGGGCCGCCTAGCGAACTCGACGCCGCAGCCGAAGACGTCGTTCAGGGATTCATCCGGTTGGATGAAGTCTCGTTCCTGAAGTGACGGCCTGAAATCGAAATTCGAAAAAGAAATCATCGCCATGCTGCGGATTTCACACCGTGGGCGGGTTCATGGCGGTAACGTTTCAAACTCGTTGCGGTGGGCTGGTGCTGGCAACTGACAACTCGGTTCCTCTATGAAATCTAAGTCCTTCATCACCCTCGACCGCGTGTTGTCACGCCTGGGCCACGCTTCTCGCACCGAGTCGAGGGAAGCGATTGCGGTCGGGCGGGTCAGGGTGAACGGCCGCGTGGTGCGCGATCCCGACATCTGGGTGCGGCCGGAGAGAGACGTTTTCCATTTCGACGGCAAGCGGCTGGCGCCGGCTCGCAAGAGGTATCTGCTTTTCTACAAGCCCAAGGGCGTGATTACCAGCCACGGCGACCCGGGCGAACGCAAGACAATCTACGAATATTTCAAGGACGTCGGCGGCTGGGTGGCGCCCGTGGGCCGGCTGGACAAGGACACCTCGGGCTTGTTGCTCCTCACGAATGACACCGAGTTCGCGGATTTCGTCACCAATCCCGCGTCGCGTGTCCCAAAGACCTACATTACCAAGCTGAACGGCGTGATGGACGGCGCGACCCTTGCGCGGCTCGCTACCGGAATCGAAATGAAGCGCGGCGATTTCGCCCGACCCGAAAGCGTGCGGCGTCTGGAAGACCGCGGCAAATACACCTGGCTGGAAATCGTGCTGACCGAAGGCAAAAACCGCGAGGTGCGCCGCATGGTCGAGGCCGTCGGATTCAAGGTGCTCAAGCTGGTGCGCACGCGCATCGGGCCGCTCACGCTCGAAGGTATCGAGGTTGGCCAATGGCGCGAACTGACGCGCGCCGAAGTCTCCGCCCTGCGCGCATCGTCGCGCGCATTGGATTGAGGCGACCTGGCCCCGCTGTCGCGTCGGCCTTCAGGCCGACAAGCGCGGGGCAACCGGAAGGTCACCGCTACGGCGTGATGCGATTTCCGCTTGGCTTCTCCCGCGCAGCGTGCCATCCTAAGACTTCACCGGAAAACCTGATTCGAGGTGGCGGTCATGCTCTGGCGACTAACACTGGTTGCGATGCTGATGGCGGCGTCGGTGGTTCCCCTGGCCGCCCAGGGCGAAGCGCCGAATGCCGCAGAGTCGAACGACAAGCCGACCATGAATCGCCCGGGAAAGGGCATCCTGGACGTGGTGGTCTTGGATCAGGACAATCAGCCGCTCAGAGGCGTGACGGTGTCCGTGCCCGGATTCAAATCTACGACGGGCGCGGGCGGCACCGCGCGCTTTGGACTCCTGCCCGGCCGCTACGCCGTGCTGATCGCCAAAGACGGCTATCGGGGCAAACGCGTCAACGCCGGCATCCGCCCGGGCGAAACCACCACGACCAAGGTTATCCTTCAAAAACTTCCCGGCCAGAAATAGCCCCCGTCACAGATGGAGAGAGGTGGCGGCAGCCGGCTGTCGTGCGGTTTCGCGAGCCGCATCGCGGTCGGGGGCCTGCGTCCCCGCGGGGATCAGTTTTCGAAAATGGATTCGACGTATTCGCGGGGGTTGAAAGGGAGCAGGTCGTCGATCTTCTCGCCGATGCCGACGAACTGAATGGGCAGGCCGAGTTCGCGCGCGATGGCGACCACCACGCCGCCCTTGGCGGTGCCGTCGAGCTTGGTGAGCACGATGCCGGTGGTGCCGGCACTTTCAGTGAACAACCGCGCTTGCTGAAGGCCGTTCTGGCCGGTGGTGGCGTCAATAATGAGCAGCACTTGATGTGGCGCTCCGGACACTTCGCGCCCGGCGATGCGGCACATTTTGTGAAGCTCGGCCATCAGGTTGTCCTTGGTGTGAAGGCGGCCGGCGGTATCAACAATCACCATATCATCCTTGCGCCGCTTCGCCGCCGCCAGCGCGTCGAATACCACGGCGGAGGGATCCGCACCGGGCCGCTGCTTGATGATTTCAATCCCCAACCGTCCCGCCCAGACCTCCAGTTGCTCGTTGGCGGCGGCGCGGAAGGTGTCGGCGGCGCAGAGCAGGGGACGGCGGCCCTGCTGGCGATAATGATGCGCCAGCTTGGCGATCGTCGTGGTTTTGCCGACGCCATTCACACCTACCACAAAGAGCACTTCGGGCTGACCGGGGGCGGGCTTTCGGGGGAGCGTTTGGGGGTCCGCGACAGCACCTTCCAATACCTTCAGAATTTCTTCTTCCAGCGCGGCGCGCAACTGGCGCGGCTCCTGCAAGCGGCGACGGCTCACCTGGTCGCGCAGCCGCCCGAGGACTTCCTGGGTTGTCTTGACGCCCAGATCGGCGGCGAGCAATGTCGCCTCCAGGTCGTCGAGCACCTGCCGGTCAATCTCCACCTTGCCTTCGACCGCTTCTTCCAGCCGTTCGACGATTTGCGCTTTGGTGGAGGAGACGGCCTGCTTCAGGCGATCAAAGAATCCGGATTTCTTTTGGGTTTCGATTTCAGCCACGGAATGATTGTAGCGCGAACCGGCGGAATCGAGGGATTGGAATCGAAGGGACGGCCCTTGTGGGCCCCTGCCGAGGAAGACATCGAGTTAGCGAACAGGCACAGGGCCTGCCCCTACGACACGGCGGCTTGCGGCTGGGGCAGGGCCTCGAGGGTCTTCCGCCGGGTCTCATAGCGGCTCAGGGCGCCCTTGGTGTAGGCGCTGTGCAAGGCGTCCACGATCAGGGGATCGTAGCGCGTGCCCGCGTGCTTGCGCAGAATGCCGAGTCCGGCGGGAAAATCCAGCCCAGCTTGGTAGGGGCGGTCGGTGGTGACGGCGTCGAAGGTGTCGGCCACCGAAATAATGCGCACCATGAAGGGAATCTGGTCACCCGAGAGGGCGTCGGGATAGCCCTTGCCGTTCAGCGCTTCGTGATGCGAGCGGATACCGGGCAGCATCTCGGCGAGCTGTTTCACCTGGCGCACAATTTCATAACCCATGACCGTGTGTTTCTTCATGTGCTCAAACTCGTCGCTGGTCAGAACGCCGGGTTTCTTGAGCACGCGGTCCTCGATGCCGATCTTGCCCACGTCGTGCAGAGTGGCGGCGACGCGGATGCGCTCGACCTCCTCCGGCGGCAGGCCGAGTTCGGTTGCCAGCAACACACTGTAATCCGACACGCGCTTGGAATGGCCCTTGGTATAGGGATCCTTGGCGTCGACCGCCGCGGCGATCATCTGAATCGCATCCATGAAGAGCTGGCGGTTTTCTTCGGATTTGAGCAGGTTTTCGTCGAGCGCCGCTTTCAGGTCGCTGATGTGCTGCTGGATTTCGGCGGTGGCGGAATTCAAGACCTCGGCGACCTCGGCGACCTCCGCGATCTGGCTGCCGACGTCGGCGCGACGGTTGAAATCGCGCTGCGCGATGGCGCGCGCTGTTTCCGTCAGGCTGTCGAGAGGCTTGCTAATGGATTTGGCAGCGGCGACGGCAATGGCCAGGCTGAGCAGCACCACCGCCAGCCCCAGCCGCCGCGTGTCGGTGCGCATTTCCTCCACCGACATGTAGGCGTCCTCCACCTTGCGCTGCACGATCACCGCCCACTGCACTTCCGGCACGGGCGAGTAAGTGCCCAGCATGGGAACCGTTTCGCCGCCTTCGGTCAGGTCGAAGGCGCTGGTCTCCGTGGCGCGGGCCGCGCCCTTCCACGCTAAGAATTTCTGGACGATGGGAACGTTTACCATCTCCTTGCGGGGGACATTCTTCTCGGGGTTGCTGTGCGCCACCAGCTGGCCGGAGGAGTTGACGATATAGGCTTCCAGCCCCGCGCGGCGAATATCTTCGAGCGGGCTGAGAATGGTGGCGAGCGTGACCACCGCCGCCACCATGCCGCGGAACTCGTTCTGCACCCGAAGCGGCCGCCCATAGACGATGACCGGCTCGTTGCGCTTGTTGCGCAGGATGGTGATGGGATCGCTCTGATATTCGTTGCCCTGATGGGCGGCGGTGAAGGCGGCCTCCAGCGCGTTCCTCAGGAAGACGTCTTCGGCGGCGTTGTAGCCGCCCGCCTGCATGCCGCGCGCCTCGTGATTCAAAACGGTGAGGTAGAGGAAGGTGGGTGAGGCGTTGATGAAATCCTCCAGCACCTGTCGCAAGTGCGCATCACTGCCAAAGCGGTCGGGAGGAAGGGCGCTCGCCACTGGAACCACTTCCTGGAAAAAATCCTCAAGGCGCTGACGGGTGTTTTCCACGTAAAGCGAAATCTCGCGCGCCAGCGAGCGCGACGTGGTGGTTTGAAAGACGTTTTCCTGCGTTTGGAGAGTTTCCTGGTTGCGGGAAACCAGTTTGGAGCCGTAGAACCACAACGGAAGCACACTGATTCCGATGAGGATCACCAGGAACAAATGGAGGAGTTTGACCCGTCTAAGGCGGATGCGTTTCATTCGGCCCGTCTGTCCCATCTTACGGCAAGGTCCAGGGATAAATCAATGACTGGAGCGCTTGGATGGTCTTCCACACTGAAACAGTCCAGCCGTCTGGCCACGACCTGAGGTGCCGTACTGGCGTGTTATAATGGGGACCGCAGGGCCCTTTCAAAGACAGGATTGTTCGTTGAGGCGTGCGGCGTGGGCATGCGCACGCAGAGGCTGAGGAGGCAGAACATCATGATGTATCCGGAAGATATCGTTCAACCCATGCGCGAAGAACTGACCCGTTTGGGGTTCAAGGAGCTGCGCACTCCCTCCGACGTGGACAGTGTGCTGGCCCATGCCAAGGGCACAGCGCTGGTGGTGGTGAACTCGGTGTGCGGCTGTTCGGCGGGGAAGGCTCGTCCGGCGGTGGCGATTGCGCTCGAGCGCGGCGTGCGGCCCGACGTGCTCGCCACGGTCTTTGCCGGACAGGATACCGAGGCGACGGCCCGGGCGCGCGACTACTTCACCGGCTATCCGCCGTCTTCGCCCTCGTTTGCCCTGTTCCGTGACGGCCAGCTCGTCTTCATGATGGAACGCCGCGATATAGAAGGTCGCGACGCTTTCTCGATTGCTGATGATCTGGCCAATGCGCTGGAGAAGTTTTGCACGCCCGTCCGGAACTAAAGCAGGTGCGGCCGTTCTGACCGCTCTGCCGGTGATTATGGGGCGACCACCAGGGTCGCCCCTACTCTTCTTTCAGTGTCCGCTCCATCAATTCACGGATCGCCTCTGCCGCCGATACCTGACCTTTCAACAGGCGATGAACCCGCATCGCAATCGGCATCTCGATGCCATGCCGCTCCGCCAGCGCGACCGTGGCTGCCGCTGTTCTGACGCCCTCGGCCACCATGCGCATGGAGGCGACGATCTCCTCCAGCCGCCGGCCGCGCGCTAGTTCGATGCCCACGTGGCGGTTGCGGCTCAGGTCGCCCGTGCAGGTCAGCACCAGGTCGCCCAATCCAGAAAGCCCCGCCAGCGTCTCAGGGCGCGCGCCGCACGCCACGGCCAGGCGACTCATCTCGGCCAGGCCGCGCGTGATCAGGGCCGCGGCAGGATTGTGCCCGAGCCCCAGACCTTCGACGACACCCGCCGCGATGGCCATCACGTTCTTGACCGCCCCCCCAAGCTCAACGCCGATCACGTCGCGCGACGTATAGAGGCGCAGGGTGGGACTGGAGAAGGCCTGCTGCACGGCGGCCGCTGCTTGGGCATCCTCGGAAGCTACCACCAGCACCGTGGGGCGCCCCGTGGCTACTTCGCGGGCGAAACTCGGTCCCGAGAGCGCGCAGAAACGCGGCCTGAACATCTCGCCCACCACGCTGCGAAAGACTTCGCTCAGCCGCATCAGGCGTTCCGTGTCAATTCCTTTCGTGGCGCTGACAAAGATCATTCCGCCTTCCAGGTGCGGGAGCATGCGCTCATAGATCGCTCGCGCCGTATGCGAGGGCATGGCGAGCACGACAAACTCGGCGTCCTGGAGGGCTTCCGCCAGTTCGTTTGTGCTCTGGATGGAAGGGGAGAGCGGAATGCCTGCAAGAAAGATGCTGTTGGTTCGACGCGAGCGGATTTCTTCCGCCACCTCCGGTTCGTAGGCCCATAGCCTTACGGCGTGACCCTGTGTGGCCAATACATGCGCCAGCGCCGTGCCCCAACCGCCCGCCCCGATAATGGAAATGTTCTGTGACATGAGATTTCGAGAACGGAAAAACGAAACAACTGCCTCGTACTCAGCGAATCCTGATGATCTCAGTCTGAATTGTGAACTCTGGATTCCGACTTCTGACTTCTGGCTTCTGGCTTCTTACTGCCGATCTTGCTCTCCGTTCCATTGAGCAGGCGCGCGATATTGGAGTGATGCCGTCCGATGATGAGGGCGGCGCTGGCGACGGCGCCTACCGTCAAGGCCAGCGGGGGCTGGCGCAGGGCATAGAGCAGCACCGGAAAAACCGCGGCCGAGATCACCGAGCCCAGCGAGACGTAACGAAAGACGGCTACCAGCACGATGAAGACCGCGAGTGCAATTGCCGCCTCGCGCGGCGCCAGCGCCAGGAAACCTCCGAGCGCAGTGGCAACACCTTTGCCGCCGCGAAAATTCAGCCAGACGGGGAAGCAGTGACCGGTCACCGCTGCCACGGCGGCGGCGGAGACCCATCGCGGGTCGGCTTCTGTCAGCCGGCCGGCAAGGAGGACGCCAGCAAAGCCCTTCAGCAGGTCGAGCGCAAAGGTGGCGGCAAATCCGGCGGCGCCCAGGCTGCGCATGACGTTGGTGGCGCCGATGGAACCGCTGCCCGTGGTGCGCACATCCATCCCTTTGGTGCGGCGCACGAGCAGGTATCCAAAAGGGATCGAGCCAAGAAGATACGCAATGAAAATGCCGATTATGCCTGCCATCTTCGCTCCTGAATTTAGCACAGCCTTGGGGCTTCCGCGCACTTTGTCGTTCGCAACGCAGCGCAGGTGAGGGGGCGGGGTGCAGGAGCGTCTCAGCCCAGAGGGAAACGCGCCAGCTTGATGTACTCGGCGCCCTGAGGTTTCAGTTTGCTCTCGTAAAGGTGGAATTCCCGGACATCGCACCGCCCCATGCTTGCGGTCGCGTGCCTTTCAGCTGCGGCGAGCAGGGCCGATTCGGGACGAGGCTCACGAAAGCGGGCCAGGGTCAAATGAGGGCTGAAGGGTCTCGGTTCGGGCGGGAATCCGATCTCCTCCATCGCCTCTTCCACGCGGCGCGCAAGCTGTGCGAGATCGGGCGGAGCGACGACCCCTGCCCAGAAGACACGCGGCCGGCGCGCATCCGGAAAGAAGCCGAAGCCCTTGATTTCAACGGAGAATGGTTGAGTGGGACGGAGAGCGTTCAACGCCCGCCGGACCTGCCCTGCCTGCGATTCGGTGATTTCTCCCAGAAACTTCAATGTCAGGTGAATGACTTCAGGTCTCGTCCAGCGCGCCGAGGAGGTCAGGCGGCGGAACTCGGCCTGTCGTTCGGCGAGGGCAGCGTGGATGTTGGCCGGAAGATCGATGGCGAGGAAAGCGCGCATGGCAGCAAATGTTCTGAAATTTCAGCGACGAGTGCTAATCGCGCAGTCGCCGCCGAATCATTTCCAGCGCCGCGGTGCTGGCGAGCTGTCGGACGCGGTCGCGGTCTCCCGGGAAGCGAAACTCGCGCACTTGCACGCCGCGCTCGTCGGCAAGAGCGATGAAAACCAGGCCCACCGGCTTGTCTTTGCTTCCGCCGGCGGGTCCGGCAATGCCGGTGACACCAATACCGACCGAGGCTCCGGTGCGCTGGCGGATGCCAACGGCCATCGCCTGCGCGACTGGCTTGGAGACCGCGCCGTGCCGGGCAATCCAATCCGGCGGCACGCCCGGAAATCTTGTCTTGAGTTCGTTGTTGTAACAGATTGCGCCGCCCAGAAAATAGTTGGAGCTTCCTGCGACTTGGGTCAGACGCGCGCCCAGAAGGCCGCCCGTACAGCTTTCGGCCACGGCCAGCGTCTTGTGCCGCAGGGCGAGGTATCGTCCCACGACTTCCTCCAGGGTTTCACCGCCGGTCGAGAAAATGGCGTCACCGAGTTCAGCCTCAATTTTTTCACTCAGTGCAGAGAGGCGAGAAACCACCTCGGCCTCGCCGGGTCCCGAGGCCGTAAGATGAATTTCGATGGCGGAAGGCGCGGCGAGGAGGGTGGTGGAGACGTCGCTCGCCGCCCGATAGTACGGCGCGATGCGGTGGTCCACTTCGGATTCTGGCAGACCGATGACCTTCAAAACGCGGGTCTGGCGATGAAGGCGCGGCACGCGCAATTCGATGCGCGTCAGACACTGGGCGGTGAACAAGGCCTCCAGTTCGCGCGGCGGTCCGGGCAGCAGGATGATGACGGCCCCCTGGTGCTCCAGCCACAAGCCGGGCGCCGTTCCATGCTTGTTTTCGAGTGTTTCGGCGCCCTCCGGAATCTGCGCCTGGCGAAGGTTATTGGCCGACATGGCGCGCCCCAGGCGGGCAAAACGCGCCTCAATCCGGCGGCGCGTGGCCGCGTCTTCATGCAAGGGGCGCTGGAGCACCTCGGCCACCACTTCGCGGGTTACGTCATCCTCGGTGGGGCCGAGTCCGCCAGAAATGAGTATCCACGCAGAGCGGCCAAGGGCGGCCCGGAACACTTCGGCCAGGCGCGCCCGGTCGTCCCCGACAATAGTCTTGTATCGGACTTCGATCCCCAGGGCGTTGAGCTTCTCCGTAAGGAAAAGGGAATTGGTGTCCTGGCGAAAAGGCGTCAGGAGTTCCGACCCCACGGCGATAATTTCAGCGTCCAGCATGCCCATGGACTGACGAGGTGGCAAAAGGAGAAGTTTTCGTGCGGCGTACCGCACCCAGAAAGCGCTAAATCAAAGGAAGTCCCGGAATGTTGACGGGTAGCTCGATCAGCGAACTGTTGGTCGCCAGGATCATGGCGCCGTCGGGCGCAAACGCCAGCCCCACGATATTGCTGCCCGAAAGCATGAGTTCCGGTTTGCCGTCGGGCGCAAGCCGGACCACCCCTCGTCTTCCGGCCAGTGATGCCGCCACATAGAGATTCCCGGTCGCATCGAAGGCCAGTCCTTGCGGCCGTCCCAGTCCCCGGAAGAAGGAGCTCACTTCGCCGGTGGGGGAAATCCGGTAAACGTGATCGTAGCTCGAGGTGGTCGGGCCGGTGACGTAGAGATTGCCTCGGGGCCCGAAAGCGAGATGATAGGCGGCAACGCTGGGTTCGACCGTGGCGAAAACGAAGATTTGGCCTTCGGGATTGATTTTGAAGATTGTGCCGGTGCGGTCGCCCACGTAAAGATTCGCGTCCCGATCAAATGCCAAGCCGGTGGCGACGCCCATCCCCTCAGCAAAGACGGTCCGTTCACCACGCGACGAAACCTTGTAGATCGCGCCTTCGGCCCGGCTGGAAATATACAGAAAGCCGTCGCGCCCAAATGCCAGGCCCGTCGGGTTCATCAAGTCATGGACGAAGGGCTTCCGTTCTCCCCGGCGCGTCACACGAAAGACTGAGACCGGCACCTTCTGGCCACGGCTGCCGCTGAAGGTGGTGAAGATATTCCCTTGCGCATCAATCGCCGGATTCGCCACGGGATGGAGATTGTCGCTGAGGGTTCGCCCGACGGCCACCGGCCGTGGTTCGCTGACGGCCGACCCGGACGCCACGGTCAGCATGCCGCTGGCGACGCCTTCTGGAACTTTCACCACCAGTCGAGTGGGAGAACTGACCAGTACGGTGGCGGGCGCGTCCCCGAAGCGGACCACCGGCCGGGCGTCGCCATTCGCGACGAAGCCTTCCCCGCGAATCGCGATTTCACCGCCTGTGATGGCGGCGCAGGGCTCGACCGAGGTGACTCGCGGCTGGGGGTGCGAACTTTCTCTTTCGGTCATGGTCAAAATCGTCCGATATCTTTTCTTACATGAATTTGCCCGCGACGGCAAGCAGTGCCGCTCCGTAGGCCCCCGCAATCAGGTCGTCCGTCATGATTCCCCACCCGCCCGGAAGGCGTTCGGCGCGCCGGCCGGGGAAGGGTTTGACGATATCCAGCAGGCGGAAAAGGAAGAAGCCGATCACCAGCCATTTCCATGATAAGGCCGGTGCGCCGGCGAGCGTCAGGAACTGGCCGGCAACTTCGTCAATGACCACTTGAGTCGGATCGGTCTTTTCAAAATGCTTTTCAGCTTGGGTACCGGCCCAGATTCCAACGGCCAGCAGCCCCACCGTCGCCCCCACAAGGCCGATTCGCATCCAGGGGTGCCACTCGAGGCGAAGGGCCGTGCCAGCCGTAATCAGCGCCGCCACCGCGGAACCCGCTGTACCGGGCGCAACCGGAAAGTAACCGACGCCACCCCAGGTGGCGATCCACACCGCGGCGCCTCGCGATCGGTCAGACAATTTTCTCCTCGGGTCCGGGAGCGGGCGTGGCGCCAGAGTCGTCGTCGGTGTCGGGTGACGCTGGAATCCGGTAACGCTCCGAGAGCCAGTGGTCGAGATCAATCATCTTGCAGCGCTCACTGCAAAATGGCCGGTAAGGATTGTCTTGCCACCTCGTCTCTTTGCGGCAGATTGGGCACTTCATATCGCAGCCCTCATGCGCCGACGGGTTGAATCTGAATCAAGGAAGCGCGCTCCGGCATGGCGCAATCCAGAGTCCGGCGCCGGTCAAGGCGCGCCACCAGGTCGTAGTCGTATGATTCAGTGATGGTGGCATCCCAGAATTCGCCGGGCTGCGGCTCGGGACCGTTGAAATCGTTGATCAAGACATAACCGTCGATCTCCGGTGCCTGGGACTCCAGCCGGCCACGCAAGAGCAGTTCCGTTTCCTCGCTGCGGCCTTCCACCAGGAGGGGCAGCGTCCGTCCAACCAGTGCCTGCAACTTTCGCCGTGAAATCTTCTGCTGCAACGCCATCAGCTTTTTTTGGCGTCGGAGTGCAAGGCGCGCGGGGACGGGTTCCGGCAATTGGTACGACGCGCTCGATTCCTCGTTCGAGTAGAGGAAAACGCCCAGATGATCAAATTCCGCATCCGAAACGAAACTCAGCAGGTCCTGGAAGTCCTCTTCGGTTTCGCCTGGAAATCCGACAATCATGGAGGTGCGCAGCGTGACGCCGGGAATGATTGCCCGGATCTTTTCCAATTGGCGGAGAAACTGCATGCCGTTCGATCCGCGCCGCATGTTCCGGAGCACGCTCGCGCTGGCGTGTTGCAGCGGCACATCCACGTACTTACACACATTGGGAGTGTCCGCCACCGCTTCGAGGAGTGCGTCAGTCAGGCGGTTGGGATAGTAGTAGAGCGCGCGCAGCCAGGCCAGTCCGGGGATCTTCCCCATGGCGCGCAACAGCGTGGCAAGGCCGTTGCGGATGCCCAGATCTTCCCCGTAACTTGTCGTATCCTGCCCGATGAGGGTGATTTCCCGGACGCCGGCCGCCACCAGGTTCTCGGCTTCGCGCAGCACGGACTCAAACCGGCGCGACCGGAATCTGCCGCGCATCTGGGGAATGACGCAGAAGGTACAGGGATGATCGCAGCCCTCGGCGATCTTGAGGTAGGCCGTGTACGGCGGCGTCGCAAGAATCCGCGGCGTCAGGTCGTGGTAGAGGTACGGTTCGATCTCCCGGTCGTCGGAGCGGGCGACGCCGGTATCACCGCAAGCCGCCAGGACGCGCTCCAGCTCGTTCGTCCCGATGACAAAATCCACTTCCGGAATCTGGTCGAGAATGTCCCGGCGGTAGCGCTCGACCAGGCAACCTGCGACCACCAGCTTTCGCGCCTTTCCGGTCTTTTTGTGGCCGGCCATTTCCAGGATGGTCGCGATGGACTCCCGCTTGGCGGGTTCGATGAAGCCGCAGGTATTGACCACGATGACGTCGGCGGCGGCAGCGTCGGGGGTGAGTTCGTACCCGTGCCGCGCCAGCAACCCCAACATCACTTCGCTGTCGACCAGATTCTTGGGACAGCCCAGGCTGACCATTCCTACTTTGGGCATAAACAAGGAGGGGCCGCTCGCCACGGCCCAAGCAAAATTTTATCACGGAATTGAGTCCCCGGCCCGGGCGTGAGGCCAGGCGGGTGGAAGCCGTCAGGGATGTGAAAGTTTCCAGAACCAGACTCTTTCCTCGCTCGTCGCCGCGATGAAGTCGCCCCGGGGCGAGAAAGCCACGGTGCGTACCGACTCGCGGGGTTCGGTGAGTGTTTGTTGAAGTCGGCCGTCGGACGCCGCCCACACCCGGACCGTCTTGTCATAGCCGCTGGAGACTATCCAGCGTCCGTCGGGCGAGAACTCGGCCCAGGCGACCGTCCCGCTGTGCCCGGGGAGGGTGGCGACCAGTTTCCAGTCACCCACCGACCAGAGGCGCAACTTCCCGTCTTCGCAAGCCGTAACCACGCGCCGGTTGCCTCGGGAAAAGGCGATGCTAAGGGTGGTCGAGTTCTGGCCGGCCAGGGTGTCCACAAAGGCCAGCTTGCGCAGGTCAACGACGATCGGATCACCGCCGCTGCTCCCTTCCAGTTGTGCCAGGATCAACCAAAGGCCATTCGGAGAAAACTCGTACAGATTAGGCTGGCGCGTGAGAGCCGGGATGGTGATTCTTCCTGCCTTGCCGGTGAGCGGATGCCAGAGGTCAAAGTTGCTTTCCTTGAAGAGGCCGACATAGCCGATCATGGGGAAAAACCGGGGCGTGCCGTAGCCTCCCTTCTCCCCGAGGGTGTTGACGATGCCGTCGAGAACATCTTTCTCGGTGTCCCAGAGGAACCCGAGTGTGGGGGTGGCGCGCGGCGGAGCCTTGCCTTCGCCCGGAATGACGCCGTGACCCAGCACCAGAATTCGCTGGGGCGTCAGAAAGCTGGCCGAGTGAATCGCCAGGTCGCGGATGCCTTTCACGCGGGGGCGCAGCACGCGGGGCGTGCCACCGTTCAGGTCGGTCAGCACGATCTTGTCGTCCGCGATAACGGCGATCGTGGCGTTGTCCGGGGAAAATGCCGCGGCCGGGGAATAGGATAAGGCCAGATGACCTTCTGCCTGACCCTGGCTGATCCACAGCGGCGTTTCAGTCGATCCGCCTTCTATCGTTTCGAGTTGGGCGCCCGCGGCGCCGGCCGTCGCGGCACAGAGATACCCTGTGAACAAAACGATGAACGCTGAACGCTGAACGAGGAGACCTCGGCTTGTGGTCCGGTCGTCCCTGGTTCGGGCTTCATTGTTCATCGTGGATCTTCTTTCGGGGCTCCAATCTCTCCGCGAGCAAGTCGCGCCACCAGTTCGCGGTCTGCTTCCAGAAAGGGGTAAGCGGGAAGTTCATGGCGCGCCGCCCAGGCGACCGATTCGAAAACCTGATTGGTGACCGTCCCGGTGAAAGACTGGACTCGAAAGAATATCACTTCCACAAGTCGGTCGGGATAACGATGCTGAAGGCGAAAGACCTCCTCGCCGATCTCCGCCCGAATTCCCAGCTCCTCGGCGAGTTCGCGCGCCAGCGCGCCTCTCAAATCCTCGCCGTCTCGGACCTTGCCGCCGGGGAATTCCCACTGCATCCCGTAGGGGTCGGAGTGATGCCGCTGGCAAATGAGGACACGGCCGTTCTCGAAGATGATTCCGGCGGTCACAAGGATCGGCGAATCAGTCACGCATGCATTGTAGCAGGGGGAGAGAGCCGTAAGAAGGCTAGTGGATGTGTTTGACCTTTTTCTGCATGTAATCCATGAGCAGGTACTGGCCGAGCGTGAACGGCGTGGTGAAGTACGCCTTCCCGCGGCAGATTTCGGTGACTTTCTGCACAAAGCTGACCAGGCCGTAGTCCGAGGCGAGCATGAAGGTGTTGACCAGAATGCCGTTGCGGCGGCAGCGGGCGACTTCGTGAAGGGTTTCCGAAATCACCATAGGGTCTAGCCCGAAGGCGTTTTTGTAGATGCGCCCGTCCTCGAGGGTGAGCGCCGAGGGCTTGCCATCGGTGATCATCACGATCTGGCGCATGTCCTTCCGCTGGCGCGCGAGGATTCGCTGCGCCAGCCGCAAGCCTTCGCGCGTGTTGGTGTAGTAGGGGCCCACCTTGACGCGCGCCAGTTCCGAGAGCGGCATCTCCTCCGCCGTGTCGTGGAAGAGCACCAGGTGCAATGTGTCGCCGGGATATTGAGTGCGAATCAGATGCATCAGCGCCAGGGCCACCTTCTTGGCGGGAGTGAAGCGATCCTCGCCGTAAAGGATCATGCTATGACTGCAATCGAGCATCAGCACGGTGGCGCACGAACTCTGGTATTCGCACTGGCGGACCTGAAGATCCTGGTAGTCCATGTCCAGCGGAATGCGCAGGCCGTGGCGGCGGATCGCCGAGAGCAGCGTGGCGTTGACATCGAGATTCAACGCATCGCCGAATTCGTACTTGCGGCTCGACCCGTCGGCTTCGACGCCGGTGGCCCATTCGCGCGTGTCGTGCCGGCCAAAACTCGATTTGCCAAGCGACCCCAGCAGATCCTTGAGCGTTTTGAATCCCAGGAAATCGAGGGCCTTGTCGGTCAGTTCGAACTTGGCCTGCCCCTCGCGGCCCGAAGGCCCGCCGGACCGTGGCTGCTCAATTTCGCCCGGGTTCGGGTTGGGATTCTCGATCGTGATGTAACCTTCTTCCGAGAGCCGCTCGAGCATCTGGTCCATGAGTCGGGAAAGGCGGGAATCGCGGTACTGGTTCGCGTCCTTGAGAAGTTCGTCGAGCATTTCCTGCGGCAGGCGGCCTTCCCGGTGCAGGGCTTCGAGCAACGCCCGGTGAAGTTCGTCCAGCGAGCGTTCCGGGTCCACCTGGTAGAAATTTGAGTACGAGTTGGGATAGCCGCTTTCGAGCAGATAATCCTGCAGGAGGCGAAGGAGATCCTCGGCGCTCAAATCGTCAAAGGGGTTGGGAACGTATTGGGAGTACTTGATGTATTTCATGGCAGTTTTCAGTCGGACAGCGATCAGCAAACGTTCAGGCGAAGGATGCGGCAAGGAAAATGAAGCATTCCGACGCCCGAATGGTATCCGCCGACTGCCCGCGGCCTGCTGCCTTCTGCCCCTTCTCAGTTGAGCGGCCGTCGCCGGGGCGCAATGATATCCGGTTCGGCGTCGTGGCTCTCGGTTCGCATCGGCTTGTGCTCCGCGAAGAATCCGAGTTCCTCGTTGCGGCTGATCTTCTTGAGCGAGTAGAGACCTTCCAAAATAAATTCCGCGGCGGAGACAAGCTGCGCCGTGTCGCTTGGGTCCGGCAGCTCGAGGGTTTGCGCCTTCTCCAGAAGGCCCGGAATCATTCGAAGCTGGGCGTGAATCTCGGCGCTTGCCGCAGCGGCGGGATATTTCAAATGTCCGCCGTGCTCGAACCACTGAATGATGGCGTGCATGGGAACGTTGTCAAAGTAGTGCTTGAAGACGCGGGCCGTCGCTTGGCGGATGATGTCGCGCGCCACGGCGTCCGCGCCGCGCAACTCACCCTCGTATTCCAGCTCGAATTTTCCGGTCAGGGAGGGCAGCGCGGCGTAGATATCGCCGCACCGCGGGACCACGTTCCGTTCGCGGCAGGACAGCGCGCGTTGTTCGGCGTTGGAAATCACATTTTCGAGGCAGGTAATCGGCATGCGCTGGCTGACGCCGCTGCGTTTGTCCACTTTCTTGTCCTGCCGTGCCTCGAAGGCGATACTCTCGATGATCTCACGCACGAACCGCAGCACGACCAGGTCACCCGTCTCCTGGCGATCCGTCCACGCCTCCTGCGCCGTAATGGTCATGGCGTGCTCGAGCGTGGCGGGATAATGGGTGCGGATTTCGGAACCGATGCGGTCCTTGAGCGGGGTGATGATCTTGCCGCGCGCCGTGTAGTCTTCCGGATTGGCGGTGAAGACCAGCAGGACGTCGAGCGGCAGGCGGACCGGGTAGCCCTTAATCTGGACGTCGCCTTCCTGCATGATGTTGAACAGGCCCACTTGGATCTTGCCGGCGAGATCCGGAATCTCGTTGATGGCGAAGATGCCGCGATGAGCGCGCGGCAGCAAACCGTAGTGGATGGTCAGTTCGCTGGAGAGCGCGTGCCCGCCGCGTGCTGCCTTGATGGGATCGAGATCGCCGATGATATCGGCGATGGTCACGTCGGGCGTCGCCAGTTTTTCGATGTATCGCTGGTCGCGCGAAATGTAATCGAGGGACGTGTCATCGCCCTGCGCGGCGACTCGTTCCGTGCAGACGCGGCAAATCGGCGCCAGCGGGTCGTCATTAATCTCGCAGCCCGCGATGACGGGCAGTTCGTCATCGAGCAGGGAAGTGAGCGAGCGCAGGATGCGGCTCTTGGCCTGGCCGCGCAGTCCCAGCAGGATGAAATTATGACGCGAGAGGATGGCGTTCGCCATTTGCGGGATGACGGTGTCCTCATAGCCGACGATTCCGGGAAAGATCGGTTCCTGGCGCGCCAGCTTGCGAATCAGGTTGGCGCGCATCTCGTCCTTGACGCGGCGTGAACGATAGCCCGCCCGCTTCAGCTCTCCCAGCGTTGCCGGTCGTAACATGGTTTGGCCCTGACCCCACCTCCGATTATAGGCGAGACAGGCCGGGCGCACAATTGAGGAAAAGAGAGATGGGAGACTCGATTCCCGAAAGCAAAGCGCAGGGAGTCCGGGACAGAATTGCGAATCAGATAGTGTTGGGGCCTTCGGATTCTTCGATGCTGATGGCGCCGATGCCGCCTTCGATGTCAATATCGAGTGTAACCGGCGATTGGCCGTAGGCATCGTTGACGAAGGCGTCGCCTTTTTGGCGCAGGGGCCCGCGGCGGATCTCACCAATGCCGCCTCGTGCGCGAACCCGCACACCCGTATCTTCCGGGATTCTCACCACTGCTTTGCCAATCCCCCCTTTGATGCGGGCGTTCAGGTTCTCTCGCCAGTCGCCGCCCAAGTCCACGGTGCATTCTCCCACCCCGACGTTAACATTCAATTTGCGCAAGGCCAGCGAGCCGAGTTCCAGAGTGGATTTCCCGGCGCCCAGGTTAATTGCGAGTTCCATCGGAACGTCATCTTTGAGGCGGACATCGGCACGGCCACCCTCGGAAAGTCGGACGTAGAGCTCGCCGCGCCCATCCTCTACCCGATAATCAACCTGAGGTTCGTGGCGTGTCTTCTCGAATCTGAAGTCAGCTTCCAGCAAATCGCTGGCCCCGCCGCCCAGCCTGAGTTCGCCCGCGCCGATTTCAATCCGGACTGAAGCCTCCTTGGCGGCGCCCAGCGGCACGGTGCGTGTCTCAGTTTCCATCGAGTTCTTGACGCGGTCGGTGTCCATCGTGCAGGCGGCCGTCGAAAGGATGAGTACAGCTAAGGTCACTCGCGCGGCGGAATCCCATGACTTCATCGAAACCCTCCGTGGGGCAGGTTCCAGTCCCCCGGGGCAGCCCAGAGCCGACCGAGGACCCTCTCTGACGTAGATTACGTTTTTCGCATCGTTTCGGTTCCGACTTTCCGGGGCCGAGCAGAGCTTCAGGACTGAAAGGCTTCCTTGTTTACAACGTAAGGCATCTGCGCCGGGTTCCCGTCGTAGTGGCCTTCGAGCACGTCAATCAGACCCTGCACGCACCGGCCCGCCATCCCGAGGTTGGGGTCAGTGGAAAGCCGGGTAATCTTTCCGGCACTGGCGAAATGGTGAAATAAGCGGACGCGGTCCTCGATCGCCGGGTCGCGCAAGGGGGAGTCCGGGGGGAGCGGTTCACGTTCGAAAACATCGAGTGCTGCGCCGGCAATCACGCCGGACTTGATGGCCGCGGCCAGCGCCGATTCGTCCACCACCGGCCCTCGAGCGGTGTTGATAAGGTAGGCGGTCGGCTTCATCATCTTCAGCGTCCGCTCATTCATCATGTGGAAGGTGGGCGTCGGCGCCTCCCCTTCGCGCAGCAGCGGGACGTGCAGGCTGACGAAATCGGCTCCGCCCAGCGCCTCTTCAAAACTGGCGTACCGGATCGTGCGCCGCTCCCGCGAAAACCCGTGGCGGAAGCGCAGGTCGAGTTCTTCCTGGACGTGCGCGGCAAAATCGTGTGCCTGCGTGACGGGATCGAAACAGAGAAAGTTCACGTCGAAGCCCAGCGCCTTCTTGATGAACGCCTGGCCGATGCGACCCGTGCCAATGACCGCGATGGTTTTTCCCGTCACTTCGTCGCCCAGGAAGGGCAGAAAGGGGTGCCACGCTCCCCAGCGGTTTTCGCGGACCAGGCGCTCGCTCGGATAGAGCTTGCGCGCCACGCAGCCCAGAATCAGAAGTGCGAACTCCGCCGTCGCTTCCGTCAGGACCTCGGCGGTGTTGGTGAATGGAATCCTGCAGCGATTGGCGTCGGCGCGGCTGATGTTGTCAAATCCGACGGCGTCCTGCGCAACCACTTGGAGCGTGCCGCGGCCCGCCTCAAAGACTTCGGCGTCGATCGTGTCGCGCAGCGTGGTGATCAGCCCGTCAATGCCGCTGCGAACCTTTTCGATCACCAGGCTCTTCGGCGGCGGTTCCAGCTGGTCGTAGACTTCCAGCAGGTACCCGCGGTCGCGCAGCCGTTGCAAGGCGTCATCCCCAATGTTGCAGGTGGCGAAGATGCGGAAGGGCTTCTTCTGGTCGTTCTCTGTCATCGGGTCCTGAAACCGAACGCACCTGGAATTGCCGCAGGGCCTGGCGGCTAGTGCGGTGTGTCGGAGATAACTACCCCCTCGCGGGCCACCTCGTAGCGGCGGCCTTCAGGCCGCCACCCGTATGTGTCGCCCTGAAGGGCGACGCGACGTCCCGCTCGGCCGAAACCACGAAGGACATCCGCCATTGTAAAGAACCGTTCGATGCACCACACTAGGTCCTTACGTTCCGGCCCGCCCAATCCTCAATTTGCTGCAAGGCCAACTGGATATTTTCGATCGAATTGGCATAGGAGAAACGCAAGTGGCCTTCGCCCGCCTTGCCAAAAGCGGTGCCGGAGAGACAGGCCACGCCGGCGTCCTCAAGCAGCGCATCGGCAATGTGTTTCGCACTCTTGCCCGTGCCCGTGATATTCGGGAACGCGTAAAAAGCCCCCGGCGACTGCTGGCACTGGAAGCCGGGGATACGGTTCAGTCCATCGATGATCACCTTGCGCCGCCGTCGGAACTCCTCGCGTATGGCGGTGACGCAATCCTGACTGCCGCGCAGCGCCGCCACGCCGGCCATCTGGCTGAAGCTGGCCGTGCAAGAATTGGAATTGACCATGAGTCGCGCGAAGTGGTCGGCCAGATCCTGGCGCATGATGCCGTAGCCGAGCCGCCAGCCGGTCATGGCATACCCCTTGGAGAATCCGTCGAGAATGATGGTCTTTTCCTGCATGCCCGGGAACTGCGCGATGCTCACGTGCTCGCCTTCGTAAATCAGGTGGCGGTAAATCTCGTCGGACAAGACCATCATCTCGCCGTCTGCCAATCCGCGCGCCAGCGCCTCCACCTGCGACCGGCTCAGCACTCCGCCGGTGGGATTCTGCGGCGAATTCAGAATCAGCAGGCGTGTTTGCGGGGTGATTTTCTCGAGGATCTCATCCGCCGTCACATCGAACTGGCGTGACTCGGTGAGCGTGTAGGGGACGCCCCGGCCCCCCACGAAGTTAATCATGGACTCGTAAATCGGGAACCCGGGGTCGGGGTAAAGCACCTCGTCGCCCGCTTCCACTAGGGCGAGCATGGCGTAAAACATGATCGGCTTGGCGCCCGGTGTGACCACAACCTGGGAGGGATCCACGGTCAGGCCGCGCTGTGCGGCGTCCTCGGCGATTGCTTCGCGAAGCTGCGGAAGGCCGGCCGGAGGCCCATAATGCGTGTAGCCGTCGCGCAATGCCTTCACGCCGGCTTCAACGATGTGCGGGGCGGTGGGGAAGTCCGGCTCGCCGATTTCGAGATGAATGATCTGCTGGCCTGCCGCTTCCAGCGCCCGCGCCCGCACCAGCACGTCGAAGGCGCTTTCCGTTCCCAGCCGCGACATGCGCTCTGCCAGTCGCAGGCCCTTTTTCGATGTCCATGGACTCATCAGAATCAAAGGATAGGGCCAAAGCGGCGGTCTGTCCAGTTGTTGCGGGGGCGGGCCCGCTGTGGGACGGCACGGCAAGGTCAATCGTACTTTGCCTTGCCCCAGATCGAAAGGCCGACAACATAGGAAAGGCATACGACCGGAATCACCAGCGCCCAGCGCATCCCGAAGTGGTCTCCGACCCAGCCCTGCGTGGGAACCACCACGGCGTGGGCGAGATAGGACGTGCAAAGCAACCCCGAAATAGTGCCGTGATGCTCCGAGAAACTGCTGATGGTGCCGCTGAACAGGAGCGGAAAAAGCACGGACATGAAGAAGCCGCAGGCGGCAAACCCCACCGCCGTCACGTACTTCGCGCCGGTGATGGCCACGATTAAGCAGACAAGGGCCAGGAAGGAATAGACGCGGAGGACGGTGCGGCTGCCGAAGCGATGCAGCACCGCGCCCCCCAGCAGCCGCCCGACGCCCTGCATGCCCAGAAAGAGTGCATAGATAAGCGCCGGCAGGCTGGGAAAAACTCGCTCGAAGACGGTGGCGGCATGGGCCTTCACGACGGAGCCGGAGACGCCGTGGACGTCCTCAAAGAACTTGGGAATCCAGTAGTAGGTTCCAATTTCGGAAGCGCCGTACAAGTAAACGCCGGCGAGATAGGAAAGGAGGACGGGATGGCGGAGGAGTCTTCCCACGCGCCCCCAACTGAATTTGTCCGTGCTGGGGCTGGCGGCAGGAAACCTGGAAGCGAAGAGAAGAACCAGCAGGACGACACACACCATGCCGAATACAAAGTAATAAGCCTGCCACCGATATCCCACCCCGCGAACGGATGCGAGAATGAAGATGGAGAGAAATCCTCCAAAGGTGGCGCAGGCGATGGTGAATGTCAGATTGCGATGATAGTTTCGCGGCGCGTCGAGGTGCTGGATCAGGGGATTGGCGGCCGTCTGGAGCATGGTGACGCCTGCGCCGATGATAAAGACCATCGCCAGGATGAGGGGATAGCTCCGCGACTGCGAGACCGCGAAGCAACCCATCGCCATCAGCAAGACGCCGCTCAGAATGACGCGGCGCGGTCCGATGCGGTCGGCTAGCATGCCGCTGGGCAGGGCAAATCCCGCCACCGCCACGAGCATCGAAGACCCGAGCAGGCCGGCCTCGAAGCGGGTGAGGTGAAACTCCGCAATAATGTCGGGGGTGAGCGCGCCCAGCACGCCCATCATTCCAAAAGTGAAGAAGGCGAAAAACATGACCCATAGCAAGCGGGCGGGACGCTGGAGAGACACAGACCACTCCCTTGAATGACGAGAATTTGCTCTCTGCGAGGGGCGAGTCGATGGGGCAGGCTTCAGCCTGCCACTGGCGTGGTGCGTCGCAGATAACTATTCCATCGCGCGACGCGTCGTAGCGGCGGCCTTCAGGCCGCCACCAGTAAGTGTCGCCCTGAAGGGCGACGCTACGTCCCGCTCGGCCGAAACCACGGAGGAGACCACGAAGGACATCCGCCGTTGTAAAGAACCGTGAGACGCACCACACTAGATTTCGTTTACGACCTTGACGCCGCGGTCACGCACATGGCGGACCCACCTTTCCAGCCGCGCCCTGGGCAGCGGCACGCTGGGCAGGTTCGCGGGCATCGTCAATCCAAAGCGCTCGATTTTACTCTTGCCGAGAGGATGATAGGGCAGCAACTGGACGCCCGTGAGACGCGGCAGCGAAAGCGCCAGCGCGGCGATGCCCTCCATGTGAGCCTCGCGGTCGTTATATTCGGGAATAATGGGGCACTGAAGCTGGATGCTGGCCCCGGCGTCGTGCAGCCCGCGCAAATTGCTCAAAATCAGTTCATTCGATTGCCCGGTGAATTCAATGTGGCGCTGCGGATCGGTTTCCTTGAAATCGAAGAGGAAGAGATCCACGAGGTGAATCAATGCCTGGAGCCGCGACCAACTGGCGAAACCCGAGGTCTCCAGGCAGCGATGGATTCCCTCGCGTCCCGCGGCGGCAAGCAATTCGCGCGTGAATTCGAATTGGGCCAGAGGCTCTCCGCCGGAAATGCACAGGCCGCCGCCCGAATTGGCATAGAAGGCTTTGTCCTGCCGGATCTCAGCCATGGCTTCTTCCACGGTCACGGTGCGGCCCACGGCCTCGAGGGCGCGCGCGTCGCAATGCGTCGTGCATCGGCCGCAGGCTTCGCAGCGATCGCGATCGTAGATATGCGTAGCCTCTGAGCCGTTTTCTCCGCCGGATTCAAGGCGGTGCGCCTGGTGCTCGCAGATTTTGACGCACTCGCCGCAGGCGATGCACTTTGCCGGCAGAAAGGAAATCGTTTGCGACGGCGTCATGCCCTCCGGATTGTGGCACCAGATGCAGCGCAGGGGACAGCCCTTGAGGAAGACGGTGGTGCGGATGCCCGGCCCGTCGTGGACAGAAAAACGCTGGATGTCAAACACACGGCCCACGACCAGCCGTGCGCTCCCAGGGGCGTCTTGGGCCGGGATGGCTTGATTCTGCTTCATCGAGTAACGGGAGTTCGTTCTGTGTTCAGTTCTCGGAAACGATCCGGTCCACGACGAACTGCCGCATCTCTTGCGACAGGCTGGCGAAGTAGGCGCTGAACCCCGTCACGCGCACCACCAGGTCGGGAAACTTGCTCGGGTCCTGGTGCGCCTCAAGTATTTGGGCTTTGTTCATGACGTTGATGTTCACCTGAGTGCCGCCCAGCTCAATATGACCGCGGATGAGCGCTTCCACCTTCTCCACATCGGCGGGCGAGCCTGTCAAGCCGGGATCGAGATCGAGCTGGACCGGCGAGGCGTTGCCGAATCTCGGCTGCACGGCAGCCACGGCCACGGCCAGGGCGGTCGGGGCGCCATCACGGCGAAAGCCGGGATCGGGATTGGCACCGTGGGAGATGGCCTCGCCCGCCCGACGGCCGTTGGGCGTGGCGCCAATGTTGCGGCCCATCGAGAGGTTCAGCACCCACGAGAACAGTCCCGGAATCATCATGAAGCCGCGCGGCGTGCGCTTGGCCTTCACCGTATCGGCGAAGGTTTGGGCGATGCGTTGCGCCCACTCGTCGCCCAGCGATCCGCCCGCGCCGAAGCGCGGCGAGTTCTTCATCATCACGCGCGCGCGCTCACCCTCGGGGCCGGCCCAATTCGAATCAAGGTGGACCATCAATTGCTTCCACGTCAAACGCCGCTGCCGCTCGATCCGTTCCTCGACGGCGGCGAAGGAATCCGCCGCGGTCGCCAGGCCCGAGCCGTCCACGCCCCAGGTGTAGTACTCCACCCCGCCGTTGCTGGCATCGAGCCCCTTCTCAATCGGCCCGTGACAGAGCAGGTCGAGCACGAGTTCGGGGAAGACCTTGTGATTGTGCTCGTACTGGAAGTCAAACCCGCGTCCCACGGTGTCCACGGCCGAGCGCAGGTGATGGCAGAAACGATTCCACAGCTCCCGCACGCTCGGCTCGACCGCGGTGTCCGCCATCATGTCGCGCAGCGCCACCTCAAAAATGGCAGGGAAGTTGATCTTGACGATATCCATCAGTGCGTATTCGCGCCCCGGAATCGCCAGCCAGTGGCAGCCCGCATAGACGCGGTTACGAGCCACTTCCAGCGGGAAGCCGTTGGCCGCAAAACCGTTCACCGTGTTATCCACGCCGAGAAACTTGGGTACGCCGGTGCGATCCGCGATCAGGTTCTCCACTGCGCGGCGGAGGAGGCGAGGGTCCGTATCTTTCCCCACGCAAACGCCGGTGTTGGCGGGAATCTTAAGGCGATGGGCCGCTTCGAGGATGAGGAATGTCACCGGATTCGTCGCATCCCTGCCGTGGATGTCCGGGCCGCCCAGCTGGATATAGGCCGTGTCGCGCACCAGGTGGCAGGCAATGTGGAAGATGGCTTCCTCGTCGGTCAGGCGGCCGGCCTGGGTGTCCGCCTCGTAGAAGGGCAGCAGCATCATGTCCAGCCGCCCCAGCGAGCCGCTGCTGTTGTACATGCGCGCCACGCTCTGAAACCAGAGAATCCACTGGCAGGCTTCGCGGAAGGTGCGCGGCGTGCCAGCGACCAGGTGCTCATTGATCTCCGCCATTTCCAGCAGATTCTGCCGCATCACTTCGTTTTCGTCCGCCATGCGGCGCGCCTCGGCGGCGTGACGGCGAATCAGGTCTTGGATTCCCAACACCACGTGTTCCAAGCCGGCATAGAAGTCTTCGGATTCGGGATGGATGGCGCGGTAGTGGTTGATCTTGTCCAGAATGCCGCCCCAGCCCAATTGGAAGCCGATTTCCATGTCCTGGCACATGTGCTGCACGCCGCCGATGGCGGGAATCGTCTGATACTTGGCGTGCTCGGCCAGCAGGTCGGTGGCATCGTAGTCCGGGTTCCAGGCGACAGGACGATACGACATGAAGTTCGCCATGTAGGCGCCCGCGAGCGATGACATGGGGTCGATGTAAACCGGATGCACCTCCAGGAGTCGGCGAAAGTTTTCGCCCGTCGCGCGGGGGCCGAAGAATCCGCCGCAGGGGTGATTGAGAACGGGCTTGAACGTGCTAAGAATCACGTCGGTGAAATAGACGCCCGATCCCCCCAGGGTCTGAACCGTCTGGCGCATTTCCGGCGGCGGCAGAATGATGGCGTGATCGTCAAAGTCCATTGCCCCGCGAACTTGCTGCTTCTCCAGTGTCTGGCGCTGCTTGGCTTCGCGCAAGGCCGCAAGGCGCTCTTCGAAAGTGGGTGTTTCCTGGATTGTGGCGGATAACATGGGCAGGCGTCTCCTCCCGGCTTTGAACCTCACCGGCTGCGAGGGACCTGGCAAGTGTATAGCACAGGTTGTGCGCGATTGCACCCCCGAAAATTGGACGAAGTTCAGATTCTGGAATGACGGTTGCTGAAAAGAAAGATGTTATGCCGCATAGCCGACTTGCAGGAGGCATTTGGTGCGGAATTTCGCGCCAATTTACGCCCCCTGTTGCGCGATTCTCGCATTGGTTTGGCCCGATACCGCGCAATCATGTATTGAAATGAGGCTGCCGGAGATGGATCGTCGCCGTTTTCTCCAATGGAGCGCTGCTTCTTATCTGGCGCTGTCAGAAGAACTCAAGGCGAATCCGGCCAAACCTGTGCAGGCGGCGGTGGACGGAGACCTCGTGAAAGCCGCTGGCCATGAATATGCTTGGACGTGGCACCCTGAAACAGACCAATTCCGCCTCCTGGACCGCTGGGGGCTCGAGATCACGACCGGGAAACTTCAACCGGTGGTGGTGGTCGAATCAGGCGGCCGGAGGAAGGCCGCTTCAGGGAAAGCCCTCAAGCCCGAACTCGAAGGGAACCTTGTCCGGATTCGCTACGAGGGTGTGAATGGCTCGGGCCTGCTTTCGATGGCATGGCGCTTCGAGGACGAGGGTTTCTGGCTGGAACCGGTCGTCTATGAAAGTTCGGTCGCCGAGGATGTTGTCAGTCTCCATTACTTCGCAAGCGCCGCGGGCGACACCGCCCAGCCGATGCTGCAGAGCCATTACTTCGTCCTTCCCGGCGTGAGCGAAACCTCCGCGCTGAGTCCCATCCTTCATTCCGACTTCGGCGGAGCGAAGATCGACGCCACGTTCTGGGTGGGGCGCGGCTGGACGGGAGGTCCCGGCATCCTCCAGGCATGGGGATTGCCCGTCCATTACTTTTGCGGTTATCACCGCTCCCCTTACGACTACCAGCGGACGCCTTCGGTCAAGCTGCCACCCGTGCCGCCCGAGCAATTGCTGAGCGCCTTCTGCTGCGGGCTGGCGGAGCTTCCCTCCGGCGACCTGTTCCTCGACAGCCGCAACGGCCTGTGCAGCCTGATTGTGAGCTATCGCGGCGATCTCTGGCGCCACTTGCGCGGGCCCGGCCGGATGACGCTGGGCGCGAAACTGTTTTGGACGGTCGGGCCGAATTATTACGAAGCCATCCGGCAATATTACCGTGGCCTGTTAAGAGCCGGAGCAATCCCGAAAAAAATCAACTCACCGCGCAAGAATGCCGTGGCGCTGGCGCCTTCGTTTTGCACCTGGGGGGACCAGGTGGCCCGCGACCAGATTCCCGACAATTTCGATGAACCGACCCTCCTTGAAATCTATGAGCGCATGAAGGCGTCGGGAATCAACGTGAAGATGTTTTCCATTGACGGCTACTGGGAGGGCAAATACGGCAGCCTGCGCCACTCCGAGGAGCGCTTCCCGCACTTCGACGATTTCCTGGCGCGCCTGCGGGCCGATGGCCGCTATGTCGGCTTGTGGTCGGCGTTCATGCGCTGCGAAGACCCCGCCGAAATCGGGCTGAAAGTCGAGCACATGCTGCGCCGGCCGGACGGAAAGCCCTTCTTTATCGACTACGGGTCGAATTCAGCCAATGCAAAGAAATTCTACATTCTGGATATCACCCAACCGGCTGTGCAGCGTGTGGTGCAGGAGCTGGCGCGCCGTTTCATCAAGAGGTACCAGCCCGACTTCGTGAAGTTCGACTTCGGCTACGAACTTCCCTCGCTGGCGGCGGCGGCCCCGCAAGACATGACTTGGGCCGGCGAGCGTTTGCTCTTCAAGGCGATGGAGATTATCGTGAAGGCGATGCGGGAGGTGAATCCCGACATCGTCGTCATGTACTATTCGCTTTCGCCACTCTTCATTGAGTATTTCGACCTGCACAGCCCGGACGACCTCGGCTACTGCGCCGGCGATTTCGATTTGGAGGCTAATCGCCGTTTCTTTTTCAGCAGTCTGCTGGGCGAGATTGGGATGCCAACCTGGGGTTCCAGCGGTTACGAATGGACAACCTCGCCCAACATCTGGTTTGACTCCGCCGCCATTGGAACGCTGGGCTCGCTGGGAAGTTTCTACGGCCCCGATCCCGACGCGCTGGCCACGCCGGCACGCGTGGCTAAGTACGACGGGTTGAGTCACGCCCTGCGCTCGTCGGAAACATTCTCGATCATCCCCGTGGACGCGGCCTATCACGGCCCGGCGCGCGGCGCGCATATCTCGTCGTGGGCGCGCATGGAGAAGGGGGAAGTCGTCCTTGTGGCGCTGCGCCAGCACCGCTGGGACGGGCTGAAGGGCAGCGGCAAGTACCGAGAGCTTGTCTCAGCGAACGCCAGCGTGGTCGTCGCCTCCCGGGATGGGCAGGGCATCAGCCGTGCCGCGCGGCTGGCCATCGTGCCCTTCGGCGACGGCGAACTGATGTTGAAGCGCGAGTTCGCGGAAACTGAGATGGCGGACGTCACCGAGCATTTCTTCCGGGGGGAGCCGCAAACCCGAACGATTGAGCTGACCGGCGGCGAGCTTCATTTGCCCCTGCGCGAGCGCAACCAGGCCGGCGCCTTCTTGGAATGGATCGAGGTGAGATTTCTGACGTAACGCTAGTGTCATGTAACAGAAGTTCGTTCACAAAATCGTTTGATCTTGTTTAAG
>CAZHKT010000004.1:28650-52667 GCA_964533045.1 uncultured Acidobacteriota bacterium | reverse complement strand
TTATACGCGCGCCGATTACGACCTCACCTTTGAGTTTCCGGCCAGCCTCACGTTGATGGCGACCGGCCAGCGCATCGAGGAAACGCTTTCCGAGAATATTCGTCGCAGCCGCTGGAAATCGGTGCGCCCGCAGCCGGTGGCGGGTTTCAATCTGGGGGAGTACCGGTCGGCCGAGCGGCGCGCGGGAGCGGTCGAGATCGGCGTTTTCGCCACGCGCCAGGTCGAGACCTCTATCGCCAAAGCTTCCTTGCCGGTGCTGCCGCTGGTGGGAGTCCGTGATATCCCCCTGCCCGAAGCCTCCCATCAAGTCACGGTTCTGGCACCCGTCGCCGTCCCGTTGAATCCCGTCGCCATGCTGGAGAATGTTTCCGACTTGACGGCCGAAACCGTCGCGCGCTACACCGAGCTGTTCGGCCCCCTCGATATTCCACGGCTCTCGGTGACACAGGTGCCTGGGCATTTCGGGCAGGGCTGGCCGGGCCTGGTCTATCTGCCCACCATGGTCTTTCTGCCCAAAGCCGACCGGGCTCGCCTGGGTTTTGACAGCCGCTCGGAAGCCACCCTGAATGAACTCATGCTGGCGCACGAGGTTGCGCACCAGTGGTGGGGCAACCAGGTGGGATGGAAGACCTACCACGACCAATGGCTCTCGGAAGGCTTCGCAACCTACGCCGCGGCGCTTCAGGTGGCCGCGGGAAAGGACGGCGACCGCAAGCTGCGCGAGCTGCTGCGCCGGTACAAAGCGGATCTCATCGCCAAGACCCCGCAGGGAGGCACGGTGGAGTCGGGCGGCCCCATCTACCTGGGATACCGGCTCTCCAACTCCCAGAACCCCAGCGGATTTAACGACATCATTTACAAGAAGTCCTGCTGGGTGATTCATATGCTGCGCGCCCTGATGGCTTCGGGGCCGCGCCGGAAAGAAGAACCCTTCTTCACCATGCTGCGGGAGTTCATGGCTGCCTATCGCGGCCGGCACGCCTCCACCCGGGATTTCATCCGCCATGCCGAGAAGTACATGACGCCCTCCATGGATCTGGACCAGAACCGCCGGCTGGATTGGTTCTTCGAGAACTGGGTCTACGGGACGGGAGTTCCCGAGTACAAGCTGGACGTCAGCGTGAAGAAGTCAGCCTCGGGAAGGTTCGTCATCTCCGGAAAGATTCAACAATCCGGCGTTTCCTCCGGGTTCGAAATGCCGGTGCCGCTCCTGGCGCGCTTCGGTCGCGACCGCACGGAACGGCTGGGCTGGGTGGTAGTGGGGGATCGGGGCGGGACTTTCCGATTTACCGCCCCCCAAAGACCCGAGCGCGTGGCCATTGATGAGGATTCCATCCTCGCCATTGTGAATTAGCGCGGAGGAAACGCCCGCTGTTTCCCGATTCCTGCGGGTGCGAAATTCTTCTCAGCGCTTCGATGGAGAGTTGCAGAGGCGCCACGGTCATCGGGGCCGCACTTTGAATCCCCCATCCCCAATTACCCCGGCGGCCAGTGGAAGACTCTCCCGCCCAGGACGTGGAGGTGCAGGTGAAACACCGACTGCCCCGCCTGAGCGCCGTTATTGATCACCACCCGGTAGCCCCGCGCTTCGATGCCGCGCTCGCGGGCGAGCTTCGCCGCGACCGCCAGCAGGTGGCCGAGGAGCTTTTCCTGGTCAGGCGCAAAATCCTTCAGGGTGACGCGATGCTCGCGGGGAATCACCAGCAGGTGGACGGGGGATTGCGGGCGGATGTCCTCGATGGCAAAGCAGGTGTCATCTTCGTGAACGAATCGGGCGGGAATCTTCCGTTCGAGGATGCGGCAGAAGATGCAGTGGTCCATCCCGTTTCAGTCTACCCTTACGACGAAGGTTTTCAAGGCAAACCCCTCGCCGACCAGTCTGCGCGCCAGCTCGCTGGCGTCGAATTCCGTGGGCTCGCGGCCGACGATCAGGCGGTAGAAGACGCCGTTCGGCTGTTCCACGCGTTGCATTGAGACCGGATTGAATTTCCTCTCTACGGATTTGGCGAGCATTTCCGCGTTGCGGCGGTCTCGGAACGAGCCGATCTGAACGCCGAAGTAACCCTGCGGCCCGGGTCCGCCGGGCAGGGCGCTGCCCAGGACTTCGAGACGCACCAGCGCCGTCGAAGGCATGCCGATGGCCTGTGCGGCCGCGAAGGACAGATCAATGATGCGGCCCTCGACGAAAGGACCCCGGTCGTTGATGCGCACGATCACCTCCCGGCCGTTTTCCAGATTGACCACCTTGACGCGCGTCTGGAAGGGAAGCGTGCGGTGCGCGGCGGTGAGTTCGTGCATGTTATAGACTTCGCCGCTCGAAGTGTGGCGGCCGTGGTATGGATGTCCGTACCACGAGGCGATGCCTGTGTTGCCCTGCAAAACGGTTCCCGGTTCGGGGGGGAGCGCAGGCCGGGGCTGCGGCTTGGCCGGAGCGGCCGGGGCGGGAGGCCGCGCCGGCGGCGGCGCCGAGGGACGGCGCTTGGGCCCGCAGCCGGCGATCGCCAGCGCACAGAGAAAAACGCTGGCGCCAATCGCAAACCGGATCCACGGTGGGAACTCCCGATTCTTGGTCATCGTGAAAGCGAACTTATTTCGCCGGTTGTTCCAGGCTTCGGGCCAATCTGGAAAGCTGGCGCGAGGCCCGCCGCAACAATTTCGCGGCTTCCGTCTTGGTGCCGGGTTTTAGGTTCTTCTCCAGGAACCGCTCCAATCGGGCGACCTCGCGATCCAGCGCCTTCCCCGCATCCTCAAACTTCATAGCGCGCCCTCCCGTGCTGCGCGCTATTCTAGCGAACCGGTCACGGGAGCACAAACAAAATGCCGGTATAATGCTCGGCGGCGATTTATGTCACTGCGATCGAGGCTGTGGTTCAAATGGCAGCGTGTCCGGGAATCTCTGGATGCGGCGCTCACCCCCGTGCGCCGGCGGGAAGGCGCGGGCACGCGCATGTGTCCGAATTGCCGCGCCCTGATTGACCGCGACGTTTCGCCCTGCCCGCTCTGCGGCGAGACGCTGCGCTCGCCGCGCTCTCAAGCGCGGATTCTCGCCGGCGTTCTGCCCCTCCCCTCCACCGCCAACACGGTGATTGTTGCGGCCACCATCGCCATGTACGGATTTTCCTGGTATCTCACGCAAAAGTCCGCGGACCCGGACGAACTGGGCGGGCTGGGACAGATCGACGGCCGAGTCCTCATCCGCCTGGGCGCTAAGTTCGGTCCCCTGATCCTGGCGGGGGAATGGTGGCGCCTGGTCACCCCCATCTTCCTGCACGCGGGGCTATTCCATATCGGCATGAATCTATGCTGCCTGTTCGATCTGGGCCCGCGCGTGGAAGCGATGTTCTCAACCTCGAAATTCATCGTCTTCTACCTGGTCAGCGGCGTGGTCGGATTTGTCTTCAGCTCGGTTTGGATGCCGTATGGAACCTCGATTGGGGCGTCGGGTTCGGTGCTGGGATTGATTGGCGTGCTGCTGGGGGCGACCTATCACCAGGGAACGATTGGGCGGGAATACCGCAGTCAGCTCTGGCGCTGGCTGCTGCTGATTGCGGTGCTGGGCATGTTCTCGGCGACGGACAACGCTGCCCACGCGGGCGGCCTCGTGACCGGCGCGGTGCTCGGCTATTTCGTCCCGGAAGGTGAACCCCAGACACGCGCCACTGAAAACGCCTGGAATATCCTCTCCATGATTTGCATCATGATCATCGCCGCGTCCTTCGCCCTGATGGCGCTGCAGATGAACCGGCCGCTTTGACCTGGGACCGCAGGCGTCCCGCCTGCCGCAGGGCGATTAACCTTCCGATGTCGTCGGATCAATCATGGTCTTCACTTCGGAAACGCGATTGGCAGGGAATCCGCCCTGCCGCGCGTGTTCGCGGACCAACTCCTCATTGGGTGCAATGTAGATGCAGTAGACCTTGTTGTCCGTGACGTAGCTTTCCAGCCACTGAATTTGCGGCCCCAGCTTGCTCAGAACCGCGCACGATTTTTGTGAAATGGCGTGCAGGTCCGCCTTTGAAAGATTCCCTGCGCCGGGAATTTCCCGCTCGATGACATACTTCGGCATGACCAGCCCCCTTCTGGAATTTGGATTGAGCCCCACGGGATTATCAGGGAAACGACGGTGACTTGCAAGGGAAAGCGACTCGCCTCCAGAACGAAGCGACGGTCTCCGTCAGGAGGGCTGGGAAAGTCCTCCGGCGGTCTTCGCTCGCGACCCCGGGGGCCTGCGCTCCGAATCGTCGCGGCGGGACTTCAGATATCTCCAAACTGGGTTGCCGACGGGTTGCGAGTCGCCTCGTACTTCGCAATCTCCGCTTCGAAGCGCAGCGTCAGGCCGATGTCGTCCCAGCCGTGGAGCAGGCAATCACGGCGGAAGGGGTCCACCTGGAAGGCATACCGGAGACCGGAGTCGTCGCTCACCGTCTGGGTTTCAAGGTCCACGGTCAGCTGGTAGCCCTCGGTCGCTTCGGTCTTGCGGAACAGCTCGTCCACCTGGGCATCGGGCAGCGTGACCGGCAGCATGCCGTTCTTGAAGCAGTTGTTGTAGAAGATGTCGGCGAAACTCGGCGCGATCAGGGCGCGAATGCCGTAGCCCAGGATCGCCCACGGCGCGTGCTCGCGGCTCGAACCGCAGCCGAAATTGGCGCGCGCCAGCAGCACCGTCGCTCCGGCGTAGCGCGGCTGATTCAGCACGAAGTCCGGGTTCGGCACTTCGCCCTCCCGGTACCGCCAGTCATAGAACAGCACGCGCCCGTAGCCGTCGCGCGTCACCCACTTGATGAATTGCTTGGGCACAATCTGATCAGTGTCCACATTGACTTTGTCAATGGGCACGACGATGCCGGTGTGCTTCGTAAATGGTTGCATGGCTCCTCGCAGTAACATCCGCCGCGGGACGAGTTCAGTACAAGGGCTGGCCTCTGAAGCCGACGGTGTGAAACCTGTATCCTCGAAGCAGGTCAGATGTCGGAATGGTTTCGACCTTCCTCCCGCACACGGCGTGCTTCCTTGCTGCCTCTCACTCGTTGCTGGTTTCCAGATTCCACTTCCTTACATCGACAAAATGCCCCGCAATCGCCGCCGCCGCGGCCATGACGGGGCTGACGAGGTGCGTGCGCCCGCCCTTGCCCTGACGGCCTTCGAAGTTGCGGTTGGAGGTGCTGGCGCAGCGCTGGCCGCTGGGCAGCACGTCGCTGTTCATGGCCAGGCACATGCTGCAACCTGCCTCGCGCCACTCGAATCCGGCGTCGCGGAAGATCTTGTCGAGCCCTTCCTGTTCGGCCTGCGCCTTCACCGGCATTGAGCCGGGCACCACCAGCGCGGCCTTGAGCGATTTTGAGACGCGTTTGCCCGCAACGACCCGCGCTGCGGCGCGCAAATCCTCGATGCGCGAGTTGGTGCACGAGCCGATAAAGACCTGGTCGAGCGCGATATCTTCAATTTTCGTCCCCGGTTTCAAATCCATGTACGCGAGCGCGCTCTCCGCCGCCCGGCGGTCCACATCGTTCGGAAAGGAATTCGGGTCAGGAACCCGGCCGGTGACGTCGGTGACCATGCCGGGGTTCGTCCCCCAGGTAACCTGCGGAGCAATGTCGGCGGCGTTCAGTTCGACCGTGGCGTCGTACTTCGCGCCCGCGTCCGTGACGATGCTCTTCCAGCGCTCCACCGCCTCGATAAAGTCCTTGCCGCGCGGCGTGTAAGGCCGTCCTTCCAGGTAGGCGAAGGTCTTTTCGTCCGGCGCCACCATGCCGGCGCGCGCCCCGGCCTCGATCGACATGTTGCAGACGGTCATGCGGCCTTCCATGGAGAGGGCGCCGATCGCTTCGCCCGCGTATTCGATCACGTGGCCCGTGCCGCCGCCGATGCCGATCTTGCCGATGATGGCGAGGATGATGTCCTTCGCGGTCACACCGGGCGCGCGCTGGCCCTCGACGCGCACCAGCATGGTCTTGGAGCGAAACTGGGAAAGGCACTGCGTGGCCAGAACGTGCTCGACCTCGCTGGTGCCGATGCCGAAGGCCAGCACGCCAAAGGCTCCGTGGGTGGAGGTGTGGCTGTCGCCGCAGACCAGCGTCAGGCCGGGCTGGGTCAGGCCCAGCTCGGGACCGATAACGTGCACGATGCCCTGGCGCGGGCTCTTGATGTCGAAGAGCAGCACGCCGAAGTCGCGGCAATTCTTCTCCAGCGCCGCAAACTGCGCCGAGACGTCGTCCGCCACAGGCAAGTGACGGTCCTTGGTGGGCACGATGTGGTCCATGGTGGCGAAGGTCAGGTCGGGACGGCGCAGCTTGCGCCCCGCGGCGCGCAGTCCGGCGAAGGCTTGTGCCGAGGTGGCTTCGTGGACGAGGTGGCGGTCAATGTAGAGAATGGCGGGCTGGCCCGGTTCCTCGTGCACGACGTGCGCGTCCCAGATCTTCTCGTACATGGTGCGTGGCGGCATCGCGAATTCCTCTTCCCGGCCAGGCATAGCGGCCCGAATTCATATTTTGGAGGGTCCCGCCGCACTTGGTCAAATTTATAATTTCTCTACTGTCATAATTATAGCTTATAGGCGCCGCGACCGGCGCCCAAGGCGAGCCGTTCTGAATCACGCGAGGCGGGTTTCCGCCGTCGACTTGGCCGTCACCAGCGTCTTGAGCTCGTGCATACTTTCGACTTCTTCGGGGAAGGTGGCGCAGCGGATCTCATGCTGAAACCGGTTGGTGACGCCGGAAACGTCGGTCAAGGTTTCTTCCAGTTCTTCCTTCACGGCCCTGGCCGCGTCGTGCGTGATGCCGGGCAGGACGGCGGCAAACACTCCTTCGTCGCAATGGAAGACGGAGCCTTTCTTGCGCAGCCGGGCGAGTATGGCCTTGGCGGCGTCGGCGAAGGCCGCGCCCTGGACGTTGCGCTCGACCAGATGGGCGCCGGGCAGAATGCGGATCCGTGTCACCGTGAGGGGCGCGCTGGCGGCGCTCGACCGGCGGAATTCCATGGCCAGCGCATCCTCGAAGGCTTCCAGGCGGGGCAGGCTGGCGAGCAGTTCCTGGCCGGCCTGCATGGCCAGGGCTAGGTTGCGGCGATGCTCCTGCATCAGCTCGCGGCGCAGATTGCGCAGCGTACTCTGCCGCTGAATCAGGTAAACGTTGAACAGCAGGACGCACGCCACCACGGCGAAAAAGTAGTCCTGCTGCGTCATCAGGTCCAATCCCTGCTTCTGCCCGAAGACGGCGGGGAAGCGCCAGAGCAGCAAGCCGATCGCGAGGATCGAAACCACGAGAATCGAGAGGAGGGCCAGCGCTTTGTCCCTTTTCTCCAGATCTTCGGCTCGAATCGTTCCATTGGTTGGCATGAAACCTCCCTGAGGGCGGCGTGACGCCTCGGACTCACCTGCTCGCGCATGGTTTTACCCTTTTATGCGCCCGTAAACAAGGTGCTTGAGGGACAAGCGGTCACAAAATGTTCCAACTGCTCATGCTGCTCGCGCGTCAGGTTGAGGAATCGCAACCCTACGTTGTCGCCCATCCCCGTGCGCACGACCATAGCGTTGACGGCCAGCTTCGGGCAAGGATGCGGCAGCGAGATTTCCAGCTTGACGGAGACGCCGGGCTCCGGCCGGGGGTTGACGCGAATGAGAATGCCGGTGATGCTGACGTTGATGCTCCGTCCCGCCACGTGGCGGGATTTCGCGCCTTCCCTCCACTCACAGAGGACCGGGAGATTGGCCGAGATGCGCTGGTAGCGCCGCCGTTCCTCGAGCATCGCCCCGCGCGTCGCGTTGAGCAGGAACTCCAACTCGCGCGAGCCAAACGGCTTGGCCAGATAGAAGGTGGAACCGGCCTTGAATCCCCGCGCCACGTCCGCCCGCTCCGGGTGGGCGCTGAGCATCGCGATGGGGATGCCCGGATTGGATTTTGACTTGCGAACCTCCAGGGTCAGCTCCTCCGCCCGAAAGGCGGGGTCGTCCCAATCCAGGAACACGCCGTCGAATTTCTCGGAGGTGAGCCGCGAGCGCGCCTCCTCATGGGATTCGGCACAGACCGCGTCGGCTCCCATGTGCTTCATCGTCGTTGTCAGGAGCCGGCGGAGGCTCGGATCACTTTCCGCCACCAGAATCCTCGGTCTGAAATCCATCGTGTGCGGTTTCCAATGGACCGCCCTCCTTCATTGTTTGAACCGCGGTCCCAAACAGTAGAGAATAGAGTATCCGCTCCGCTTTGCAAATGACCTTTTGCATACAATGTTAACCAGAATGAGACCATACGGCGAGCCGAAGGGGATGGATCAGCGCCACAATTCTCTTGAATTCGGCGCTTGGCAAGCCCGGAGCGCTATGCGAGCATCGAGGGTAGGATCGGACTTATCGCCAGGCAGAGTCGGACGAAAGGCAGGGCATAGCGTTGCACAATAATTTCATCAAAGCCTCAAAGGCTCGCAGGGCGCGCCTCTGGACGATGCTGGTGGTCATCCTTCTGCTGGCTGGAGGCGCGGGCTTCCTCCTGCGGCAGGATCCCCGCCGGGGCCCCTCCGCTCCACCGGTTCTGACGCGTGCGGAGATCAACATTCAGGGCATGGACTGCCTGATGTGCGCCGCCGGGCTCCAGAACAAGCTGCGCGCCTTGCCGGGCGTCCGGCGGGCGGAAGTCAGCTACCAGGAACGTCGCGCGGTCATCGAGTTCGATCCCGCCCGCATCAGCCAGGAAAGGCTGGCGCAAGCCATCGAAGGTGACGGCTTCGAGGTTGCGCTCCCGGGCGCGGCGCCCCGCGACGCAACGCCGCCCCCCCACCGCCATTGAGGGGCGGGCCGTGTCTTGTCCGCCGGCGGATTAGTCCACCGCAAAGCAACTTTCGATGAACGCCTCGATCGCTGGGCGGGGGATGAAGATGCGCGCCCCCAGGCGGACGGTGGGGATTTTGCCGCTCCGCAGCCACCGGTAGAAGGTGGTGGCCGAGATGCGCCCCCCCGTCCGCTGGCAGAGGAGGCGCAGGGCCGTTTGCGGGGGAAGGGACGGGCTAGCACCGACGGGCTTCTCTTCGTCGGGCTTGGTCTGGTTTTTTAATGGACGCATGATCGAAACTCCCGGGGCGGAGGCGGGCGGCTGGCAGCCAGGCCGCGCCCCCCAAAAAGGGCTTGCAATCGCCTGCGACATGCTCTAGGCTACTTTATTACGGAACCGCCGGAACGCGGCGGCCAGCCGCGGCCGGCCGGGGGCGCGCTCCTCGCCCGGGGCGGCCAGGCCGAACTTGGCCCGGTCCAGGCAGCGGGCGGAAGGCTGCACGGACAGGAAATGGTCCGGTTCCTCTTCCGCCCGGCGGTGCAGCAGGCAGAGCCCGCCGCTCCGGTCGGAGGCGGGAAAGATGCAGCCTTTGATCGGGCAGCGCGGGAATGCGAAATCCAGCCGCGGCAGCCCGGGGAAAGGTACGGCAAGGGAAGAAGTCATGACGGATCTCCTGAAGAATGGGGGCGGGGCACTGCGGCGCTTGCGGCCCGCCCCGCCTCGAGGTTGTTTTCGGGTCCGGGAACATGCTAGCCTATACTGGTAGTATATGTCAAGAGAAATTTTTCGCGACGATTGAGGAGAGGCCATGTCCACACTGAACACCCCCAAGATCATCCGCCGGGTGCGCCAGCGCCTGGAGGTCAGCCAGGAGGGTCTGTCCCGCCTGCTCAACGCCACCAAGGGCGCCATCCAGCACTGGGAGCGGGGCCGGAATAATCCCGATCTCGCCCGCCTGCTGGCCATGCGCCAGCTCTGTCCTCCGGGGCCGGAGCGCCGCGATCTGGAAGCCCTGATCCGCCAGGTGCAGGCCGAGGTGGCGCCCGTGAAGCTGGGCATGCCGGGCGGCAAGGCCGGCATGGCGGCCCACACTGCGGCCCTGCCGCGCATGCGGCCCAATGAGAACCTGGTGCTGCTGCGGCGCGACAACGCCAAGCTCCGCCGTGCGGTGGAGAAGCTGGAGGCTACGCTGGCTCAGAAAAACGAGCGGCTGCGCATCCTGGAAGGCGTTTGCGCCGACCTGCAGAAGGAAGTTGCCCGCTTGCGTCCGCTGGCCGGAGGCAAGCCGTCGCCGGTGCCCGTTGGAGCGGATGGCGCGCCGGAGGCCTAACGCACTATTTTCAGCCCGGCCTGGCAGGGACGGTCCGGGCCCAGGGTGCGCACCCAGACGACGATGCAGTTTCCGAAGGTGGGAATGCGCACCAATTGGCCGGGTTCGAGCCGGCCGGTGGTTTCGACCTGAAGGCCGAAGATGGAAATGTCGATGGTGGTGCCGTCGTGCTCCACTTCGCCTTCGCCGGACTGGACGTGCAGGGCTACGGGGAGTCGTTCGGGGAAGCGTTCTGCGGCGCGCAGATCCTCGATTCGGCCCTGGGGCAGAGGCTCGGCGACGGCCTTCGGGCGCGGCGGGGCTTTGACCTTGGGTTTCACTGCAGGCTTTGTTCTGGTCGCCTGCGGTCTGGCCTTGGGCTTCGCTGGCGTCTTTTTGGGCATCGCTCTCCTCCCCCGTCGCGGGACATTCGCCGCGTGCCCGCAGATTACAGCCTGAGACCGATTTGCACAAGGGCGACGTAGCAGGAGGGTCACGGCCTGCCCGCCCCAGAGGTTTCGCCCCTAGGGTCACGGCACGGCTTGTACTATAATCCCACCGGATCAGCCGCGGCACCGCCGCGGGATCATTGCCGATGAGGTACGACGTGGAACAACCCAGGCAGCGCCGGAGCGATCGCATTACTGCCCAGATTCCCCTCGTCATCAGTGGTGTGGACGTAATGGGCGAGACCTTTACTGATGCCGCCCAGGCGCTGGTGATCGCCCGCTACGGTGCCAAGATTCTTTGCCGCCGCAAGCTCGCCCCGCAATTGGAAATCAGCGTCCGCTGCCTGATGACCAACGAAGATGCCGAAGCGCGCGTGGTGGGCTGCGTGATCGAGGACGCGCGCGGCGCGCAGTACGGCATCGAGCTCCTCGATCCAGAGGTGAATCTTTGGGGCGTGGAGTTTCCCCCTTACGATCCGAACGAGTCAGCGGTGGGGCGCGTGCTGCTGGAATGCGTGCGCTGCAAGCGCCGCGAGATCGTGCGCCTCAACGAGCTTCAGGCCGAGGTTCTGGAGCGCAGCCGCAGCCTGTGGCGGGAATGCCAGCGCTGCGCCGAGGCGACGCTTTGGAAGGAAGCCTGGCTCCAGGCCCACGAAGATTTGCCCGAGCCGGACGAGGCTCCCGCCGCTAAGCCCGCCCCCCCCAAGCGCACGCGCGACGACCGCCGCTACGCCCGCCTCGAAATCCAGATGGAAGCCCTGGTCCGCGACCCGCAAGCGTGGGAAGAAGTGGTCAAGACCATGGACATCTCGCGCGGGGGCTTCCGTTTCAAAAGCCGCAAGCATTACGACCTCGACTGGAATATCGAAGTCGCCCTGCCGCGCTCGACGGCCGGCGCCAATATCTACTCCGCCGCCCGGATCAAGTTCGTGGGCCAGAACCCGGGCGAGGAAGAAAAAACCTACGGCGTCGCCTATACCCCTTGGCAGGACGCCTGGTCCGACCGCTGGCGGTAGCCCGCAATCGGGAAGAACTTCTGCGGCGAATTCAAAACGTCAAATTTGCGGAACGGAGCCACGATTTTGTTGGAAACAAAGGGTCGGCTATTTTCCTGCGAGGCGGGAAAGGAACAACTGGTTGAAGCGGACGGCGTCGGATTCAACCGCCACGTGGGCGTTCGGTTCGACCCTTTCAACACCCTGGATTGAGTAGCGGTCGCCGACCGGCACCTTGCGGTCGTGGGAATTATGCCGGCTGGCGACGGTTTCACCTCGAGTGAACTCGCCGCGGGTTTCGATGTCAACGCGCATCGGACGCGTCGTAATCAGGGTGCGGTCAATTGCGGCGGCGACGGCCAGCGGGTCGTGCATGGGCGTGCCCTCAGCGCCCAGTTTCTCCGCCAGGCTGACCATGAAGTCGAGAACCGCCGCCGCGAATTTCGCTTGCGGTCCGTCCTGCTTATCAAGGAGCTCCAGCTCGGCGCGGGTGAAGAGGGTTCGCTCGGTGACGTTCAGCCCCACCATGGTCAGCGGCCAGCCGGCACCGAAGACAGCGCGGGCCGCTTCGGGGTCGTTGTAGATGTTGGCCTCGGCGGCGGCGGTGGCGTTGCCTCCCGAGATGGAGCCGCCCATCAGCACGACTTCTTTCACCTTCGCCGCCAGGGTGGGATCTTTCTGGAGCGCCAGCGCCAGGTTGGTGAGCGGGCCGAGGGGCACCAGGGTTATTTCATGAGGGTAGCGGTTAACTAGTTCGATAATGAGGTCCACGGCGGTGCGCGGGTCGGCGGTGCAGGCCGAAGGGGGCAGATCGGCCCCACCCAGGCCGTCCTCGCCGTGAAAGAACTCGGCGGTGACCAGCTTCTGCGCCAGCGGCCGGGCGGCGCCGCGCGCCACCGGAATGTCGCAGCGTCCGGCAAGCGACACGACTTTGAGCGCGTTTTCCACGCCCCGCTCCACCACGACGTTGCCCGCCACCACGGTGATCGCCTTAATTTGCATCTCTGGTGAGTTGAGCGCCAGCAGCAGGGCCATGGCATCGTCGGTGCCGGGATCGGTGTCGAGGATGATTGTGCGCGGCGCGGCGGCCAGCGCCGCCGCAGCGTGAAGCAGCATCGAAACGGAAATGAGAGCGAGGCAGGCCCGTTTCATTGCGACACCTCCAGCATCAGTCTCTTGATCCCCTCGCGAAACACGGCGGGCGGCGGCAGCAGGCTGACCACCAGAAAGCCATCGGTGTCGAAATCGTAGAAGTGGCCGGGATGAACGAAGACCCGGTGCTGCTGCAACAGCCGCAAAGCCCAATCCTCATCGCTGCGCGTCGCGGGCACGCGCAGCACGCCATACCATCCGCCCGCCGCCTTGAGGCGCGTGAGGGGGACCTGATCAGGCAGGGCGCCGTCGAGTGACTGCAAATTGCCGCGCACCCGCTCCAGGATCTGGTGCTGAATGGCGCCGCGCGTCTCGAGCCATCGAGGCAGCGCCAGGGCCAGCGGCGCGCTGAGCGAGAGATAGGTGTCCGCGATCACTTCCAACCGCGCGAGCGCCGGCGACAAAAGCTCCTCAGGGCCGCTCGCCGCGAGCCACGCCAGCTTCATCTGCGGCAGGGCGGAAATCTTGGAAAGGCCGCTGAGCGTAAAGGTCAGCGCGCGCGTCCCCGCCGCGTGCGTCGGCGCGGGGGCGGCAGCGGGATCAAAGGCAAAGTCGCGAAAGACTTCGTCGGCAATGATCGCGCAGCCGCGCTCACGGCAGAGGGCTGCGAGCCAGGCCGATTCCTCGCGGCTCAGGTAAGAACCAGTGGGGTTGTTGGGATGGACGACGATGAGGGCGCGTGCCCGGCCCGCGGCCTGCTCGAAAGCTGCGGCGAGCGCCGCGAAATCGATCTCCCAGCGGTCGTGGTAGCGCAGGGGGTAAGGAATCAGCTTCACGTCGTTCAGGTCGGCAAGGAATTGGAAGAGCGGATAGCTGGGCCGCGGCACCAGCACGGCGTCGCCGGGATTGGCGAGCAATTTGAAGAGGTACGAATACGCCTCGCTGGTGCTGGTGGTAAGGAATATCTGTTCGGGCGAGAGGGTTGCGCCGCTTTCGGCGTAGTAGCGCGCCACGGCCTCGCGCGCCCCGAGCAGGCCGCGCGGGTCGGGGTCGTATGTCAGAGCACCCCGTTGGGTCAGCGCCTCAAGGATCCATTGTTCGGGGTAGTTGAAGCCGCAGCGCGTGGGATTCGATTCCGTGAGGTCAAGAATCTCGCCGCCCGCGGCCCGCATCTCGCGCAGCAGCGCGCTGAGGCGATTGGGTGCGAGCGGCCAGTCCGTGCGTTGAGCAAACATGCGATGCGAAGGCGTCTCGCCGGCCCCGCAGGAGGGGGTCGGAAGGGTTCTGATCAAATCCATGCCGGGCCCATGCCTGGTACGGCGCCGGCGGTTCAGTGCGTCGGCGGCGTGCGTCTCAAGCGCAAACAGGCGATCTCCGGCGGGCAACCCAGCCGCAGCGGCAGCAGCACCTTGCCGATGCCGCGGCTGATGTAGATCTGGGTTCCGTTCAGGCAATTCCAGCCTTCCACGAAGCGTTCGCCCAGCTTGGATCGCCCGAACACGGAGCCCACCACCGGCAATTTGACCTGGCCGCCGTGGGTGTGGCCGGAGAGGACCAAATCGACGCCGAAGGCGGCGGCCACGCGAATGCCGACGGGATTGTGACAGAGCAGAATCTTGGCGTGGTGCGACGGCACGCCGTGCAGCGCTGCCTTGAAATCGTGGGTCCCCCACCAGAGATCGTCCACGCCGGCGATCCAGAGCAGGCTGGAGCGCCGCCGCAGGGCGATGCGCGTGTTGCGCAGAACGCGGATCCGCTGGGCGCGAAGGGCGCTTGTCACTTCGCTGTCGCCCGCCTGGAAGTCGTGATTGCCGAGAACGGCAAAGACGCCGAGCCGCGCCCGCAGCCGCCCGAGCGCCCGCGCCACGGGCCAGATAAACGAGGGAGAGAGCGTGACGTAGTCGCCGGTAAGGGCGACCAGGTCGGGCCTCAGTTGATTGCTCAGGTGCACGGCGCGCGCCACGTCTTCGATGGGCGTGTAAAGGCTGTGGTGAATATCGGTGAGATGAACAATCCGCAGGCCGTCGTAGGCGGCGGGCAGCCGGTCGAGGAAGACCTCGGTCTCTGTAATCTGCGGGTCGGGGGCGAAGCCGGGGTGCTCCGGCTCGCGGGCGTTGAGCGACAGCGTGATGATCTCGCGCCGGCGCCCCAGGAATCTGCGGGTTCGGGAAGGCTTCGCCATGGTCTACGGGTTCAATACGCTGGCGAACACAGGGAGCATCTCGTCGTGCACCAGGCCGTTCGAGGCGAAGATCTCTCCCGAGGCGACGGGCTGCGGCTCGCCGCGCAGCGTGGTGACGCGCCCGCCGGCTTCGGTGATCATCAGCGCGCCCGCGGCCTTGTCCCAGGAATTGAGCCTTAGTTCCCAGAACGCCTCGAAGCGTCCCGCCGCGACCGAACACAGGTCGAGCGCCGCCGAACCGGCGCGCCGGATGCCGTGCGAGCGGTGCGTGAACTCGAGGAAGAGCCGTATGTTGAGGTCGTGACGATGATCGAAAGGAGGAAAGCCGGTGGCCAGCAGGCTCTCGGAGAGCCGGGCGTTTTTCGAAACGTGCAATCGCTGGCCGTTCAGAAACGCCCCCGATCCTTTTTCCGCCGTGAACAGCTCCTCCCGTGTCGGGTCATAGACTACGCCGGCAATCACTTCATCCCGATACACCAGCCCCAGCGTCACGCAAAAGACGGGGAATTTGTGCGCAAAGTTGGTGGTGCCGTCGAGCGGATCCACGTGCCAGCAATAATCGGACTCGATCTTCTGCCCGCCGCCCTCTTCGCTGATTACGGCGTGCGTGGGAAACGCCTGGTGCAGGCGCTTGATGATCAGCGCTTCCGAGCGCTTGTCGGCCTCGGTCACCAGGTCCGCCGGGCGTTTGTACGAAACCTCCAGCGGCATCTTGTACATCTCGGCCAGCAAGGCGCCTGCCTCGCGGGCAATGGAAATGGCGGTATCGAGGTAATCTCCCATAGGGTATTGGCTTCGTCCTCAGTCCTTCGACCTTGGTCCTTCGTCCCCTGCGCCGTCTTCTGCCCGCTGAGTCCCGATTGCTTGGTTTTCCCCTTCCGCCCACACGCTGCCATCCTCGAAGAACTCCTTCTTCCAGATGGGGACGATCTGCTTGAGCCGGTCAATGGCATAGCGGCAGGCCTCGAAGGCGGCACGGCGATGGGCCGAGGTGACGAGGATGGCCACGCTGGTTTCGCCGATTGCCATTCGGCCCAGGCGGTGAATCATTCCGATGCGGTCAATGGGGAACTTCTCCTTCGCTTCGCGGCCCACGTCCGCCATCTTGCGCAGCGCCATGGGCTCGTAGGCTTCGTATTCGAGGTAGAGCGTCTTGCGGCCCCCGGAGTTGTTGCGCACGATGCCTTCGAACACCACCACGGCGCCGTCTTCCGGAGCCTTCAAACTTTCCGCCAGAGCGCCGGTCGGAATCACCTCGCGAGTCAGGCGGAAGAAATCCTCCGGCGCGCCGCCGCTCACCGGCGGCAGGAACGCCACCTCGTCGCCCTCGTGCAGAACATGGGACGGCTCCGCGAATTCCTGATTGACCGAGACCAGAAGCGCTCCCGCCATCTCGGCGAACTGCGGGAATCGCGCGTTATAAGCGCGCCGCACGGCTTCAACGCTCGAGTTCTCTGGAAATTCCGCGCGCTCCTGGCCGAAGCCGGTCACCTCGCGGGCCCATCCAAAGAAGAGGACTTCGATCTTCATCGCTTTGGGTGGCAAGACAACTGCGGGCGTCGATCCTGGCTGTTACGGCTTCTTGCCCGGAGCCGCAAGCGCCGCCGTGGCGCGGTTCAGAGCGCGGGTGCCGCGGTCGATGGCGTTGATAACCTCGTCCAGTTGACGCGCAGCGGCGGTCCAGTCCTTCTCGCCGGCGGCGGCACGCACGCCGGGAAACACGATGGCGGTGTATCCCGTGTAAACGCCCGGCGCATAGAAGGCGTGACGAAACCATGGCCGTCCGGGCAGTCCGTCCTTCATCAGGAAGGCGCGCTCCACATTCATGAGCTCGCCATTCGCCGCCGCGACCTGCGCGGGTGTCAGCGCGTCGCGTTCGCCGGCCCTGGCCAGTTGCGCCTGCAAGCTTCGGGCCGCCTTGCTGAATCGGGCGAGCGAGGCGCGCAGCGGCTCGAAGCGGATCGGCGGCCGGTCCTTCAGCTCCTTCTCCAGTTCCTCGACGTGCGCCTGGAGCGCCTGGGCATAGTCGGTGAAGTCATAGGGCAGCAAATCGGCCTCCGCAAGCCGCAAGCCGAGCATGCCGAAGATCTGCGCCGCGGCCACGCTGTAGGTGAACTGCGGATCGCCGAATCTCTGCATCCAGTCAAAATTGTCGTAGATGGAGTGATACACCCCGTAAGGCCCGCCGAAGCTCACATCTAGTGCAGGAACGCCGCCGTGCTGGAGGAACGGCGTGTAATCGGAACCGCTGCCCAGGCTGCCGACGCGCGCTCCCGGGGCGGCGGAAGGCGGCGCGGTGTTGAGCACGGCGACGGGGAGGCCCCCGTCGTGATGGACGCGGGCCCCCTCGCCTGCCCAAACCGAATAGACCGAGCGGCCGGTGGCGGGATCCGTGACTTTGGCGGCCACTTCCTGGATCAACCGTCCGAGCGAGGGCACGGCCGAGGCACCGAAGTTCGGCCCGGCCACGCCCGAATCCATGTTGAGGTAGGCCACGGCCTTCCGCGAAAGTTCTTCGGCGTGCTGCTCCACCCACTCGGTCGAGCCGATCAAGCCGAATTCTTCCGCGTCCCAACTCCCCAGAATGATGGTGCGCTGTGGCCGCCACCCCTGCTTCAGAAGCTCGCCCAGCCCGCGCGCCACCGCCAGCAGGGGCGCCGTGCCGCTCACCGCGTCCACCGCGCCGTAAACCCACGCATCGCGGTGATTGCCGAGCACGATCCATTCATCTGGATACGTCGTTCCCGGAATTCGCGCGATGACGTTCCAGATGGGGCGCAGGCGGAAATCGATGTCGAGTTGGAGATGAACCTTCGACGCGCCCGGCCCCACGTGATAGGTCAGCGGGAGCGCCCCCTGCCAGGAGGCGGGCGCTGCGGGTCCCGCGAGATTTTCGAGAATCGGCGCGGCGTCCTCATAGGAGATGGGAGTGGTCGGAATGCGCGGCAGCGTGCGCGCGTCTTTCATCTCCAGGCGCTTCGCGTCTCGGGTCGCGGCGATGCCGGGTGTGAGCGGATCGCCGGCATATTCGGTCAGGAAAAGAATCGAGCCGCGCTGGACGCCCGACGCCGGCCGCCACGGCCCCTTGGGAAACGGATCGCCCTGCCGATAGCCATCGTCGGCAGGGTCCGAGTAGATCAGGACGCCGGCCGCGCCATGCCGCTCCGCCACGTACGTCTTCACGCCCCGGAAGCATTTGCCATAGCGGACCAGGACAATCTTGCCCGTCACATCGACGCCGAGGTCGCGCAGTTCGTCGTAGTCCTCGGGCAGCCCGTAGTTGGCGTAGACCACATCCGCCGTCACATCCCCGGAAGGCGAATAGGCATTGAATGCCATCACGGCGCGCTCGTCGGCGGGTTTTCCGTCGGGCGTGTAGCCGCCCTCGGGGGTCGGGCCGCGGCGCTCGAGGGGGGCGACAAGGTCCACGCGCACTTGGCGCGGCATGGGAAGCAGGACTTCGTACTCTGCCAACTCTGCCTGAAGTCCGGCCTGGCGGAACTGCTCGAGCACGAACTCGGCCGAGCGGTAGTCCCCGGGCGTCCCCGCCATGTGCGGTTCGGAAGTGAGCGCCCAGATATCCATCCGCGCGCGCTCGGGGCTGGGGGACTGGCGAAAAGCCGCTTCAATCTCCGCCTGCTTGGCCGCGCGCGCCCGGAAAAAGCCTCGGATCGAGGCGGGTTCCCCCGCCAGCAGGCCAGCCGGATGCCCGATCGCCCACGCCAGCAACACGGCAAGGGTGCGCGAGCACCGCCTGCGGCGCGGGTGCGGGCCCGTGATGCGATTGCTGAATGCCATGTCTGAAATTCAAGATGCGAAGAATTTCCATTATACACTCGATTCATTTGGCTTGGCGCGCCAGCCCGGCGCATAATCGAATGCGAATCCATCCTTCAGGAGATGCCGTCGGATGAAATCACACACCGAATACCTGTGGTTCAACACGCGGAAGCAGCGGGAGTTTATCAACATCACCGGTGATCTGGAGCGCGCCCTGGCAAAGTCGAAGATTCAGGAGGGCATGGTGCTTGCCTCGGCCATGCACATCACGGCGGGAGTCTACATTAACGACGCGGAAGACGGATTGATCGCCGACATCGAGGAGTGGCTCGAGAAACTGGCTCCGTTTCGCCCGGACTACCGGCATCACCGGACGGGCGAGACCAACGGTGACGCCCATCTCAAGAACCTGCTCATCGGCCACCAGGTGCTGGTCCCGGTCACCAATGGGAAGCTCGATCTGGGCCCCTGGCAACAGGTCTACTACGCCGAGTTCGACGGCCAGCGGCGCAAGCGGGTTCTGATTAAAATCATCGGGGAGTGAATTCAACCCAGAGGCACGGAGGCACACCGGAACAGCGTCGGGGCACGGCGTGCCGTGCCCCTTGCGGGTCCAAGGTGGCGGCCTAAAGGCCGCCGCTACTTCTCGAACAGCTTCGGATCCACCGTCGGGTTGAGCTCGACTTCGAGAATCTCGATGGTGGATTCCTTTTCGCCGCCGCGGGTGCGAACCTTGTGGGTGGGCAGCGTTACGCCATCGATCGTCTTCCAGGCGGAGTTCTCCGTAATACGCTCGCCGGGTTCGGGGCCGCCCGCCGGGGCAGCGGTTCGAAGTATACGGCCCGTTGCCTCGTCCACCCACCAGCGCGCGGGCGCACCGGCCGCATTCACTTCCAAGATCCGGGCGGTGGTATCGCCCACCTTTTCCTCGCCGCCTGCCGCGAAGGTAAACGCCGGATCGTCGGTGTGCTGCGCCACGTAGAGTGGGTCGCGCCGCAGGTCGGCGAGCGTTTCATCGCGGCGTGAGGCAGGCATATCACGCTCGCCCATGGCGCCCTTCATGAAGCCTGTCTCCGGCGTGACGACGAGGGTCATCTCGCCCATGGGCGAGGACATCCGCTGCCAGGCGCGGTCCGGGAAAACGGTGACCTGCTCGCCGCTCAACGGGAATTCGCCCTGGGGGGTTTGCATGGTCAGACTGACCTTTTGCCGAAGGGCTTTGATCGTTTTCAATTTCTCCGCGCCGCCCATGCCCTGGACGACTTTGGCGATCAGGGCGCGGCCCTCGGCATTGGAAGCGGCGGGGCGGGTGGCCGGCGCGCCGGGCGGCTCGGGGATCGCAATGTCGATGGGCGTGACCGCGCCGAAGCTCGCCAGCGGCCGGTCGAAATCCGCGGATTTACCCACCACCAGGATGGCCAGCTTGTCCTTGTGGATGTATTTTTGGGCGACGCGGGAGACGTCCGCCAGTGTCACTTTCTCGATGGCGGTCCGGTACCGCTCGAGAAAGTCCTCGGGATATTTGTAGAACTCGTAGGTCATTTTCTCGCGCAGCACCTTGGCCTTCGAGTCAAAACGGAAGATGAAGGAATTGAGGATTGCGTCCTGGGCTTTCTTGAGTTCGGCCGCCGTCGGCGGCTTCTTCGAAAGGCCATCGAGTTCTTCGAAGAGCGCCTCAATGGCGGCGGCGGTCGTACCGCTCTTGGTGCTCATGGCGAGCTGGAAGATGCCGGGATGGTCAAAGGCTGTGCCCACCCCTCCGCCCACCGCATAGGCCAAACCTTTCGCCGTCCGAATGTTCGTGAACAGCCGCGAAGAAAAGCTGCCTCCGAACAGCTCGTTCAAGACTTCGAGGGCGTAATAGTCCGGGTTGTCGCGCGTGGTGCCCAGGTGCACCATGCGGATGTAGCTCTGATTAATGTCCTCCTTCTCGATGAAATAGACACCGGGTTTCGGGTCGGTGAACTGGACGTCGAGCTTCTTTGCCGCTGGGCCGCGCGGCCACGATTCAAACGCGGCGCGCAGCTGGGCTTCCATCGCCGGCGGGTCAAAGTCGCCGGTGACGCCGAGGATGATGTTATTGGGATGCACGGTGGCCTGGTGCCAGGCGAGCAGGTCGGCGCGCGTGACCGCCGCCACCGTGGCGTATTCGGCCGTGCGCGCGTAAGGAGAATCGGGGCCGTAGGCCAGCTTGCGCGCTTCGCGGGCCGCGATGCCCGAGGCATTGTCGTTGCGCCGCGAAATGGCGGTACGAACCTGACGCTTGGCGAGGTCTATTTTGTCCTCGCGGAACTCGGGCTCGCGCAGGACTTCCAGGAAGACTTTGAAGACGTCGTCCTGGTCTTCCTTCAGGCAGGTCCAGGAAAGCATGGTGGAATCGCTGTCCCCGCCGCTTTCCACCTTGGCGGCCCGCGCTTCGAGGTAATCATCGAGGTCGTCGCCCGTCCGCGCATGCGTCCCGCCGGTGCGCCAGGTTTCGCCGTAAATGTCCACCAGCGATACCTTCTCGGCGGGTTCTTCGCGCGATCCGCCGCGCACGGTGGCTACGCCAGAGATGATCGGCAGTTCGTGATCCTCCTGGAGGAAGATGACCATGCCGTTGGCGAGTTCGATCCGCTTCGGCTTCTGCGGCTTGAACTCGTGCAGGGGCGGGATGGGAACTTTTTTCCAGTCCAGCACCTGGGCCGGCACCGCCGGAGCGAGGATCATCAGGGAAAGTGCCGCCGTCGCAAGAACCGGTGGCTTCGTTTTCATTGCTGCACCCCCTGCGGCTTCTGGGTTTCGATCCGGGCCGACGTGCGATTGCTGGCCACGAAGGTCTGACTGGCCACGCGGCGGATATCCTCTTTCGTGACCTTCTGAAGCCGTTCGACCTGGCGGAAGAGTTCGCGCCAGTCGCCGAAGAGGGCTTCCATGGTGCCCAGCTGCTGCGCCAGGCCTTCGTTATCGCCCAGGCTGCGAATCAGCGCCGCGCGCGAGCGCGTCTGAATCATTCTCAATTCTTCGTCGCTGATGTCTTCCTTCTTGATGCGGTCGATTTCCTCGTGAAGCGCCGCCTGGATTTCGTCGGGCGTATGTCCGGGGGTGGAGGCGGCATAGAAGACGAAAAGGTTGGGATACTTGGGTCCGGGAAAGTCGTTGAACCCGCCGGCAAAGGCCGCGATCTGCTTGTCGCGCACCAGCGAGCGGTGCAGGCGCGAAACGCGCCCGTTGGACATCAGGTCGGAGATGGCGTCATAGACTGCCTCGTCCTTATCGCGCGCGTCAGGCTTGTGGTAGCCCTCGACGTACCAGGGTTGCGCGGCCTCTCGGAGGATGACTTGGCGTTCCGCATTCTGCGGCGGCTCCACTGTGCGCAGAGGCTCCGGCGGGGGGGCTTTGGTAAGCCGCCCGAAATAGGTTTCCGCCAGGGCGAAGACCTGGGCCGGCTTCACGTCGCCGACCACGGTGACGACCATATTGGAGGGAATGTAATACCGCTGGTAGAACTCCAGGGCGTCGGTGGCCGAGAACGTCTGAAGGTCCGAGGCGTATCCCACCACGGGGCGGCCGTAGGCGTGCGCCGTGTAGGCCGCCGCCAGAAATTGCTCGATCAGCCGGCCGGTGGGGGAACTGTCGGTGCGCATGCGGCGCTCCTCCAGCACCACGTCGCGCTCCTTGTAGAACTCGCGCATCACGGGATGGAGGAAGCGCTCCGACTCCAGATGCGCCCAGAGCTCCAGGCGATTCGAGGGGAACGAGTAGTGGTAGCCGGTTTCATCCCAGTTCGTGAAGGCGTTCAGCCCCGCGCCGCCCTCGCGCTCGATGATCTCGCCAAATTCGTTTTTCACCACAAACTGGTCGGCGGCAGCGATGGCATCCTTCCAGGCCTTTTCGAGTGCCGCAACCTTCTGGTCGTCGCGGCCCACGGGGCGGCGGCGCTCGCGATCGTAGGCGGCGTAAGCGGCCTCCACCCTGGCCAGCGCCGCCTTTTCCGCCAGGTAATTCGTGGTGCCGATCTTGTCCGTGCCCTTGAACGCCATGTGTTCGAACATGTGCGCCAGACCGGTAATGCCGGGCACTTCGCGGTCCGCACCCACGTTGACGTGGGTGAAGAAGGCGAAGACCGGCGCCTCCGGCCGCTCGCAGACGAGGACCGTCAACCCGTTCGGCAAAACCTTCTTCGACACCCGCTTTTCAAACGACGCCAGATCCTGCGAGCGGGCGACCGAGGCGCAGAGCAGCAGCGCGAGGCTGAAGCCCGCCGGCTGCAGCCAGTGAGTTCTCATGAAAGTCTTCTCCCGATGTGGAGTCATCTGCTGAAAACAGTTAGACGCTCAATGTAGCAGAAAAGTCTCGCGCCGTGCGGTGATTTCCGTCCACTGGGGCCGCCGCATCGCCCGCGTGAGTCATGCGCAAGGTGCGCGTGCCCCGGCGGCTGAGTTAGAATGCCCCTGCCGAAATAGAGCACGCGTTATGCCGCCCATTGTTACCGTCTCCGGCCTCTGCAAGGACTTTCAGTCCTTCCGCCGCCGCGAAGGCGTCTGGGGCGCACTGCAGAACCTCTTCGTGCGCGAATACGTGACGGTGCGCGCGGTGGACAACATCAGCTTCACCATCGAGCCGGGAGAAATGGTGGGCTATATCGGCGCCAACGGCGCCGGGAAATCCACCACCATCAAGATGCTGACGGGCATCCTGGTTCCCACCAGCGGCCGGCTGGAGGCCAATGGCTTCGTCCCCCACCGCGATCGCCGCCGCTACACCAAGCACATCGGCGTGGTCTTCGGCCAGCGCACGCAGCTCTGGTGGGATATCGCCGTCATCGAATCGTTCAAGCTCCTGAAGGAAATCTACGAGATCCCGGAAGCGGACTACCGCAAGCGGCTCGACGTCTTTTCCGACATCCTGGGCGTGAAGGAGTACCTGCACACGCCGGTGCGCAAGCTCAGCCTGGGCGAGCGCATGCGCTGCGACCTGGCCGCGTCGCTGCTCCATAATCCGCCGCTGCTGTTCCTGGATGAGCCGACCATCGGGTTGGACGTCGTGGCCAAGGACCACATCCGCGAATTCCTGAAAGAGGTGAACCGGACCCAGCGCACCACCGTGCTGCTGACCACCCATGACCTTTCCGACATCGAAGAACTCTGCAAGCGGATCATCATCATTGACCATGGCAAGCTGCTCTTTGATGGGCCGCTGGCGGAAATGAAACAGCGGCTGGCGCGATTCAATCAGATCAAATTCCAGCTGAAGGACCGGGCGCAAGCGTCCAGACTGAGCCTGGTTACCAGTGACGGCATGACCTGCGAACGAGTGGACGAACTGACCTACTTCTTGCGCTTCGACCGCCATCAGCATTCCAGCGCTGAGGTCATCCGCACCCTGGTCAATACCCTCGAAGTCCGCGACATCATCGTGGAAGAAGAGCCCATCGAGGACATCGTCAAGCGCATCTACTTGCGGGGGGAG
>CAZHKT010000004.1:0-28640 GCA_964533045.1 uncultured Acidobacteriota bacterium | reverse complement strand
GCAACATCGTGCACGTATCCTTGAATCGCGGTTCATGGTAGCATTTTTCCCATGCGCTCGTACTCCCTGCCTCTCGCGTTCGCCCTCTGCGCCTGGTCGTTCTCGTACGCGCAAGATCCGGAAGAAGAGCCCATCGAGGACATCGTCAAGCGCATCTACTTGCGGGGGGAGGTGCTGTGAAACAGTCAGCCGATGGCAGTCGGCAGCCGGCCCTGGGCCCTGGATATCCCGAATGAGCGAGACCGCCGGGACACTTGCCGCTGCCGCAGGGGGATGGCCATGGGCGCGCGGCGCGCGCGTCTACACCGAATTCGTGCGCGTGGGCTTTGTCAATACGCTGGCCTACCGGCTGCGCTACTACACGGGCGTGGTCACCTACTTCATCTACGTCTCCATCTACTACTTCATCTGGAAAGCAATCTACGAACATTCGGAACGTATCGAAGGCTTCGACTTCGGCCACATGCTGACGTACATCGCGGTGGGCTGGATCATCCGTTCCTTCTACTTCAATAACATTGACCAGGAGCTCGCCATCGCCGTCACCGAAGGCAAACTGGCCATGGACCTGATCAAGCCCGTGCGCGTGCAGACCATGTACATTGCGCAGGCTTTCGGCGAGTCGCTGTTTCGCCTGGCGCTGCTTTCCGCGCCCACGGCGGTGGTGCTCCTGATCGTCTATCCCATTCAGAAACCCGCCAGCTTCGTGCACTTTGTCGGATTCTTCGCCAGTGTCTTCATGAGCTTCTTCATTGTGGCCGCGATCAACTTCTGCGTGGGCACCTTTGCCATTCGGCTCAAGTCGATTCTCGGATTGCTCCGCGCCAAATATTTCCTTCTGGAACTGTTCTCCGGGTTGCTGATTCCCATTTCCTTTTTCCCCGCCGTCTTCCAGGAGGTCTTCCGATTCCTGCCGTTCCAGTACATCAGTTACATGCCGGTTCTCATCTATCTGGGGAAGATCAGCGGGCTCGGGATTCTGAAATCGGTCGCCGTTCAGGTCTTCTGGTTCGCGGCGCTCGTATTACTGGGCCACGCGCTGTGGCAGTGGTCAAGCAAGAAGATCACGATTCAGGGAGGATAGGGGCAGCCGGCAGTTCGCCGTGCGCGGGACGACGGGCATGAAACGCCATCTTCGACTCCTCGTTCTGTATTTCGGCCAATACACGAAGGTTCGCCTGGCCTACAAGGGCGACTTCTTCATCGCGGTGTTCTCGTCCATGACGGCGACGGTGTTGGGGTTCGGTTTCGTCCTGGTGTTGTTCTCCAAGATCCCCAGGCTTCAGGACTGGTCGTTTTACGAGGTTCTGTTCCTGTACGGTTTCTCGCTCATCCCCCTGGGATTCTTCAATGTCCTCAGTTGGAACCTTTACGAGTTCGGAGATATCTACATCATTCAGGGCCGGTTCGATCGCATCTTGCTGCGCCCGGTGGACACGCTCTTTCAGGTTCTCTTCGAAAAGTTCCGGCTGGAGTCGCTGCAGGAGGTCATGACCGGCCTTGCCGTCGTGGGCCTTTGCGCGAAGCGCCTGAATCTCTCCTGGGGGCTTCTTGATGCCTTCTGGTTCGCGGTGATGGTGATCTGCGGCACGATCCTCTATTTTGCGGTATTCCTTCTGCTGACGGCGGTCTCCTTCTGGTTCGAGGATCGGGTGGGCATTATTCCGCCGATCTACAACATGCTGACGTTCGGGCGCTACCCTTTGACGATTTACAACCTCTACATTCAGTTTCTGCTGAGCTGGATCATTCCCTTTGCCTTCGCGTCCTTCTATCCGGTCACCCACTTCCTCGGGCGGACGAGCTTCCAGCCGCTGTTCCGCCTCGTCCCCGTGGTGACGGTCGCCTTCGCTATTCTGGCGCGGATCGTGTGGGACAATGGTGTGCGCAACTACAGCAGCACTGGATCCTGATGCCCCGGCTGCCTGGCGCCCTGCCTTCCTAGCCCGCTAAAGGTCTCGCTTCCCTTCGAACACCATGGACTTGAGCTCGAACTCAGCCCGAAGCGCCTTGGCTCCGCATCGGCACTGGAATTCCACGGCCTTTTCCTCATCCGGGATGACGGGTTGTCCTTCCAGTTCGCGCGGGAAACCAAAGTGGATGACGCTGATGCGATTCTGTTCGCCTCGGAGGACATTGACCCGAGTGGCGGGGACCTTTCCCTTCGACCGGCGCGGCCGGATCCATGCGTCCTTCAGCAACTGGGTTTCATCCATCCCTTCAAAGGCCTGAAGGTCACTTCCTCCCACCGTCACGACATAGACATCGAGGGGCGCAGGAGCGGAATCCTCCCGGCCCTGTCCCTGTAAGGCGAGCAGGTGGGCGAATCCCTGGCGCATGACTCGCGCCGAGGTCCACTGCAGGAAGTACGTGGCGGCCGGCGAACCGCCCGGGCTACTGGTTCCGGCGGAGCGGGGCGCCTGTTGGGGAGGTTCAATGTGCGCGCACCCCAGGCATCCGGCGCTGGGGCCGCCGAAAGCCGAAGGGGAAAAGAGCGGCTCCCCGCCGGCCAGCGGTCCCCCGCCGAGGGTCACCTTTCGCACCCACGGAGAGTTCCGCAGAAACTGGACGGTTTCTTCCCGCGTCCATTCCCGAACCGGCTTGTTTTTCCAGGGGTCGCTGGCGGCAAGGCTGAGGATGGATGCCAGGAAGGGAATTGCCATCGTGAGGGCTTTCAACATGACTCACCCCCTTCTCGTTGTGCCTATTCTAGCTCTGCTTCTCGGTCGGCACAAGCGAGAGCGCCGGCTGGCTCGAGGATCGGGGGAGGAGGGGAGATGAATCAGGCGCCGGAGGTTCGCAGCCGCCGGACCGTTTCGTCCAGTTGATAGGCTTTGATCTTGCGGTAGATGGTGGTTTTGCCGATGCCCAGGAGTTTGGCGGCGCGCACGCGGTCGCCGCCGGTCTTTTCCAGGGCGCGCTCGATGGCGCGGCGTTCCTGTTGCATCAGCGGCTCAACGCGCCCGCCCGGGGAGGCGGAGACTTCTTCAGCCGCCTCGTGTTGCAAAAGGTTGGTGGGCAGATCGCGCGCCTGAATGCTCGTTCCGGAGCCCAGCGCCAGGGCGCGCTGCACGCAGTTTTCCAGCTCCCGCACGTTCCCCGGCCAGTCGTAACTGATCATGCGATTCATGGCTTCGGCGGAAACGGCCGCGGTCTTCCCCTTTCCCACCCCGTGCCGGTCCAGGAAGTAATGGACCAGCAGGGGAATGTCGCTCTTCCGCTCGCGAAGCGGAGGCAGCTTGATCGTCACCACATCCAGGCGGAAGTAAAGTTCACGGCGGAACCGCCCGTCGCGAATGGCCGCCTGAAGATCCTGATTGGTGGCGGCCAGTATCCGGGCTTCGAGCCGGGTCCGCTGGTTGGCCCCGACAGGTTTGATCTCTTTTTCCTGGAGCACGCGCAGCAGCTTGGCCTGAACCGCGATGGGCAGTTCACCGATCTCGTCGAGGAACACCGTGCCGCCCTCGGCCGCGGCCAGCATGCCCTGCCTCGACTGGACCGCGCCGGTAAACGCGCCGCGGACATGGCCAAAGAGTTCGCTCTCGATCAGGGTGGGCGTCAGCGCGCCGCAATCCACCGGCATGAAAGGCTGTGCGTTCCACGGGCTGTAGGCATGGATGGCGCGCGCCACCAGTTCCTTGCCCGTGCCGCTCTCCCCCATGATCAGGACGGGATGGCGCTTTGACGCCACCTTGAGGATCAGCCGGTACACCTTCTGCATTTGGGGCGAGGTGCCGATGAGGCTGGCGAAGCCCTGATGGGTCTTGAGCTGGTCCCGCAAGCGGCGGTTCTCCTCGGCGAGTTCCAGTTTTTCGGCGAGGCGTCGGAAAACGCGCTCCAGCTCCTCGAGGTTGACCGGTTTGGTAAGGTAATCGTAGGCGCCCTTCTTCATCGCCTCGACGGCAGCGGCGACCGTGCCGTAGCCGGTTGCCATCACCACCTCAACGCCGGGATAGTCCCTCTTCACGACTTCCAGCAGATCCAGGCCGCTCCGGCCCTGCAGACGGACGTCAGTGAGCACCGCGTCGAACTTCCCGCCGGCCAGCAGGGCGGTGGCGTGTTCCACCGACTCCACCGCCTGGGCGTTATAGCCCAGCGCCATGAGGGCTTCGGCGAAATACGCGCGCATCACTTCTTCGTCATCCACGACCAGCACGGAAATCTTCATGCTGCGCCAGATTAATACAGGATCCGAGCGGGGACAAGGTGACTCTCAGCCGCCTCGCTCCTCCGGCGGCCGGCCGGACGCGCGAGGACCGAGCGGAACGCCGAACTCTCAATTCGAGGCTGCCGGTGTACTATTAAGGCTCGGGAGGTTGCGGACGTGGCCCAGGGGGCGCGAATTCTGGTGGTGGAAGACGAAGCGAACGAGCGAACCGGCCTGGCCGAATTGTTGCAGGCTTGGGGATACGTGGCGGAGACGGCCGCCGACGGCGCCGAAGCGCTCGAAAAGGCAGCCGAATTTGCCCCTGCCGTAATTCTCTCCGACCTGCGGATGCCTCGCCTGTCGGGCATGGACCTTCTCCGGCAATTGCGCGAATCGGGATCCGCGGCCGCCGTGATTGTCCTGACGGGTCAGGGCACGGTCGAGCTGGCGGTGGAAGCGACCAAGCTGGGCGCCTTCAACTTCCTGGAAAAACCCATCGATCCCCAGCGCCTCCAGATCGAATTGCGCAACTGCCTGGAACGCTCGGAAACCGAACGCCAGCTGGAAATCGCCAATCGCCGCCTGAGCGACCAGGGGACGATTTCCAAACTCGCCGGCCGGTCGAAGAAGATGCAGGAGGTGGTGACGCTGATCGGGCAGGTGGCGCCCTCCCGGGCTTCGGTCCTGATCACGGGGGAGAGCGGCACGGGCAAGGAACTGGTGGCGCGGACCATTCACGAGCTGAGCCCCCGTGCCTCGAAGCCCTTCATCGCGGTCAACTGCGCCGCCATTCCCGAGAGCCTGATGGAGAGCGAAATCTTCGGCCACGAGCGCGGCGCCTTCACCGGCGCGGTCGAGCGCCGTCTGGGCTGCTTCGAAATGGCCGACGGCGGCACGCTGCTGCTCGACGAAATCGGCGAAATGCCGTTCCCTACCCAGGCCAAGCTGCTGCGAGTGCTGGAGGACTCGCGCGTCCGCCGCCTGGGAAGTAAAAGCGAAATCTCGGTGGACGTGCGCGTGCTTGCTTCCACCAATAAGGTTCCCGAAGACGCCGTCGCGAAGAACGAATTGCGCCACGACCTTTACTTCCGCCTCAACGTGGTGCGCATCGCCATTCCTCCGCTGCGCGAGCGTTTGGAGGACGTGGATGAGATTGCTTTGGCGCTGATCGAAGAATTGAACCGCAAGCACCGCCGCTCGATCACCGGAATGGACGACGAGGTGCGCGACGCCTTCCGCCGCTATAGCTGGCCGGGGAACGTGCGCGAGCTGCGGAACGTGCTGGAGCGCGCCGTGGTGATCTGCCCAGAGAAGACGCTGCGCCGGCGCGACATCGCCCCCGACTTTGGGAGGGGGGCGGCTGCGAGCGGCGACGACGCGCTCCGCCTGCGGGCCGGCATGACCGTCGCCGAAGCCGAGAAGCGCCTGATCCTGGAAACGCTGGCTTCCTGCCAGAATAACAAGACGCGGGCGGCGGAGCTGCTCGGCATCAGCCTGAAGACCCTTCACAACAAGTTGAAGGAGTATGAGACTCAGTCTCAAAGTTAAACTCACGGCGCTCATCGCGCTGCTGGTGCTGGCCGTGGCGATGGCGGCTTCCATCCTGTATGTTTCCACCCTTACCCGCCAGGCGCTGCGTGACGTGGAAAGCCGCGGCGAGTATGTGGCGCGCGCCACCTACAACCAGGCGCGCGCGGCGCTCGAACAGGCTCACCTGCCTGCCGAAATCAACCCCCAGGATCCGGAGGCGGTCCGCATCTTTGTTCAGGCGACGCTCGCTTCGGACCAGGGCCTCGCCACCTCCATGGAATCCGCGGTCGGCTACTCGCCCACCATCTACTACGTGGCGATCACCGATCTGGAAGGCCGTGTCGCCCTTCACACGGACCCGGACCAGATTCACCGTGCTTACCTGCGGGTGCCGCGATTCCACGAACTGGTGAGCGCGCGACTGGGAAGCCAGCTCCGGGCGATCTACGGTCCGCCGCGCATTTTCGAGATTCCGCTGCCGCTGGCCGTTGGCGACCGCCCGCTCGGCGATATTCGCGTCGGCGTCTCGACCCTGTTTCTTCGGGGACAGATCACGCCGCTGCTGGCGCGGGCGCTGGCCCTCTCGGCCTTTGCCGTGCTGTTCGCCACGCTCACGTCCGCCCTGCTTTCGTTCCGCCTGCTCCGCCCCCTGGAAACCATCTCCGTGGGGGTGGACCGCATGGCGCGCGGCGACACCTCGCCTGGCCTGCCGCTCGACCGCACCGACGAATGGGGCATCCTTTCCTCCAAGCTGAGTCTGCTGGGTGAACAGATCCGCGGGGAAAAGGCCGCCTTCTTGGCCCTGAAGGAAAACCTCGACCAGCTCTTCGGCAAGCTCACCGACGGCCTGCTGCTTTTCGACCAGCAGGACCGGCTGGTCCTCGCCACGCCCGCCGTGGCCCGCTTCCTGGGCTACGAAGCAGACGCCGAGAGACACCCCACGGTGGAAGAATGCTGTCGGGCGAGCCATCCCCTTGCCGCCCAGGTGCGCGAGGCGTTCCGCGCGCGCCGGCCTCTCCACGAACAGATTGTCGAACAGCCCGATGCCGAAATCCCGCGCGCAACCGTCAGCGTCCAGTTCGTGGAATCGGGCGGGCACCGGGTCGCAACGCTCGTGACCCTGCGGGATGCCGCTACCCGCGCCCGGCTCGAAAACCAGATTGATATCACCACCAAACTGGCCGCGCTGGGCCGGCTTACGTCCGGCATGGCGCACGAGGTCAAGAATCCCCTGAATGCTATGGTGCTTCAACTGGAGCTGCTCCGAGCCAAGCTGGCCGGCGACGGCGAGAGGGTGCGCCCGCAACTGGATATTCTGGGCGAGGAGATCCGAAGGCTTGATCGGGTGGTCAAAACCTTCCTGGATTTCACGCGGCCCCTCGAACTGCGTCCGGTGGAAACGGAAATCGAAGCCATCGTGCGCGACGCCTTCACCCTGGCTGAGCCGCAGGCCAGGGAGAACCACGTGGAGTTGCGCTTCGCCGCCGACGGCGCGCTGCCACGGCTGCGCCTCGACCGCGACCTGATGAAGCAGGCATTGCTGAACTTAATCCTCAACGGCTGCCAGGCCATGACGGCGGGCGGGGAACTCCTGGTGAAGCCTCGCGTTCTGCCGGAGCGAGTGGAATTTGACATCACCGATCACGGCGGCGGGATTCCGCCCGAGGCGCGCCCCAAAATATTCTCCCTCTGCTTTACCACCAAGCCGGGCGGGACCGGCGTCGGCCTGGCCATGGCTTATCGGATTGTTCAGCTCCACAACGGTTCGATTGACTTCGAAAGCGAAGTCGGCCGCGGCACCACCTTCCGCATTTCGCTGCCACGGTAACCTCTCCTTGGGGCGGGCGACCGGCCCTTCATCCGACTTCCCCTTGCCCTACCAAACCGAATTTGAAAGCGGTAAGATAGGCGGGGCGACGCGGTAGCTTTCCCGCGCGCCACTTCCAAATCGAGGCGGTCCCGCCATGGAGTGCTCCAGCCTCAAGAGGGGGGAACATGCCGATCCATCGCATCAAGAAATTCCTGTTCGGTGCCCCGCGCCTTGCGCGCGAGGACGCGATGAAAGTCTTCCAGCGCGATCACTTCATCTGCCAGTACTGCGGACTGGATGGCCTGGAGAGGTTTGAGAACTGGCTCGTTCTGACCATCGATCATGTCCATCCCCACGCGCGCGGAGGCGGCCGTCACCTGGAAAACCTGGTGACGGCGTGCCAGCCGTGCAACATGATCAAAGGCAAACGCGAGTACGGGTCGCTGGAAAACGCCCGCAAGCATGTTCTGGCCAAGCGCGCCGAGTGGTTGAAGACTTATCAGTCTCAAGTCAAGCATAAGGACACGCTGGTCGCCTAGCGCCAGAACTTTCTTTCAAGCGGACGCGCGTCCCCCTTTGAGCGCGGGGAGGAGAGTCCCCGGAAGGGAGACTACCCTCCCCGTGCGTCAACAAGCAGAGCGAACTCACAAAGCGCCTTCGTGCTGATACAATCAGCAGGAGCATGAAAGGCGTCCTCAGTGCGGCTGTGTGCGTGCTCGTTCTGGCGCTGGCAGGCTGTTCCAAGCGGACGGCTCCGGCGCGAATCGTCTATGTCCCGTCCGTTGCTCCGCCGGCGCCTACGGCGAGCGCGGCGGCCACCGAAGCGCTGGTGGTGGCTGAACCCCAGTCTCCGGAAATCGAGCCGGAACCGGCGCCCCCCATCGAGGAGCCGGCCGAGAAGCCTCGCCCCAGGCCTCGCGTCCGCCTGGCGCCACCCGACGCCGCCCTTGAGCCGGAACCCGAACCCACGCCCGCCGTGGAAGTTCCCACACTCGAACCGCGGGAGGGCGCCGCGGCCCAGAGGGCCCAGCGCCGGCACGTCCTGCAATTCCAGGCGCAGATTCGCTCCCGCCTGACGCGCCAGGAAAAATTGGGGCTCGCCGCCGACGAGCGTCGTATGCTGACCGATGCACGGACTTTCCTCGCCCAGTCGGAACGCGCCCTCGCCACCAATGATTTTCAGCGCGCGCTCACGCTCGCCCAGAAGGCGTCCATGCTGCTGGCCGTCCTCGAGCAGCACTAGTCCGCCCCTCACAGCCACTGGTGCTGTCCGGAGTAGAAGGTCACCGGTCCGTGGGGATTCTCTTTTCGGAAGGCGTGGAATCGCCGGAGCGCGCGCTGGTAGCGCCGCTCGGAAGTGCGAAGTTTGTGGTGGGGAAACTCGATCAGGGCTTTCTCAACGGCCCAGACGTTGCGCTCGGAGAGCCGCCAGTCGCAGCGCCGCAGGGTGCGCAGGTCGAAGACGCCGTAGCCCGTGAGGCGGCCCGAGCCATCCACATATGGGTCAACATAACTCATAACCAGCTGACGCACGGTGCGGAAGACCGGTTTGCGCCCGTGCAGGCCGAAATCGCGCGAGCGCGCCACCGTGCCGTAGCGGCCCTTTTCGCGGAACAGAAACAGCACGTGGTCGAGCTGGTCCTGGGATTCGAGGTCGAGGAACAGGGGCGGGTAGCCGTGCTGCTCGAGGATGGTGGCGGCCACCAGCGCCGCCTCCAGGCAGTGGGCCTGCCCGTGCCGCACCACCTGGCGAAACGTGCGCAGCGTCTCGCCCTGCTTTTCCCAGTTATAGGGCAAGTGTCGAAGGTAATCCTGCACCTGCCGGGGCGTGCGCAGTCGCTCGATCAGCGCCCACTCCTTCGCGGTGAACGCCGAACGTGGAGGCTTGATGGCAGCCACGGTCCGCGCGCCGGGCCTGAGACCTCTGTCCTTAGTCCTGGTACGGATATCAGCCAATGCCCCCATGATCCTCCGACGACGGTTCGCCTTCTTCCTCCTGAATTTTAATCGCCCCCATCGCCGCTCTAAAGTCCGGACTCCTACGTCCTCCGGTCCCGCCACGCTTGAAACGCGAGCAGCGTCCACAGGGCCTTGCGGTGATCGGCCGCGCCGCGCCAGTGTTCCTCGAGCAGACGGCGCACGAAGCCGGGATTGAAGATGCCCTGGCGCCGGAGCTTCTCCTCGCCGAGCGTCTCCTCGAGCAGTGGCCGCAGTTCGCCGCGCATCCAGCTGGCGATGGGAACGGAGAAGCCGCGCTTCTGGCGATGGACAATCTCGCGCGGCAGCCACTTCTCGACCGCCTTCTTGAGGATGTGTTTGAGCGTGAGGCCACGCACTTTGAGCGACGACGGCAGGCCGGCGGCGTATTCGATCAGGCGGTGGTCGAGAAAGGGCGTGCGCAGCTCGAGCGAGCACGCCATGCTGGCACGGTCGATTTTAACCAGCAGGTTGTCTTCCAGATACAGGCGGAAGTCGAGGAAGAGCAGCTTCGCCAGATCATCTTCAAACCGCGCGCCCTCGAGCACGCGCTCGAGCGGTGCAAAGACGGTCTGCGAAGGGACGGCGCCACCCAGCCATTCGCGCGTGAAAAGCTGATCCAGTTCCGATGGGCTGAACATGCCGAACCAGATCTGGTGCCGTTCTGCCGGGTCGCGCTCGGCGTGTGCCAGAAAGCGGCGCAGGAAGAGTCCCAGCGGAACGGCGCCCCCCGAGACCGGCAGCAGCGCGGCCAGCCGCTCGATGAACTGCCGCCGCAGCAGTCGCGGCAGCCGCAGGTAGCGGGCCGCGACTCGCGCCCCGATGTGCGTCGGATACCCGCCGAAGAGTTCATCGCTGCCCTCGCCGCTCAGCGCCACTTTGATTTCGCGCCGCGCGAACTGAGAAAGCAGGTAGGTGGGCAGCACGGCGGGATCGGCCACCGGTTCATCCAGCTGGCCAGCGAGAAAATCAAAAGCCCGGCGCAGGGCGGGCACGTCTGCGGTCAGCACGTGGTGGCGCGTGTGGAAATGCCGCGCCACCTGCGCCGCAAACGGCTCCTCGTTGAACGTCTTGTGGGGGAAGGCGACGGAGAATGAGTTGACGTTGCCGGGCGTCAGTTCGCTCATGGCAGCGACGAGCGTGGAAGAATCGATGCCGCCGGAGAGAAACACGCCGAGCGGCACGTCGCTCACCAGGCGGGAGATGGCCGCTTCGCGCAGCTTGCCGCGCAACTCCTCCGCGATTTCATCCTCGCCTTTCGCCGCCTGGGCGTCCGGCGTGCGCAAATAATCCTTGAATTGCCAGTAAGGCTCGAGGCGCATCTCGCCGCGCTCGACCACCAGAGTGTGGCCCGCGGGAAGTTTCCGGATGTCACGATAGACGCTCGCGGGAGAAGGGAAGTAGCCGTAGAGGAAGTATTCAACCAGCGCCGCGCGGTCAAACTCGCGACTGATGCCCGGATAGGGGAAAAGCGCCTTGATCTCAGAGCCGAACAGCAGCGTGCTTCCGCCGCACCAATAGTAGAGCGGTTTTTCACCCGCCCGGTCGCGCGCCAGCACGAGACGCTTCGCGCGATCGTCCCAGAGCGCAATGGCGAACATGCCGTTCAGGTGGCGGACGAAGTCCGGCCCGTAGTCCTCATAGAGATGGGCGATGGTCTCGCCGTCGGATTTCGTGCGGAACTTGTGCCCGCGCTGGAGAAGTTGCTCGCGCAGTTCGCGGTAATTGTAGATTTCCCCATTGAAGACCAGCGTTACATCGCCCGTTTCGTTCCCGAGCGGCTGGTCGCCGGTGGCGAGATCGATAATGCTCAGCCTCCGGATGGCGAGGGCGAGGTACGGCAGCTCAAACTTGCCGTGACTGTCCGGCCCGCGATGCACGATGGTTTCGGACATCGCGTCAAGGCGGTCGAGAGGCGCGTCCGGCTCCAGCGAGAGGTTGAGGATTCCGCAGATTCCGCACATAGATTAGGGGACAGGCCGCAGGTGACAGGTGACCGGTGCACCAGTCATGGCTCTTGCATCGCCTCCTGACCGCTGCGGACGGCACGCTGAACTTTCCAGATCGAAAACTCCCAATCGTTCACCAGCGGCTCGAGGTCGGGCACAGCGCCTGCGAGTTTTGAGACGTCACGGTTGCGCACCATGACGAGGAACGGCGCGCCACCGCTCCGGGCAAGCTCGCCCAGGGCACGCGCGTCGGTCAAGTCCGGCTCGCCCGGGGGCTTCATCTGCATCCTGGCTTTCCGCCGTTCGAGCGTATGGACCACGTAGTTGCTCGTCAGTTCGCTGCCGGTTGCCGTCACCAGATTCACGGGCCGCCGCACGTAAAACGGCATGCCAGTGCGGAAACAGAAGAAGGCGTATAGGGGCCAGTCCCTTTCCGGGCTGCGTTCGAGGGCCGCGGCGAGCCGCCGGCTGGAAATGACCTCGGCGTGCGCGGCGAGGGCGGGTAGCCAGCGCACGAGCGGCAGCGGCACAGCCAGCGCGGCCAGTGCCAGCGTGGTCCATGCCAGTCTCGCGCCCGACAGTCGGCGCGAGAGATTTCGGGCGATGGCGCCGAGCGCCACCAGGATGACTCCCGTTCCGAGCAGCGCCGAAGGCAGCATGGCGAGCACCGAGGGCGACACCTTGCGCGCCGCGGCGGCCATGACGCTCGCAACCCGAAACGCCTGGGGCGATAGCGCGACCAGCATCCCGAGGCCCGCCAGCGTTATGAATCCGGCGCGCAGCCAGAAGGGCCGTGGTTCGTCTCCCCGTTCGAGCCGTTCCCACACGCGCGCCATCAGGATGCTCAGCGGGATCACGGCGGGAAGGAAATAACCCGGCAGCTTGGACCGTGAAAGGGTGAAGAACAGAAAGATCAGCGCCGACCAGGAAATCAGAAAGGCCCAGGCGCGGTGACTCTCCTCGCGAAGCCGGCGGACGGACCTCACCTTATCAAGCGCCGCGTAAAACAGGAAGAAGCTCCAGGGCAGGAATCCCGCAAAGTAGACGGGAATGTAATAGAAAATGCTGCCGCCGCGTCGCGCGCTGCCGGTGGCGAAGCGCTGCAAGCTTTCGTCCCAGAAAGCATAGCGTGGGAAATCAGGATGGCGCATGGAAACGGCGAGGAACCAGGGCAGCGCCGCAGTCAGAAAGACCAGCGCGCCGATTCCCCAGCGGAAGCGTTTGAAATGGCGCAGGCGTCCCGTGACCAGGCCGAACGTCAGCACGGAAAGCAGCGGCAGGAGACATCCCACCGGTCCCTTGGTGATGGCCGCTATGCCGATGGCGGCGAAGAAGAGCAGGTCGAAGACGGGCCGCTTGAAATCGGTTTCCAGCGCCAGCCAGAAACTGGTCATGGCGAGCGTGACCAGAAAAGCCAGCGTCATATCGAAGATCACGATGCGGGAGAAGGCGATAGCCAGCGGTGTAGTGGCGAAGATGAGGCCGGCGCGGAGTCCGGCGGCCTCGCCGAACATGCGGCGCGCCAGCAACCACACCAGGAACAGGGCGGCCAGCGCCATCAGCGCCGAAGGCAGGCGCGCCGCGAACTCGTTGACGCCGGCGAAACGGAACGAAGCGGCGACCATCCAGAAGAAGACGGCGGGCTTGTCGAGATACACGAAGCCGTTGTAGTGCGGCGTGATCAGGTCGCCCGAGGCCAGCATCTCGCGCGCCACCTCGGCGTTGCGGCCCTCGTCGGGCTCGATCAGCGGCAGGCGGCCCAGTCCCGCGAAGAAGAGCACCGCGCCCGCGGCGGCGAGAATTGCCAGGGGCCGGGCGCGGTCAATGACTGTAACAGAATTATCTGAAGAAGTATTATCTCTCAATGGCTGCTCGGGCTGTCACACGGGTGTCCTTTCGCGCGCGGGCTCGGTGCGGGCTTCGCGCGGCGCGCCCGCTTCGATCATTTCCAGGTCGGCCTGGTAGCGCAGCAGGTTCCGCTTCATCCAGCGCACCGCCCAGACGTCCGCCAGGCCCTTGGTCAGGCGCCCCCACGTGCCGTACTTGGTCCGGCCGTGCAACCGCGGATGGTGGCTGACCGGAACCTGCGTGACCCGGAATCCCCGCATGCGCAGAAGCGTGGGCAGAAATCGGTGCATGCCCTGATAAAGATCCAGCGTCGCCAGCGCTTCCCGCCGGAAGACCTTGAGCGTGCAGCCCGTGTCAACGATATCGTCGCCCGTCGCCCAGTTGCGAAAACCGTTGCCGATGCGCGACGAAATGCGTTTCCACCACGAATCCTGCCGGCGTGCGCGCACGCCGCAAACGCAGTCCCAATCGGCCAGCATCGCGGCCAGGCGCGGGATTTCCGCCGGATCGTTCTGCAGGTCGCCGTCAATGGTGGCCACGGAGGCGCCGCGCGCCAGGCGGAAGCCCGCCGCCAGCGCGGCGGTCTGCCCGTGGTTGCGGCGGAAATGGGCAATCCGGATGCGCGCCTCGGTCTTCTGCAAGGTTTGAAGCAAAGCCAGCGTCCGATCGGTGCTGCCATCGTCCACGAAGAGGAACTCCACCTCGCCCGGCCAACCCGCCAGCGCCAGGCGCAGCTTCTCGACCAGAGGCGCCACGTTCTCCGCCTCGTTGTAAACCGGAATGACAACGCTCAGGGTCGGATTGTTCAAGCTCCGCTCGCTTTCAGCCAGGCAGGCGGAAAAACCTGCTCAGGTTGGTCATTTTAACACGCTCCGCCTCGCCGCCCCGCGCCCAATGCATTTCTCTTAAGTGCCTCGCAGACCAAGACTTTGTTCCCCCCGCAAAGTGGGATACACTGTTGGTACGAGGTTTGCATCCAAGTCCGGAGGAAGGCTGCGTTCGGTCAGGCCCGGGAGGCGAAATGTTCAGGAACTCGCGATGGATCATCGGCATCATTCTCACGACCATGCTGCTCGTTTCGGCTTGCAGCTACTTCGAAAAGACTAAGGCGCCTGACAACCAGGCGATTACCAACGACGTGCAGGCCAAGCTCTTCGCCGACCCCACCCTGAAGCAGCGCGACATCCGGGTCACGACCGAGGACGGCATCGTGATTCTGACGGGCGAGGTCTCGACGGAGTTGGAGAAGGCGGCGGTCGAGCGCCTCGCCTCGCAGTCGGCGGGGGTCAAGAAAGTCGTCAACCAACTGACCGTAGGCACGTCGGCCGCCGCCGCGCCCGAACCCCTGCCACAGCCCGAGTCCGCCCCCGAACCGACGCGCGCCGCGGCCAAGCCGACGGCCAAGGCACCGAAGCCTGTTGCCGCGGCGCCCGCCCAGCCGGAAATGGTCCCGGCAACCCCTGAGCCGGCTCCCAAGCCGGCCGCCGTGGCCGCTCCGCCCGAGCCCCCTCGCCCTGCCGTGCGCGAGCCCGTCCGGGTCACCATCCCGGAGGGAACCTCGATTATGGTCCGGATGATTGACACCATCGACTCCGAAGTCAATAGGCCGGGCGAGGAGTTTGCGGCCAGCGTCTCGCAGCCGGTGGTGGTGGATGACCATATCGTCATCCGCAAGGGCGCCGACGCGCGCGTGCGGTTGATCAACGCCAAGACGGCGGGAAAAATGACGGGCCGGTCGGAACTGGAAGTCGAATTAGTCGGTCTGGCCATCGGAAATCAGACTTTCGCCGTCGAGAGCAGCGGCATCTCCAAGACAGGTGCCTCGCGCGGAACGCGGACCGCCCAGACTGTGGGCGGCGGCGCGGCGCTGGGCGGGCTGATCGGCGCCATCGCCGGCAAGGGGAAGGGGGCTGCCATCGGCGCGGCCGTCGGTGCCGGGGCCGGCACTGCCGTCCAGGTCATCACCAAGGGCGAGCAGGTCAAGATCCCCTCCGAGACCCAGCTCGAGTTTGCCCTCAAGGCTCCCCTTACTGTCACCTTGTGATGGGCAGGGATGGGAGGCCGGGAATGGGGGCAGAGATTGTTTGTGCCCCCAGTCGTAGCCATCCGGCCGTTTGTTTTCAACAACTTGGTGGCTTCGTTCCGCAGATTTTGTGCTTTCAGGCCGGGGCGTGCGCCCGGCCGTGCCCACATACCGTAGTCTTACGTCTGTAGCCTCGTAAATCAAGAGCGCGGAGCCCATTGAAAGCGGTCCGGCGGGTGCGGTATGATTCCGCCTTTTTCGACAGCCTTCGGCGGTTGCGATGGCGGGGGGCGAAGGGCGGGTGTGAGCGAATCTCCTGAAAAGCGATGGGTCTGGCGGGTGGACAAGACCCTGGTCGATCTGAGCCCGGGCCGGGCGGTGTCCTTCTTTGCCTGGAATGCGCAGAGTTTTGTGGGCCGCTGGGCGCGCCGCATTCCGGCGGAAGTCCTCGCCCCTTTGGTCCCCATGGCGGAAGTGGCCGAGCCGGGTCTGGGGCTGCGGCTGCTGCACACGGTACTGCGGGGCGTCAGCCGAGATCGGCTGGACCTGCTGGGCGAGGAGTACTTTGAGTACGAACTCAAGCCGCAAATGAAGCCGGAAGGCGTGCGCCGGGCGGGCGGCTGGCTGAAGGTCCACCCGGAGTTGATTCTGGCGACGGACGCCCTGGAGCAGGTTGCCCGCCCGCTGGCACGGCATCTTGGCTTCCGGCACGTGCTGGCCAACCGAATGGAATTCCGCGACGGGATCGCCACGGGCCGGCTGCACGATCCGGTCATTCCGGCGCGGGAAACGGCCCGGAACGGTGACCCGGCGCCGCTCTGGAGCCTGCAGGACGCCGGACGCTATGCGCGCGCCATTCTCCTTGCCGAGCGCACCCCCGTGCTGCCCGCGCACTCCGTGGTCCGATTCAACTCCGCCGATCCGCGCCAGGAGCTCTCGGTCAGGCGCTCGCTGGCCGGAAGGACGATGCTTGTGGTGGGGGCGACGGGCTTCATCGGCAAGGTGTGGCTGGCCAATCTACTGACCGACCTGCCGGAAATCAGGAAGATCTATCTTTTGATTCGCCGCCAGAAGTCCACGCCGGCGGTCCGGCGCTTTGAGAAGATGGTGGAGGAGTCGCCGGTCTTTCACCATTTGCATGAGCGGCACGGCGCGAACCTCGGCCGCTACCTGGGCGAGCGCATCGAAGTGCTGGACGGCGACATCACGCAGCCGGGGCTGGGCCTCGCCGCAGCCGCGCGGGCGCGCCTGGCGGGCGAGCTCGACATCATCGTCAACAGCGCTGGCCTCACCGATTTCAATCCCGATATCCGCGACGCGCTCGCCATCAATGTGGATGGCATCGTCAACCTGATCGAATTTCAGCGCTCGATGGACCAGGCGGCCCTGCTGCATCTTTCCACCTGCTTCACCGTGGGCTTCCGCGACGGCCGCATTGACGAGGAATGGAGGCCGAATTATACGCCCCGCGGAACCCCCGGCTTCGACGTCGAGCAGGAGCGGCAGTTCCTCCACCGCCGGGTGGCCGAGATCCTGAAGCAATCGGAGTCGGAGGACGTCACGCGCGACCTGCGCGAGCAGGCGCATCGGAAGGGGCACAATCTGCCCGAGTCGGCCATCGAGAATCACGTGCGCCGCTACCGCGCCCGCTGGGTGCGCAATCAAATGATTGAGGCGGGCATGAAGCGCGCCCGCGAACTGCACTGGCCGAACACGTACTGTTACACGAAGAGCCTGGGCGAATCGCTGATCGCGGCGCACGCGGGCAATCTGCCCCATTCCATCGTGCGGCCTTCCATCACCGAGACTTCGTTGCGCCAGCCCTTCCGTGGCTGGAACGAAGGCGTCAATACATCCGCGCCGCTCTCCTACCTGCTGGGAACGCACTTCCGGCAATTGCCCTCGAATCCGCGCAAGTATCTCGATCTGATTCCGGTGGATCTGGTGGCGCGGGGCATGACGCTGATTGCCGCGGCGCTGGCCGAGCGGCGCCACCACCGGCTGTACCATCTCGCCACCTCGGGCTGCAATCCCTGCAACATGCGGCGCTCGATCGAATTGACCTGCCTGGCGCATCGCAAGTTTTATCGCGCCCAGAACGATTCGGCCCTGTGGCTGAAGGCGCGCTTCGATACCATTCCGGTTTCAAAGGAACGTTACCGGGCGTTCTCGGCGCCGGCCCAAAAGGCGATCGTTCAGGGATTGCGCAAGCTCACCTCGCCCGTGGCGTTTGCTTCGGCGCCGCTGGTGCGGGCTGAGCGGGAACTGGAGCGGCTGGAAAAGCTGATCGAACTCTACGAACCGTTCATCCTTCTCAACGAGCATTGCTTCGAGGCCCGCAATATCGAGCTGCTTTCGGCCGCCCTGCCCGAAGCCGAGCGCCCCCAGTTCGCCTACGATGCCCACGAGATTGATTGGTGGGAATATTGGATCAACTTGCATGTTCCCGCCTTGCGTCGCTGGACCTATCCCCTTATTGAAGGCCGCCCCATCGAAAACCTGCGGCGGCGCGAATTCCGCCTGCGACCAGCCTGAAACGCGGGGGCGCTGCCGTCACGGCTCCGCTTGTTCGAAAGCCAGGAGGCAGGCAAGATGCCTGCGCTCCCAGGCAGTACCTCCGTACCGGTACTCCCGTGTCATTGTTGGTTCTCCGGAGCCAGTGCAGAATCATCCGCGTAGTAACCGAGAGGGAGGATATGCGTCGAATCGGCGCGAAAGAGGTAACGGTTATGACCGAGACGAAGCAGGAAGTCGACACCGCGATCCAGCCTTGCGCACGTTGCGGCTGGGTTCGATTCAACCCTGATTGCGAGCTGTGTCAGAGAACGCTGGAGGAGTGTTTGCTGATGGGCCGCGGGGTGGACGGCTTCGATCTTTAGGTCAGGCCGGCGCTTCGGAAGCGCACGCGTTGTCCCGGATCTTGAGCCGATTTGGGGCAACCGGACGGGTGAACGAAGGGGCGGGGCGCCCCGGTGGTTTCGGGGACGTTCGGCACCTCCCAAGCAGTCGCCAGAATGCATGGATGTCCATTGGAGGCGTTCCGTAAGGAACGCCTCTTTTTTTCTTGTGGCGGCGGTCTCTGACCGCCGGACCGGTGGCGCAACCCAGGGCGGCGGTGAGGACACCGCCGCTACAGCCGCGCACCTGGTGTAAACTATCGGGCCGGAGCCGATATGAACCTTGCGACGCTAAGAAAGCTGGTCCTGGCCTATCTGGCGGTCGTTCCCATCCTGATTGTCATCACCGCCCTTCAATTCATGAGCGTGAAGGGCCTGACGGAAGCCTACCGCCGGGAGGGTAAGTCGTTTGAAATGATCCGGGAAGCGGAAAAGCTCTCCACCGAACTGGCCGGTGTGGACGCATCCCATCGGGCCTACCTGAAGACTCGCAAGGATGCGGAGCTCGCCGCCTACGAAGCCGGACCGGCCCGAACCGGGGCAATCCTGGCCCGTCTGTCGGACCTGGCCAGGGACGACCGCGAACAAAAGCCCCGCGTCCGCGCGCTGGAGGCTGCCGTCACGGAGCGCTTCGATCTTTACCGGCAGCAACTGGAGACTCAGCCGCTGCGCGGCATTGCTCCGGCGGTGCGCAACGCTCCGCCGCCCCCGCCCAACGGAGCCGAGGTTCAGGGCGAAGCGAAATCCGCCGAGATCGCCAAGCTTGTGAGGGAATTGCGCTCGCAGGAGTTCGGCCGGCTCCCGGCGCTGGCTGAGACTTCCAGCGAGAAACTTCGCCGGGCGAATCGCCTGGGGCCGGTGGCGGGCGTGGTGAGTGTCTGGATGGTGCTGCTGGCCACCTTGCTGCTCTATCGCGACACGGCGCGACGTGCTTACGCGGGCGCCGAACGGCGCATTCAGTCGCGTATCGTTGAGACGCTGCCGCTGGGCGTTTGCGTGGTGGACGAAACCGGGCTGGTGCTCTACACCAACGCCGCGCAGGACTCGCTCTTCGGCTACGAGCCGGGCGGCATGATCGGGCATTCTATCGCGTCCTTGCGCAATCCATCGCGCAGCGAGGACAGCGACGTGTTCGACCGCGCCATGGACGCGCTGCGCAGCGAAGGCTCTTGGCGCGGCGACTTCATCGGAAGACGGAAGGATATGACCACCTTCCATTGCGTCGCCCAGGCGGTCTGCATGGACCTTGCGGGAAAGCCGCACCGGCTGTTTCTGATGGCGGGCGGCCCGGAGCCTGCTGCCGCCGGGCCCACCGCGTCCTGAACCGTGTTCACCGGCCATATCGCCGTCGGGCTCGCCGCCAAGCGGATCGCGCCCCGCAGCTCACTCGGCGCGCTGCTCGCCGCTGCCCTGGCGCTCGACGCGGCGTCGCGGTTTGGCCCGCCTCCGCCCAGTCCACGGGTGCTTGCCAGGCTTGCGCTCTCCGCCGGGTTGTCTATCCCCCTGGCGTATTGGGTCGACCGTCATCGCCAGGCCGTGAAGCAGCACGGCATGCTGCAGCGGCGGTCTCTGACCACCGCCGTGACGAGCTTCAGCCCGGCACGAGGGCGCCCTGCGGTGAACGCCGTTCGCCCCTCCAGAATGCCGGAGCGCAAAAAACCGCTGCAACTCCCGCGCTGCTTCAAGTTAGAATACCGTGCTGCCGTATGGCCATCTTCATCACGGGTTCCACCGGATATCTGGGAGCGCACGTTGCCGCGAACCTGCTGAGGGCGTCGAAAGAGCCGCTGAACCTCCTCGTCCGCGCCAAGGATGCGCACGAAGCAGAGGTTCGGCTCTGGAACGCGCTTCAGATTCATCTCGACGTGGAGCCCGTTCGCGAATACCTGCGCACGCGCGTCACGGTCTTCCGTGGCGACCTGACCAGCCCACGCTTCGGTCTGAGCGCGGACGAATACGCGCGGCTGGTGAAATCGACCGACTCGCTGATCCATTGCGCGGCCTCACTCAACCGCCGGTCGGAGAAGACCTGCCTGAACGTCAACCTGCGCGGCACGCTGGAAGTGATTCAACTGGCGCGGCGCGCGCAGGCCGATCACGGCCTGCGACGGTTCAGCCACGTCAGCACGGTGGCCGTGGCCGGTCACCGCCAGGACGAAGTGGTCGCCGAGGACCAGGCGGTGGACTGGAATCGTTCCGATTACGATCCTTACGCCCGCACCAAGAAATTCAGCGAGCACATGGTGCGGGAACTGCTTCCCGACGTGCCCTTCACCATCTTCCGTCCCAGCATCATCCTCGGCGACAGCCGCCATGGCGAAACCACGCAGTTCGATATGGTGCGAGCGTTCGTTTTTCTCGCGCGCCTTCCGGTGCTGCCGTTTCGTCCGGAAGATCGGCTCGACATCGTGAACGTGGATTTCGTCGCGGGATCCATTTCGGCGATTCACCAGAAGGCGCGGCCGAAGTACGACGCCTATCATCTTTCGTCGGGCACGCAATCGCAGACCTATCGCGAATTGACGAATATCCTGTCCGAGGCGCGGCACGCGCCGCCGCCCCTCTTCTGGCCGGGACTGGCAGGGCCGTTTCGCGCCGTGGTGAACTTTCTCGCCGAGCGTCGCGGCACGGCGGTCGGCTACGGCGCATCGCTGATGAAGGTGTTCCTGCCGTACCTGACCTTCAACACCGTCTTCGACAACGCGCGCGTGGTCGAGGAAACGGGTACTTCGCCGGTGCCGTTTTCGAACTACTGTGTGCCGCTCTACCGCTTCAGCACGGCGAACAAGTTTAAGTACCCGTATCGCCCGTGGCCCTCGGGGAGTCCCGCATCATGATGGATCTGGTTCTTCAGGCCTGGGTGGCCAGCTCGATCGAGCTTCGCAAGGTGCAATGGATGCTCGGCGAGGGCGAGAGCTGGCAACCGGGCGACAAACTGAAGCTGCTCTTCGCCGGATACAACGGCACGCGCAATACCGGCGCCGACGTGCGTGTGGAAGAAATGCTCCGTCAATTGCGGCATATCCTGGGCGCGGAGCGCGTCGAATTCAGCGTCATGTCGCAGAACTTCGAGCGCTCGCGCGGCTACTTCCGGGACACGCGCCAGGTCCGCCTTCCCGATGTGTTTCCTCCTTTTCTCTATCGCGAGGTTCCCCGGCATCACGGCGTGGTGGCCTGCGAGGGCTCGATGTTCAAGAGTAAGTTTGCCAACGCGCTGACCACCATGATGATCGGGTCGCTCGGCATGGCGGCGGCGATGAACCGTCTTTCGGTGGGTTACGGCGCCGAAGCGGGCCCGATGGATCCGACGCTGCAGCGCATGGTCAGCCGCTATTGCCGCGACTCGCTGATCATCACGCGCAACGAAGAGTCTATGGACGTGCTGCGTCGGCTGGGTGTCCCCACCGAACTTGGCACGGACACGGCCTGGACCTTCGAGCCGCTACCGCCCGAATACGGGGCAAAGGTCTTGCGCGAGGCGGGTTGGGATGGCCGGCAACATGTCCTGGTGGTGTGTCCCATCAACCCCTTCTGGTGGCCGGTGCGGGCTTCGATTTATAAATACGCCGCGCGCGCCCTGACCGGTGCATACAAGGACACGCAATATCGAACTGTGTATTTCCATACTTGGGGTGAGCGGGAAGCGGCGGCCTACGAGCATTACCTGGGTTCGATGGCGCGGGCGGTGGCGGCGTTCCGCGCGCGTCACGGCGTCATGGTGGTTGCCGTGGCGATGGAGCGGCTCGACGCCCGGGCCTGCCATCACCTCTCGGACCACCTGGGCGGCGTCCCCGTGTTCACTTCCGACGATTACGACATGTACCAGCTCGTCAGTATTCTGCGCGCCGGTCACCTGATGGTATCCTCGCGCTATCACGGCATCGTGACGGCGATGCCGGCGCTGGTGCCCTCGGCGGGTGTCACCATGGACGAGCGCATCCGCACCCTGATGCGCGAACGCGGCCACCAGCACCTCGTCGTTGAAGTGGACGACCCGGAACTGGAATCCAGACTCCTGGAGATTCTGGAGACCCTGCGGCGCGAGGCGGACGCCATCCGCCAGGGCATTGCCCAGACCGTGGTTCGCAACCTCAAGGTGATGGCGCGCATGGGGATGCACTTTGAAGAACAGGTGCATCGCACTTATCCCCAGTTCCCGGTTCGCACCGGGGTGTATGGCTGGGAGGATTACCTGCCGCCGCTGGGCGCGGGCCTGCGCGCGCTGATCGAAAGGCACGACGCTGCCTCTGCCGTAAAACCGAATGAACTTCCTTGAAGCCATCTTCGATCGCCTGGCCCGCTCGCCCGCACTTCCCATTTTGCAGGAAGCACGCGATGGGCGCGTCGAGGCAGCGTCCGCCACGGCCCTTGCCGGCCGGATTGGCGCGGCGCGCGGCTTCTTGCGCGCCCGCGGCTTCGCCCGGGGCGCGCGCTGTGCGCTCATTGCTCCCAACAGCATTCGCTGGGCGGCGGCGGACCTGGCCATCATGGCCGAGGGTGGGATTGCGGTTCCCCTTTACGCGCGCCAAGCCCCCCAAGAACTTGTGGGGATGATGAAGGACTGTTCACCCGCGCTCATTCTATGCGGCGGCGAAGCCTTGCGCGCGAGCGTGTGCGCGCACTGGCCGGAAGCCCCGCCTGCCATCCTACTGGATGAGGCTTTTGCCCAGTCAGGGAACGTGACGGAATCACCCGCCCGGTTGAACGATGCCGATCCGGTCACTATCATCTACACCTCCGGCACTTCGGGCGAGCCCAAGGGCGTGGTGCTCACCGCCGGCAACGTGACTTTCATGCTGGGCGCGACCCAGGCGCGGCTCGACCAGTTGATGGGGCCGCGCCACGTGCCCGACCGCGTTTTCCATTACTTGCCCACCTGCTTCGCAGGTTCCTGGATTCTGCTGCTGACCTGTCTGGCACGGGGCAGCGTACTGACGCTTTCGACCGACCTGACCCGGCTGGCCGACGAACTGCAACTTGCGTCGCCGGATTACATGCTGAATGTCCCCGTGCTGCTCGAACGGATGCGCGCCGGAACGGAAGCGCAGATCGCCCAAAAGGGCGGGGCGGCGCAGAAGATCTTCGAAAAGGGAAGAACGGCGTGGCTGCGCCGCCAGTCCGGCGAGGCGCTCGGCTTGGCTGACTCCTTGTGGTTGGCGCTGGCTGAGCGCCTGGTGTTTCGAGTCATTCGCCGGAAGATTGGTCCCAATCTGCGCGCGCTGATCTGCGGCTCGGCGCCGCTGGCGAGAGAAACTCAGCTTTTCTTCATGATGCTGGGTCTGCCGGTGTTGCAGGTCTATGGCCTGACGGAAACCACCGCCATTTGCACGATGGACGATCCCGCTCACTTGACGCCGGGCCGTGTCGGGCCTGCGATTCCTGGCATCGAGATGCGCTTGGGTGCAAACGACGAGATCCTGGTGCGTGGCCCGAACATCTTTCCCGGATATTGGAATCGCCCCGCGGAGTCGCAAGCCGTTTTTGTGGACGGCTGGTTTCGCACCGGCGACCAGGGCGAGGTGGACGCCGAAGGGAACTGGGCCATCATCGGACGCATCAAGAATCTCCTCATTCCCGCCTCCGGCCACAACATCGCCCCTGAACCCATCGAGGACGCGATCCGAAAGGCCCTGCCCGCGGCCAATCAAGTCATGCTGGTGGGAAATGACCGGCCGTTTCTGGCGGCGATCCTCACCGGCGACCTGCGCCGCGAGGAGGTCCAGGCGGCCCTGGAGGCGGTGAACGCCTCGTTGCCGCATTACAAGCGCGTGCGGGGCTTCCATATCTCCGCCGAGCCGTTTACCATTGAGTGCGGACTGCTCACGGCGAACGGCAAATTCCGGCGCGCCGTGATCGCGGAACGCTTTCGGGACGAAATCGAGGAAATCTACCGCGCCGCTTCGCGGCAATCCTGAATGTATGTCATCATCTGGCAATTCGTGGTGAAGCCAGGCGCGGAGAGCGATTTTGAAAGGGCTTACGGGCCCGACGGCATTTGGGCTCAATTCTTCCGGCGCGGCCCCGGCTATCTCGGGACGGAATTGTTGCGCGACCTGGAGGCAGTGCAACGATACCTCACCATCGACCGCTGGTCGTCGCGCGCGGCCTTTGAAAGTTTTCAGGCGCGCTTCGCCGGTGGCTATGCAGCCATCGACCGGCAGTGCGAAGCGCTGACTGAATCCGAGACCAGGATGGGAAGTTTTGAATCGGCCGGCGGGCAGGAGCCAACACGAGAATCTGATTCCCATGACGAGCCATGACGGACAAGCCGCGTCCTGGAGGCTGGCCGACGGAGTTTTCGAGCTTGCCCTGCACCGCGCGCCGGGAAACGAAATCGGCACGGCGATGCTCGCGGACCTGGAGCGGTTCGTCGCGGCCGTGCGCGCGGGTGAAACCGAAGCGGAAGCCGTCATCATTTACAGTACGATGAAGCCGGGGTTTTCGGCCGGCGCCGACCTGCGGGAACTTTACGCCGGCATGCAGAAGGTCTCGGTAGAGGATCGCGTGGCGGGCGTGCGGCGATTCCTCGAACGTATCCACGCCGTGATGAACGCCCTCGATGCCTCGCCGCTGGTCACCCTGGCCGCCGTGCATGGCGTCACATTCGGCGGCGGTCTGGAACTGGCGCTCGCCTGCGACTTGATCATCGCCGACAAGATGGCGCGCTTCTGCTTTCCCGAACTGCGCCTCGGCTTGATTCCCGGCTTCGGCGGCATCCCGCGCCTGAAGCGCGATCTGGGCAACGCCGTCGTGCGCGATCTGCTGCTGACCGGGCGCAGCGTCAACGCCAAAAGAGCGCACGACGTCGGGCTGGTCAGCCAGGTGGTGGCGGAAGGGCAGGCACTCGCCGTCGCCCGGACGACGGCCGCCCAAATCCGCAAATTCGATCGCGCCACGCGCATCGCGGCCAAGCAGTTTGTGAAGCCCATCCCTTACGCCGAATTGCGCCAGGAGATCGAAGTCTTCTGCCACTTACTGGCGCGCCCGGCGGTCGAGGAAGGCTTGAGAAAATTCGTGGAGAGCAGCGACGCGCTGCCCTATCTCCCGTGATCAGGGAGGCACGAAGATGATCGAATCCTAGGATCATGATGCCGGCTCGGTGCGCGGCGCGCGGGTGCCGCGTCGGGCGCATGGAAGCATCCCTTGAGGGATCCTTGAATCGATGGTTCAGTCTCGTGCATTCGTTTGTGGCCTGGAAGGAAAGATGAAAACACCTGAACACACGCTGGAAGAAATCCTGTCGCTTGCCGCGACGCACTTCAAAGTGCCTCGCGAAACACTGCACCCCGACGATGATTTGTTCAAGACGCTGAAGATCGACAGCCTTCAGGCGCTGGACCTGCTGACCCGGCTGGAACAGCACTTTGGCATCGAGTTGCCCGATTACGAAATGCAGGGCGTGAGCGATTTCCGTACCCTGGCTGGGCGCATCCAGGCGCGGCTGTGATTTGCCACCGAGGCACCAGTGAATTGTGGGATCCGGCGATGATGCGACGGAGTAACTGAGTCAGACACGAATGTCGTCTTCCCCGTCCTGACATGCTCGACCTTAGCCAATACACCTCATTGGGCGCGGCGCTGCGCGATGCGTTGGAGCGCTGGCCGGATGAAATCTGCCTCATCGAGGCGGATCGCGAGCGCGAGAATCACCGTCTGACTTACCGCCAGTTTCGGGGTCGGGCGCTGCCGCTGGCGAAATGGCTCCAGGCGAACGGCTTCCAGCCGGGCGATCGCGCCGCGATCATCATGACCAATCAGTCGAAGTGGTTGATCTCCGCCTATGCCGTCCTCTACTGCGGCGGCGTGCTGGTTCCGCTCGACTACAAGCTGAGCGCCCGCGAGCAGATCGAGTTGCTGGCCCATTCCAAGGCGAGAATCCTCGTGACGGAGTATCACCTCTGGCGCGCGATCCGAGGCGCCGGAAACTTCGCCGGCCTTCCACTGCTGACCGCGCTGGTGACGGAAGCGCCGGCAGAAGCGGAGGGGGTGGGGGCGCATCGCTGGGAGGCATGCCGACGGGAAGGCGAACCAGGTTTCGCGCCGCGCGAGCGCAGGGACGTCGCCTGTATCGTTTATTCCTCGGGCACCGGCGGACGCCCCAAGGGCTGCATGATGACGCACGAGAACTATCTCGAGCAATGCTATTCGCTCACCCGATGGTTCCCGTTCTGGCCCGGCGTCCGTTACCTGAGCATTCTGCCTACTAATCACGCCATCGATTTCATGGTGGGATTCATCGGTCCCTTTGTGTGCGGTGCCACCGTCGTTCACCTGCGCACCCTGCGGCCGGAATTTGTCCGCGAAGCCTTCAAACGATATCAAATCACTTACGTCAGTCTCGTGCCTCTGATCCTCAAGAATCTGGAGAAGGGCCTGCGGGCGAAATTCGACGAGCTTCCGGCGGGAAGACGCAAGATGCTCTACCGGCTCATCGGATTGAACCGCATGCTGACCCGGCGGCGGCCGAAGCTGTGGCTCAGCCGCCGGCTGCTGCCCCAGGTCCACAAGGCATTTGGCGGGGAACTGCGCGCCATCTTCGTGGGCGGCGCGTTCATGGATCCCGCAACGCTTCAGTTCTTCTACGATCTCGGCATTCCAGTGGCGAACGGCTACGGCCTGACGGAAGCAGGAACCGCGGTCACCCTGAACGATTTCAATCCCTTCCGCGCTGACACCGTGGGCCGGCCGCTGCCGGGAATGGAAATCAAGATCGTGAATCCGGACGCGGAAGGCGTGGGCCAGGTGGCGGTGCGGTCGCGGACGGTGATGGCCGGTTACCTCGACGATCCGGAACTGACCGCCGAAACCATCGTGGAGGGCTGGCTGATGACCGGCGACCTGGGCCGCATCGATGCGATGGGCCACCTTCAGCTTCTCGGACGCCTCAAGAATATGATCGTCACCGAGGGCGGCAAGAATGTCTATCCCGAGGATATCGAGAATGCCTTTGAGGGTTTGAAAGTCAAAGAGCTTTGTGTTTTCGCAGCCAATTTCATCTGGCGCGAGCGCTCCATGACCGGCGAACAGCTCGTGATGGTTCTGCATCCGGAGCCCGGGCAGGGGATCGATGGGGCGCTCGTCGAAGACCTCTCGCGCCGCAACCAGCGGCTGCCGGACTTCAAGCGGCTCAGCGGTTACGTGGTGTGGGACGAGGATTTTCCGCGCACCGCTTCGATGAAGATCAAACGGCCGGTTCTGGCGGAGGCGATTCGCGCCAGGCTCGAGCGCGCAAGCGCGGTGGTCAGGCTGTGAAAGATTCCTTCTTCACCATCGTCAATCCGGTGGCGGGACACGGCCGCTGCGGGCCGCTCGCGCCCGCTGCACTTGAAGGCCTGCGCCAGGCTGGAATCGCGCTCGAAGTGGTTGAAACTCAGCGCGCCGGCCAGGGGACCGAACTGGCCCGCCAGGCCTATCGCGACGGCTTTCGAAGATTCCTCGGGGTCGGGGGCGACGGCATTATTTACGAAATCATCAACGGCCTTTTCCCCGGCGCCGAATCGGGGGAACGCCCCACCGTCGGCGTGCTGCCGCTCGGCACCGGAAACTCTTTCCTTCAGGATTTCACGCGCCAGAGCGAAATGGAATTCGCCAGGCGCGCCATTCGGGAAGGCCGCCGGCGCCCCTGCGACGTGCTGCGCATGAAGCACCGTGCCGGTGTGATTCACTTCATCAATCTTCTCAGTGTCGGTTTCGCCGCCGATGCGGCCGCGGTCACGAATCGTAAATACAAACGCTGGGGCCATGGGGGTTATCTGCTGGGCGTCTTGACCTGCCTCGTCAAACTGGAACGGCGTCCGTTCCCCTGCCGCGCCGACGACGATACGGTTTTCGACCGGCGACCGTGTCTTTTTCTCACTTTCAACAACAGCAAGTTCACCGGGCGCACCATGATGATTGCTCCCGACGCCGACACCTCGGACGGGCTGATCGAGTATGTTCGCTGGGGGCCGATCGGGCGGCTCGGCTTGATCGCGAATTTGAGCACGCTCTACGACGGCTCGCACGTGAAGCATCCGCTCGCCTCGCGCCGCGCCGTGCGTCGCGTCGAATTCGCGCTCGACGCTCCCGTCGACGTGATGGTGGATGGCGAATCCCTCACCCTGCATTGCCAGACTCTCGACGTGCTTCCCTCGGCCCTTGACTTTATAGCGTGACGCTGCGGGAACGCCGGGCTCCAGCCCGGGACGTGGCGGCCTCCAGGCCGTGGATCCGTTGCGCCTCCGATTCCGTGTGATAATCGAATTTCGATGCCTGGAGACCCCCAGCCCGGCGAGCGCTGGCCGGCGATGTTTCGCGCCCTGCGGCATCGCAACTACCGGCTCTTCTTCAGCGGTCAGATCATTTCGCTCATTGGCACGTGGATGCAGTCCGTCGCGCAATCCTGGCTGGTCTACCGGCTTACCGGATCGTCCCTGCTTCTGGGTCTGGTCGGCTTCGCGTCGCAGATTCCGGTGTTTGT
>CAZHKT010000003.1:0-56410 GCA_964533045.1 uncultured Acidobacteriota bacterium | reverse complement strand
ACGTCGCGTCGCCCTTCAGGGCGACACGTTCGGGTGGCGGCCTGAAGGCCGCCGCCACGACGTACCCCGCGATGGAAGAGTTAGCTGCGACGCATCACGCTAGCAAAGTTTGTGGCGCCGCCTGGGTAGGCTGCTTCCGGTTTCCCGTGCGGGGAGCCGAGAGCAAGGCACCGCAAGGGGGCGGGTCTCCAACCCGCCCTTTCTTTTGCGAATGACTATGGGAAACATTGCCATCGCGGCCCCAGCTGCTTCTTTGACACGCCGGCGCTCATCGCGCGCCGTCTGGGAATGGCTGATTGAGACCTTCATCCGCCTCAACGCGTGGCTGGCCATTCTGTTTATTGTTCTCATTTTCTACTTCATTGCCCGCGAGTCCATTCCTCTGTTCTTTGAGCCGGAAGGGATCGCCGAGGCGAGCTGGCAGAAGCTCTTCCTGGTTCAAAACTACGGCACCGCGGAAGCGCCCCTGCCCTACGTCTGGCAGCCCGTCTCCGAAGTCCCCAAGTACAGCCTGATGCCCCTCTTCCTCGGCACGCTGAAGGTGACGCTGATTGCCATGTTGTTCGCCGTGCCGCTTTCGATCGCGGCGGCGATATACACGGCCGAGTTCGCTCCCCCCTGGGTGCGGGAAGTCATCAAGCCGGCGGTCGAGATGCTGGCGGGATTCCCGTCGGTGGTTCTCGGATTCTTTGCCCTGATTGTTCTGGCCTCCTGGCTTCAGGACTTGCTCGATTTAGACTATCGCCTGAACGCCCTGAACTCCGGATTGGCTCTGGGCCTGGCGGTGATTCCCATCATCTACACCGTCTGCGAAGACGCGCTGGGGGCTGTGCCGCGAAAGCTGCGCGAAGCCTCGATGGCGCTGGGCGCGACCCGGGCCGATACGGCGCTACGGATCGTCCTTCCCGCGGCGCTGCCCGGGATTTTTGCCGGCATCGTGCTGGGCTTTGGCCGCGCCATCGGCGAAACGATGATCGTGCTGATGGCTTCCGGCAACGCCGCCATCACCTCCTGGAGTTTCACCGAATCTATCCGCACGGTTTCGGCGTCCATTGCTGCGGAACTGGCGGAAGTGGTCTTTGGCAGCCCGCACTACCGCGTTCTTTTCTTCCTGGGACTGATGCTGTTTATGGTCACTCTCCTCCTGAACAGTCTGGGGGCGTGGGTCATCGAGCGCTGGCGGCAGAAGCTGGCGGGGAGCGCCTGACGTGACCCCCTTCGTGCGCCTTCAATTGGATCGCTCGTTGCGCTGGCTCACCGCGCTGGCCGCCGCCGCCATTCTCCTGATCCTGGGAATCTTAATTGGCCAGATCGCCTATCATGGCTGGGGAACGCTGAGCTGGACATTTGTTACCGGAGCTCCTGAAAAGGGCATGACGGAGGGCGGCATCTTTCCCGCCATTTTCGGCACGGCCGCGCTGGTGATGATTATGACGGTCTTCGTGGCGCCGTTCGGCGTCCTCGCCGCGATCTACTTCTCTGAGTATGCGGATCGCCGCTCGTGGAGCTACAAGCTGGCCCGCCAGGCGGTGAACAACCTGGCCGGCGTTCCTTCGATCGTCTTCGGCCTGTTTGGACTGGGATTCTTTGTCCAGTTCGTCGGCAGACGAATCGACCGTGTTTTCTACGGCGGTGAACTGCACTACGGCCAGCCGGCGATTCTCTGGGCGGCGCTGACGCTGGCGGTTCTGACCTTGCCGGTGGTTATCGTCAGCGTCGAAGAGGCGCTGCAGGCCGTTCCGCAGAGCTATCGCCACGCCAGCCTGGCGCTGGGCTCGACCAAGTCGCAGGCGGTTTTCCGCGTGGTGCTGCCGCATGCGCTCCCCGGCGTGCTGACCGGCGCCATCCTCGCCATCAGCCGTGCGGCGGGCGAAGTCGCTCCGATTCTCTTCGTCGGGGCGGCGTATTATCTGCCCTATCTGCCCACCAAATTGAATGACCAGTTTATGGAGCTTGGATACCACATTTTCATTCTGTCAACGCAATCGCCGGATGTGGATGCGACCAAGCCGCTGCTCTATGCGACGGTTTTCGTCTTGCTGGCGCTGACGTTCGCGCTCAACGCCGTGGCCATCGCCATCCGGGCTCGAATGCGTATCGCCCAACGGAGCGTGTAATGGTGACCGCGACTGCTGATCGGGATTTTCCCACCCTGAAAATGGACGTTCGCGCCCCGGAAGCGGCTGCCGGAGGCGATTTGGAACTTTGCATTCGCACCGCGGACTTCAGCCTCTGGTACGGTGATCGCCAGGCCTTGAGGTCCATCTCGCTGGACGTCTATCGCCACCGCGTCACGGCCATTATTGGCCCCTCCGGCTGCGGGAAGTCCACCTTTCTTCGCGCCCTCAACCGGATGAATGATCTCATCCCCACCGTCCGCACCCAGGGTGAGATCCTGCTCGACAGCCAGAATCTCCTGGCGCGGGATATTGACGTGGTGGCCTTGCGCCGCCGCGTGGGCATGGTTTTCCAGCAGCCCAATCCCTTTCCCAAATCCATTTTCGAAAACGTGGCCTACGGGCTGCGCATTAACGGCCTGGCCGCCAATTCCGGCGACCGCGCCGAGCGGGTGGAAAGAGCCCTGCGGCAGGCAGCGTTGTGGGATGTGGTGAAGGATCGCCTGCACAAGAGCGCCATGACACTTTCCGGCGGCGAGCAGCAACGACTTTGCATCGCGCGGGCGCTGGCGGTCGAGCCGGAAATCCTGCTGATGGATGAACCCGCGTCGGCCCTCGATCCCATCTCCACCGCCAAGATCGAGGACCTGATCTTTGAACTCAAGAGCCTCTACACGATTGTCATTGTCACCCACAACATGCAGCAGGCAGCCCGCGTCAGCGAGTTTACGGCGTTCCTTCTGCAGGGGGACCTGGTGGAGTATGGCGAGACGGCCCGGCTGTTCACCAAGCCCTCGGACAAGCGGACGGAGGATTACATCACCGGCCGGTTTGGGTAGGGGCGCGTAGCGGCGACCTTCAGGTCGCCACGGTCCGAGTCGGCGGGGCGGCCGGAAGACCGCCCCTACGGTGAGTATAGGAGACGCACTTTGAAGCACTTTGCCGAAGAACTTGAGGACCTGAAGAAGCGCCTGCTGGAGATGGGCGGCCTGGTCGAGTCCGCCATCTACCGCAGCGTGGCGGCGGTGGTGGAGAAGGACTCCGGGCAGGCGCAGCAGGTGCTCAAGAACGAAGCGCGCATCAACCAGATGGAGATGGAAAACGACGAACTGGCCACGCGCCTGCTGGCGACCCAGCAGCCCATGGCGACGGACCTGCGTTTTCTGACCGCGGCGCTCAAGATTAACAGCGACTTGGAGCGCATGGGCGACCTGGCGGTGACCATCGTGGAGCGCGCCCTGGCCTTGATGAAGGAGCCCGTGATCCGCCCCGCCATCGACATTCCACGCATGGCCAAACTCACCGAGTCCATGGTGCGGCGAAGCTTGGACGCCTTCGTTCGCGGCGATGCCGAACTCGCCCGCTCCGTACTCCTCTCCGACGACGCCGTGGATAACCTGCGCGACGCCATCTACGACGAATTGATCGAGTACATGCAGGACGCCCCCGCGAACGTCCGCCCGGGCGTCAATCTCATGTTCGTGGCGCGCAATCTGGAACGCCTCGCTGACCATGCCACCAATATCGCCGAAGATGTCCTGTTCCTCGTCCAGGGCGTGGACGTCCGCCATCACGCCGAAGTGCGCAGTTAGGCCGGCTTTCCCTGCCTCCCGCTCCACTCGCTGACAAACGGCTGCTATAATTCCGGTTCAGGGCGATTGGCCGCGAGGAGGTGTCATGAGAACCGCTTCAACATCCGTTGGAATTGGTGTTTTCCTCTTATTGGCTGCCTCGATACCCGCGCAGGCGATCCAGAAAGGGAAAGCCGCGATCGCCGTTCCGGCCGGGACGGAAATCCAAGTCCGGTTGAGCACTCCGCTCGACACGGGCGAGGCCGAAGCCGGGCAGACCTTCAATGGCACCGTGGCCGAACCTGTGGTGGCGAGCGGGAAGACGCTGCTGGCGAAAGGCGCTGCGGTGCAGGGCAAGGTCACGGAGGCGGTGAGTTCGGGGCGGCTGAAGCGTCCTGCTTCCATCACGCTGGTGCTGACCTCTGTTTCCACCGAGCCACTGAAGATCGACGGCAAGTCGCACCTCGTGCGCAACGTCGCCTTGATCGGCGGCGGCGCGGGAGCGGGCGCGGCCGTGGGCGGCGCGACAGGCGGCAAGAAGGGCGCGGCCCTGGGCGCGGCGATTGGCGCAGCCGGCGGAACAGCCACGGCGTTCCTAACCGGCAAGAACGAGATCGCGCTGCCTGCCGAGACGGTGCTGCCCTTCGTGGCCGGCAGCGGCGCGGCCCCGGCGACGAGCGCCAAGGAGAGCGCCGCAGCGCCTGGGGGTGACTCCTACCGTGATACCGGCCCGCGCGCCGGGATGGGCGGCGCGGCGGAGAAGATTCAGGCGATCTTCACCGACCGCGACCGCGATTTGATTCAGAACTACTATCGGGGCGGCAAAGGGCTGCCACCGGGTCTGGCGAAGCGCGGCGGCAAGCTGCCGCCCGGGCTCGCCCAGCAGCTGCGCAAGAACGGAACGCTCCCGCCCGGGCTGCAAAAGAAGGTCGAGCCCTTCCCAGCGGATCTGGACCGGCAGCTTTCGCCGCTGCCCTCCGGCCTCTCGCGCGTCATGGTGGCAGGGCGAGCGATTATCATGGACCGGAATCACAGGATCCTCGACCTGATTGCCCTTGCTCAGTAAGAAGCATGGTCCTTCTTCGGCCAACTTCTCGAGGGAATATGCATCGAACCTCAGAGAGCCGAAGGTCGGGCGAGGGGGCCATTTTCTCTTTGACGCGCCTTGTCTGTTGGTGGTGAAATGAATATCTGGCGGCCGGATAGCGGTTGTCTACGGATTCCATGAGCAACCTAGGAGTTGGAAGCATGAAGCGGCAAGTCGTGGCGGTCTTTCTGGCCGGCCTCTTGGTGACGGGTGTTTCGCCGCGCCTCCTGGCGCAGCAGGGTGAGCCCGAAACGGAAGAGTGGACCATCCCCGAGGGCACGGAATTCAAGCTCCAGCTTCATACCACCGTTAACTCCAAGACCACCAAGGCGGGTGACCGCGTGATGTCCACGCTGATTGATCCTGTGGCCGTGGAAGATCGCGAAGTGCTGCCCAAGGGCATTCGCATCGACGGCCACGTGGTCGAAGTCAAGGAAGCCGGGCGCAAGGGCAAAGGCGGTTATATTTACGTTCAGTTCGACACGGTTGAGCTGCCCACCGGTGAAAAAGTGGCGATCGTCGGCTCGCTGACGGAAATATTCGCGTCCGAGGGGAATGACAGCTCTACCGTGGGCGTGGAAGGCGAACTGAAGGGTCGCGGGGCCTCCCGCAAGACCCAGCTTGGAATCATTGCGGCGATGACGGGAGCCGGCGCGGCGGCTGGCGTCGGGCCGGGGATTGCGGCCGGGGTCAGCAGCATCCTGATGGCTGTCATTCTGCCCCGCGGCAAGCAAGCCACGCTGGAGGCCGGGTCGCTGGTCGGAATGCGGCTCGACCGCGACGTGAGCTTCTCGCTCCCCGCGAGCGAATAGTTTTCTCTCCTCAAGATTTGAATTCTCTAGCCGGAATCAGATTCCGCAGGCCGCCGCGCGCCTGCCTGCACCGCGCCTGGTTGCACTCGGGATTTGCCGCTACAGCGAGGCGTTCCGCCGGTCAGAGACCGCCGCTACAGCGGCGGCTCAGGCGGCCTTGACCGTCCGCTGTTTCAGAAGCTCAAGGGCCTTGCGGAGGAGTGGGTCATTGGGGCCGCCGAAATTTTCAGGGGCGGCGGGTTCTTCCTCGTCGCCAGCATCGGGGCCTGCATCCTCGGCGACCGTGGGGGTGACGCCGTTGTCCTGAATGGCCTTGCCATCCGGCCCGTAGTACTTCGCCACAGAGAGCAACAAAGCTGATCCGTCGTCCATGGCAATCAGTTTCTGGTAGACGCCAACGCCGAAGCTGCGGGATCCCATCACCTCGCCGCGCTTGTTGGCGGCCACGGAGGAAGCGAGCAACTCCGCCGGGCCCGCGGTGGACTGGTTGATCAGCACCACGAGAGGCAGAGAATTCACGGTGCCCTTGGATTTGGCGTGCAGGTCCTGACGGGGGAAGCGCTGGCCTTGCAGGTAGCCCACCAGGCTGTCATCCATGAAGAGGCTGGCGGCGCCCACCGCTTCTTTCGGATCCCCGCCCGCGCAGTTGCGCAGGTCGAGCACAATCTTGTCCGCTCCGCTCGCGGTCAATTCCTTCAGGCGCGAGGCGATCTCATCGGCCTTCCCATCGTTGAAGAGGGAAACGCGCAGGTATCCCGCCCCGGAATCCACCACCTTGGCGACAACGGGCGGATTGGCGAGCACGGCGCGAGTGACCGAGATCTGTTGCGGCTCGCCGCGTGCTTCTCGTACGACCGCCAGATTGACCGTCGTGCCGGTTTCACCCGCCAGGAGGCGCTGAATCTGAATCACGGACAGCTCTCGCGTCCCGCGATTTTCCACGCGGTCGATCAAATCTCCGACCTTAATACCGGCCTTCTCCGCCGGGCTTCCCGGCAGGAGGGAAACCACCGTGGCGAATCCCTGGCGCTTGGCCACGAACACGCCGATGTCCGCCGGGCCAGGATTGGGATTCTTCTGGTAAGCCTTGTATTCCTCAGGTGACATGTAGGTGCTGTAGGGGTCGAGCGCTTCCAGCAGGCCGCGGATGGCGCCGCCCGTCACCTTGCGGAGGTCCGGTTCGGTCACGTAGTCACTTTTGATGCGCGAGACGACCTCGCTGTAGACGCCCAGGTGCTTGTAGGCCGCTTCCCGCGAGGTCTCGTTCTTGCCGAGTAACCCTCCCAGGGCCGTATAGAAGATGACCACACCGGAAAGTGAAATAAGCGTGATACGAACTCGCTGGCTCATGCTGGCTATCGCTCCTTGCCCGGGCGCCCTAATGGTTTCATTCTAGTATAGCACGCATCGGCAGTACCCCAGGAGATTAGATGCCGGCCTTTGCCGCCGTGTTATCGCCCAGGACGCAGTTCTTTGGGGCGGGATTTCTCCGGAGTTGCCGGCTGGGTGCGCCGGGCCCCGAACTGGGTTTTCAGCAGGGCGTATTTGCGGCTGGTTCGCTTGCCCAGTTTTTGATTCAGGAAACGGGATCTGGACATAAAAGCCTCGCAACCTTCCGGTCACGCGTCGGGATGGTCGGCGTCCGAAGGGGTCAGATAGGTTTCCGACATGCGGTCGTGCCAGGTCAGGCTCTGATCGTCAAAAAGAGCCCAGAGGTATCCGAGCAGCAGCGCACTGGCCGACACGATGCATCCGGCGGCGCGCCAGAGAGCCTGCCGGAGCGTCGGCGGTCCGCCCCACATGCTGCGCACTTCGATGCCCATCCACAGCAGGCCCGGCGTGGTCGAAATGATGGCCGTAAACGCTCCGAAATAGACCATGGCGAGAAAAACCACCACAAAACCCAGGGCCAGAACCGTCAATGGATGGGTGGAGATGTGCCCTCCGGCGCGCCAAAAGATCAGGGCGAAAACTCCCAGGGAAAAAATCAGAGTGGCCAAGTCGATCAGTCCCCCGGCGAGCCGGCGGGTCATCGGCGCTAGCAAGATCACTCGGGTCGCAGGCTCAGGTTCGGGCGCCGATGGCGCGGGCGCATCGTCCAGGACGAATTCCACCGGCTGAGATTCGTGAGGAAGGAAATGATCCTCTCGCTCGAATATCGGCTCCGAGGGGATTGCAGACACCGTCTCCGCCGCCCCCCAGTGCTCGTCGGCAGGCGCCGCCGGCGTGGCGTGCCCCAGATCCACATCAATGCCCGTGGTGACGATCGGCGGCTGGTTGGGCAGAGGCGGCGGGGGAACAGGTTCTTCCTCGGGCGCCTCCTCAAAATCAAATTCCAGATTGGGGTTCGAATCGGTCGCGCCGCGTGCCCGGGCCCGCCGCCGGCGGAAGTTCTGGACCCGCTGGTCGAGTTCGGCCTTCCATTCAGGTGGCTGGCCGGACGCCGCGGGCATGGCGTCGGGAAGCATCAGTCCGGCGTTCACAGCTTGCAGAGCGGTCGTCACAGCTATTTCTTCCGGCGACTTAATTTCCGCTTCGGCGGGAGGCGGAGGCAGCTCGATCCTCGCCCGCTTCGGCGGATCAGGCCGTTCCCGCTTCGGTTCGATGGGAAAAGGTGGGACTCCTACCGGCTTGGCGGGGAAGGCAGGTTCCTGCTCTCCTTCCATCCGCGACGGCTCCGCCGTGGGTGGCTCAACACGGCCATCCGCCGCTTGCCCGGAAGCGACCGGAAGAGGCGGCACCTCAGGCGGCTTAACCGGGACGACCGGTTGGGGCCCCGTCTCCATGGGGGCGAACGAAACGTCCAGCGGCCCAGCGGCGGCGGACATTTCCTTGTGTTGCTCGAGCGGCGGAAGCTCCACCGACGTTAACCCCGCAGGCCCGGCCGGTTCCAGGTGCGCATCGACCGAGAGAGGTTCCGCCTCCGGCGGTTCGGCTGAAGCAACCGGTGGCGGCTGCGGCTCGACCCGGTTGGGTTTGAGCCTCATCCGCTTCGGCCGGGGCGGAGCCTTCGGTGCGGGCTCAGGAATCTCGAAAGGTTGGGAAGTGATAATTTCCGCTTCCGGCGCATCCTCGACCGCGGCAGACTCGACGAGGGGGCTCCAGCCGTCGCCGGCATCATCAATGCCAAAGAGGTGGCCGCAGCGCTTGCAGCGTTCGGATTCCAGGAAACTGTCAAACCCGCAGCTTGGACATTTCAAGGGTGGGTTTTCGTCCTCCGGGCGGCGCGCGCCGCCTGGCAGGCATCTTAACAAATCCGTTCCGGCTGGTGAAAGTGCTTTCGAGTAGAATGGACGCTTGTCTTATGGCTTCGCGCGTTCAGGTCAGATTTCGACGCGTCCGCGGCTGCGGCCTCTGGCTGGCCCTCGTCTGGGTGGCGCTGAAGATGCCCCCGGCAGCGTTCGGCCAGGATGTCGAAATTCCACCTGAACTGCGCGACCTGCAAACCACTGTGGGCATCCGCGCCGACACCCAGGAGAAATCCGGGACCACCTATACATTGCGCGGGCGGGTGGAAGTGGCTTATCGCGACATGAAGCTGAAATGCGACGAGGCGACTTTCGACGAGCGCTCGGGCGACGTGCGCGCCAAGGGACACGTGGTCTTTTCCGACGCCTCCAGCCACCTGGAGGCGGACGAGGCCTACTACAACGTGCAGCTGGGAACGGGATGGTTTTCCAACGGCCATGGCACGTTGCAGGCGAAGCTCACCCCTGGGCGACGCATCCTGGTTACCGAGAATCCTTTCTTCATCCGCGCGGCACGCGTCGAGCGGCGCAGCGAAAACGAGTTCGTCGCCGACCGCCTCTGGATGACCACCTGCGAGTGTGACAAGACCGGCTGGTCGATCAGCGCGCGGCGCGCCCGCATCGAGCTGGGCGATCAGGTGGTGACGCGCGGCGCGACGTTCCGGCTGCTGAGAGTGCCGCTGCTGTACGCCCCGGTCACCGTCAGCTCCATCGCGCCCAAGCCGCGCAAGACGGGCTTCCTGCTGCCGCACGTGGGCAACTCCTCGCAGAAAGGCTTCATCCTTGGCGGAGGATTCTTCTGGGCGATCAATCCCAGCGCTGACCTGCTGGTGGGCTTGGATAACTACAGCATTCGCGGCGTAGCGCGCAACGGCCGCTTCCGCGCTGCGCCCAGCGCCACGAGCAGGTTCGACCTCGAGTACTACGGTGTCAACGACAAGGGCAGCGGTGTCAACCGCCAGACCCGTGCGCCCGGCCAGAGCGTCCGCGCCACGGGCCAAGCCCGCGACATTGGCTACGGCTTCCGAGCCGTCGTGGACGTGGATTACATCACGTCCCTGGCCTTCCGTGAGACCTGGTCCGGAACCTTTACCGAGGCGGTCTCCGCCGAGGCTCGCCAGACCGGCTTTGTCACCAAGACCTCCGGACCTTACAGCCTGAACGTCTTCGTATCGCGCTACCAGAACTTCCTGACGGCGGAACAGGTGCCGGGCAATTCCGTCATTATCCGCGAAACGCCGAGTCTTTCCTTTTCGGGACTCGATCAGCAGGTGGGCAAGACGCCCCTCTTCTTTGCGTTCGATTTCTCCGCCTCCGGCGTGGGCCGCACGGAACCGAATCTTCCCATTGCACGGCTCGCGGAGCGCGTTGATTTCCATCCGCAACTGGTGTTGCGTACCCGGCCGATCCTGGGATTCCACATCACGCCGGAAGCGGGCGTTCGCGCCACGCATTACGGTACCAGCCTGGCTCAGGGCGGCGGATCGTTGCAGCGTTTGCTGGGCGAATTCTCGGTGGACCTGCGCCCGCCCGCGCTGGAACGGGTCTTCAGCAAGCAGCACTGGGGCCATCGCTTCAAGCACGTTTTGGAAACGGGAATCCGTTACCGGCTGGTTCGGGCGCGCGACCCGGAAGATCTCCTCGATGTCGTCCGTTACGACGAAATGGACATCCTGGCGGAGACCAACGAGTTCGAATTCTCCGTCACCAATGTGCTGCTGATGCGGAAGGACGTTCCCGAGGGTCAGGCGGAACGACCGCAAGCGCGGCCCCTGCTCTCGTGGCGCCTGTCGCAGAAGTATTACTTCGACCCCACCTTCGGCGGCGCACTCGATCCGGGCCGGCGCACCGTTTTCGAGCCCACCATCGCGCTGACCGGTTTCAGCTTCGCCCAGGGACGGCGGCTCTCCCCCGTTGTGTCGGTGCTCAAGCTGGCGCCGCATTCGAACTTTGACACCGAACTGCGCGCTGACATTAGCCCCAACGACGGGGTGCTGAACGCCGGCATCACCTCCCACCTGCGGCGCGGCCCGCTGGGACTTTCGCTCACGGATTTCTTCATCAACCGCACCGCCGGGCTTTCGACGCCCGTGCTGCCGCCGGCACAGATTGCGCAGTTGCCCTCGTTTCACTTGCTGCGCGCCGTCGCCAGCTTCGGCGAAGTCAATCGCAAAGGCTTCAGTGGCGCCTTCGGCATGGACTTCAACTTCACCCAGCGCGTGGCGCACCAGGCCGTCAGCCAGGTCAGCTACAACTTCGGCTGCTTCTCCGTCGACTTCGAGTTCCGCCGCTTCAGCCTGCCCGACGTCCGCCGTGAAAACCAGTTCCGCGTCGCCGTCTCGCTGGCCAATATCGGGTCGTTCGGGAATTTGAAGCCGAGAGAAAAGCTCTATTAAATGTCTGAGTTCAGTTGCCTCTCGCGGAGAAGTAAAGTAATTTGAGTCTGGTCCTCGCCATGGCATTGACGCAGAACCAGTGGCCGAGAAGCGAGGACTAAGGATCACACTATGCCTTTTCCCATCCACCGTCCCCGCCGACTGCGGCGCACCGAAGCGATTCGATCCCTGGTACGCGAGACGCGCCTTTCGTCCGAATCCTTCGTTTACCCGCTCTTCGTCTGTCCCGGCGCCAAGGTCAAGGAAGAGATCTCGGCCATGCCGGGCAACTACCGCTGGTCGGTGGACCTGCTGGTCGAGGAATGCCGGTCGGTACGCGACCTGGGCATCCCGGCGGTGATTCTTTTCGGCATCCCCGCCAAGAAGGACCTGGTCGGCTCGGACGCCTGTGATCCCAAGGGAATTGTCCAGCGGGCGGTGCGCGCCATCAAGAAGGCGGTGCCCGACCTGATCGTGATCTGCGACCTCTGCCTCTGCGAATACACGAGTCATGGCCATTGCGGCGTGGTGAAGGGGCACGAAATCGAAAACGACGCGACGCTCCAGATTCTGGCCAGGGCCGCCGTGGTCCAGGCGGAGGCGGGCGCGGACATGGTGGCGCCCTCGGACATGATGGACGGCCGCGTGGGGCGCATTCGCGCCGCGCTGGATGCGAAGGGATTTGAGCAGATTCCCATCATGGCCTATTCGGCGAAGTATGCGTCGGGCTTCTACGGGCCGTTCCGCGAGGCGGCCGATTCCACTCCCCAGTTCGGCGACCGGCGCTCGCACCAGATGGATCCGGCCAACCAGCGCGAAGCGATGCGTGAGATCGCGACGGACATTGAAGAGGGAGCGGACATCGTGATGGTCAAGCCCGCCATGCCCAATCTTGATATCCTGGCGCTGGCGCGGCAGCGGTTCGACGTGCCCCTTGCCGCCTATCAGGTCAGCGGCGAGTTTTCCATGATCGAGGCGGCGGCCCGCAACGGTTGGGTGGACCGCAACCGCATCATGATGGAGGCTCTGACCTCCATCCGGCGCGCGGGCGCGGAAATCATCCTGACGTACTTCGCCAAAGACGCCGCCAGGCTGCTAGAGTAGCGCTGCCCGTCGCGCCGGCCTTCAGGTCGCCATGTTGGGGAAGCGTGAATGGCGGGCTGAAGCCCGCCGCTACGGATGGGCGCTGTAGCGGCGGTCTCTGACCGCCGAATTTCCTGTGCATTCACATGCGGCGGTGAGGACACCGCCGCTACAGTTTTTCCGCGGGGTGCATCGCTTGTTGAACCGCCGCCGATTGCTGAGTTGCTTCACCGCTGTTCTGCTCGTCCGCGGCGCGCTCTTCGGTGCTGATCCCAGTGCCGCCGCTCGTCATGTCACCCTCCGCCATAAAATTGAATCCATCCTGCGCTCCAACGACGCGAAGCGCGGCCACTGGGGCATTGAAGTGGTTCGCTTGCGCGACGGGCGTGTGCTCTTCACCCGCCAGGCTGACCACCTGTTCATGCCGGCCTCGAACCTGAAGCTTTACACGACGGCCGCGGCGCTCGAGAAGCTCGGTCCCGACTTCCGTTTTCGCACCACGGTGGAGTCCGACGCGCCGCCCGACGCCGCCGGCCGCGTGCAGGATCTCTACCTCGTGGGGCGTGGCGACCCGTTCATGGGTCACCGCGTCTTGCCTGACGAGCCGAGCGTCCAGAATTTCGCACCGCCCGAAGCAGCGTTCCAGTTGCTGGCGGATCAGCTGGTGGCGAAAGGAGTGCGCGAGGTCGCTGGAAAGATCATCGCCGATGATTCCTATTTCGTTTACGAACCTTACAGCCGCGGCTGGGAAGAGGACGATCTCATTTTCGGATACGCCTCGCCCGTCACCGCGCTGGCGTTCAACGACAACGCGCTGTTGATCCGTTACGCGCCCGGGCCGGCGGCGGGCGCGCCCGGCCAGATGGAATTGCGGCCGTTCCCGGATTACTTCACATTGAGCAACCGGCTCGTGACCGCGACCGAAAAGACCCCGAATCGAATCCGGCTGCGGCGTGAATTCGGCTCGAAGGAGCTGGAAGTCTGGGGCGAGATCGCCCTCAACACCGCGCCCGACGAGGATTCGGTTTCGGTCGAGGATCCCTCGCGCTGGGCCGCGGAGGTCTTCCGGGGCGTTCTCGGCGAGAAGGGAATCCGGGCAGGGGGCAGCGTGGAAGTCTTACGGATTTCACGCGCCGAGGGGCTGGCGCCGGGATTCTCACCGCCGGCTCCGGCACGGGTGGTTCTGGCCGAACGGCTTTCTGAGCCTCTGGCCGAGGACATCAGGATCATCAACAAGTACAGCCACAACCTGCACGCCGAGATGCTGCTGCGCACGCTGGCGAGAGAAACCAAAGGCGTGGGCAGCCTGCGCGCGGGCCTGGAAGTGCTGGAGGACTTCGCGGCGCAAACCGGGATTGAAGATGGCGAAGCGGTCTTTTCGGACGGTTCGGGCCTCTCGCGCCATTCGCTCATCGCGCCGCGCGCCACCATCAAGGTGCTTCGCCGCATGTCCAGGTCAGCGGCATTTCCTGTGTTTCTCGATTCGCTCCCGATTGCCGGAGTGGACGGGACTCTGGATGAACGTTTCGAGCGCACCTCAGCGCGAGGCAAGGTGCGCGCCAAGACCGGCACGCTTGAATTCGTCAACACGCTTTCCGGTTACATGGATCTGCCTTCCGGGGAACGGCTGGCGTTCTCCATCATGGGCAACCAGCATCCGATGCGCGCCCCTCAAGGCAAGCGGGTGGTGGACCGCCTGACCGTGGCCATCTACGAGCACTTTGGCGGCCGGCGCCGCGCCCCAAAGACACCATGAAGACGATTACGATTTTCGGCAGTTCGTTGCCGCAGGCGGGATCCGGCGCCTACGAGGACGCTCGCCGCCTCGGACGCCTGCTGGCCGAGCGTGGCTTTGCCGTCTGCAATGGCGGTTACGGCGGGCTGATGGCCGCGTCCGCCCGCGGCGCGCGCGAGGCGGGCGGACACACGATCGGTGTTACCTGTTCGGTGTGGTCTGGCCAGGCCAATCCCTGGATTGTGGAAGAAGTTCGCGTCCCTTCCTTTATGGATCGCCTGCTCACCTTGATCGAACGCGGCGACGCTTACGTAGTCCTGCCCGGGGGTACGGGCACGCTGGCCGAACTGGCGCTGGTGTGGGAGATGATGAACAAATCCGCCCTGGCGCGCACCGTGGGCGGACGCAAGCCGCTGCTGGTCATGGCACCCTACTGGCAGCCCGTCATTGACTGCCTGAATCAAGAGGGCACGCTGGACAATTCACCCTTGACATCGCGCCCCCCGGCCCTTGAGATGGTCACTCTGATCGAGCGGCCGGAGGATGTGATTCGCCACCTGGGAATGCCGGGCTGAAGCCCGGCGCACCGCGCTTGGGGCCCGGGGCGTGCCGGTGGTAGGATAGGCGCGGACCTCGCCGCACCTCGCCGCAGTTCTATTTCCCTGGATGGCATGGGAATGAACGACGAACTCAAGGCCGCCGCGATGGCGGAGCGCGAAATCCGCGACCTGCGATTCGCCATGCGCCTCTCCCTGGGGGTGGGCTTCGGGAAGCTGGCGATGAAAGTCTTCGCCTACCTCGTCACGGGTTCGGTGGCGATTCTTTCTGATGCGGCGGAATCGGTGGTGCACGTCGTTGCCGTGTCGTTCGCGGCCTACAGCCTTTCGCTCAGCCTCAAGCCGGCCGACAGCAGCCATTCCTACGGTCACGACAAGATCGCGTTCTTCTCCGCCGGCTTCGAGGGCGCGATGATCATTCTCGCGGCCTTCTACATCATCTATCTTTCCATCCACAAATGGCTGCACGGTCTTCAGCTCGAAAACTTGGGTCAAGGAACGCTGCTGACGCTTGCCGCCGCGCTCATCAATCTGGCGCTCGGCGGTTATCTCGTCTGGATGGGAAAGAAGCACGGCTCCCTGGTGCTGGAGGCGAACGGCAAACACGTCCTCACCGATTCCTGGACGAGCTTCGGGGTCGTGGCGGGCCTCACGCTGGCGATGCTCACGGGATGGATGGCGCTCGATCCCCTCATCGCCAGCTTGGTGGCGGCCAACATTCTCTGGACCGGCGGCAAGCTGGTCCGCCGCTCGGTGGGCGGACTGATGGACGAAGGCAATCCCGAGATTGATGGGCGCATCACGCGCGTCCTGACCGAGGCGACCCGGAAGGCGGGAATTCAATTCCACTGCTTGCGCCATCGCGACACGGGGAGCAAGGTCTGGGTGGAATTCCATCTGCTCTTTCCGCAGGAGACGACGCTGGCGGCGGCGCATCACATCGCCACCGAGGTTGAGGATCGCGTCCGGCACGAGCTCGGCCTGCGCGCCGAGGTCATCACGCACCTCGAAACCCTCGAAGACCACGAGCAGATCCACTCCCACCGCCCGCCGGAACGCAATCCGGACTAAGTGTCCGCCCCCGTCATTCCGAGCGAAGCGAGGAATCTTCCACTGCACCGTATTCAGAGCGAGAATCCTTGCCGCCTACGGCTCCTCGGAATGACACGCGGAGAGGTGCCCCCTCGCTGTTCCTGGGACGATTTGTGATAGCTTTTATTGGGCCCTCGGATGGAGACGGTGAAGAACTTCGACGGATTTTCGCGCGCCACACTGGAATTTCCGGCGGTGGTGGACCTGATCGCCACGTTTGTTTCAGGCCCCATCAGCGCCCCTCTGCTGGAAGATTTGCAGCCCGGCACGAATCTCGCCCTCATCCGCAAAGAACACGACCTGGTGCGCGACGCGCTGGCGTTTCTGCGCACCAGCGCCCGGCCCGAACTCGGGCGGCTGAAGGACACGCGCGAACTGCTCGACCGCGTTTCAGTGGAAGGCGTGGCGCTGGCGGCGCTGGAAATCCTGGCCATCGTGGAAGTAGCCCGCGCCTCACGCGACGTCCGCTCGCTGTTGCTGCGCGGCCCGCAGCCTCATCTCGACGAGGCGGTGCGCGGCCTGCCGGATTTCCGCATGTTCCTCGCCGAGGTCGACGGCAAGATTTACGCCGACGGTTCCATCGATTCCTCGGCCAGTCCGGAACTCGCCCGCATTCGCCGCGCCATCGAGCACCTGCGGCAAGAGCTCCAGATCACGCTTGACCGCCTGGTGCGCAAGCTCCAGCAGGAGGGCCGCGTTCACGACGCGATGGTGACGATTCGCAACGACCGTTTCGTCATCCCGGTGCGCGTTGAAGACAAGCGCCGCGTGGCGGGCATCGTGCACGGGGCAAGCTCGTCGGGCGCGTCGGTCTTCATCGAGCCCATGCTAACCGTGGGGCTCAACAACGAGCTGATTGAGTTGCAGGATCACGAACTGGCCGAGATTCGCCGCATTCTGGCAATGTTCAGCGCTCGCATTCGCGACCATCGCGCCGAACTGTCGCTGGCTGCGGAGATCCTGGGGCGCATCGATCTGGCGTTCGCCAAGGCCGAGTTCGCGCGCCACTTCAATTGCTGCCTTCCGCAATTTGAAAAGGCGCGGCACTTGGTCCTGAAGGAAGCGCGGCATCCGCTGCTCGAAAAGGCCCTGGAGGGGAGCGGACGAACCTCCGTGCCGCTGAGCCTCGAGCTGGCCGCGCCCAAGATGATGGTCGTGGTCAGCGGTCCCAACACCGGCGGCAAGACCGTGGCGCTGAAGACCGTCGGGCTCGCCGTGCTGATGGCGCAGGCGGGGTTGCCCGTGCTGGCCGACGAAGCGCGGCTGCCTGTTTACGGGCGCGTGCTGGCTGATATCGGCGACCAGCAGTCCATCGAAGCGAACCTCAGCACGTTCTCCGCGCACATCACCAACATCCAGGCGATGGCGCAGGTGGCGGACGAAAACAGCCTGGTGCTGCTCGACGAGCTGGGCGCGAGCACCGAGCCCCACGAAGGCGCGGTGCTGGCCATCGCTATCCTCGAGCACTTCCGCGCGCGCCGCGCCACGACGTTGATTACCACCCACCACACGCGACTCAAGGCGTACGCCACAGCCACGCCCGAAGCGGTCAACGCCGCGATGGAATTTGACGAAAAGACGCTCATGCCCACCTACCGGCTGCTGGTCGGGCTGCCGGGCAAGTCGGGCGCGCTGGAAACGGCGGAGCGGCTGGGGCTCGAGCCGTCCATCGTCGCGCGCGCGCGCAGCATGATGGATCCGGCGGATGCCGAAGCCGCTACGCTCGTGGCCAGCCTGCACCAACTGAAAGCCCGCCTGGAGGACGAAGCAACGGCACTGCGCAAACAGCGGCAGGAATTCGAAGACAAGCAGGCGGGGCTGGAGAAGAAATTCGAGGAAGAGCGCCGCGCCAAATTGAAGGAACTCGACGCCCGCCTGGCGGAGACGATGAAAGCTTATGACAAGCGCTGGGAAGCGGTGGTGGCGCAGCTTCGCGCCCAGGCTTCGGCCAAGCTGAGCAAGAAGGCGGAGCGCGCCCCGGCCGCGCTCGCCCAGGACGTGCGCGAGGAGTGGAACGCCCAGGTGCTCGAAACGCTGGGGATGAATCCTGCCGATGGCGCTCCCGTCACGCTCGACCTTCCCGCGAGCGTGGGCGACGACGTGCTGGTGGCCAATCTTCCCAAACCGGGGAAAGTGCTTGCCGTCCTGCCCGATGGTCAATTGGAAATCGAAGTCGGACGGTTGAAAATGCGCGTCGAGCGCTCGCAGGCGAAGGTCCTGAGCCCCTCCTCGCCCGCTGCGCCTGCCGCGACGCCGCGCGGCGCTGCGGCCACGGTGGCCGAGAAAGCCGCTCCCGTGCCGCTTGAAATCAACGTCATCGGCGCCAGCGCGGAAGAAGCCTGCGAGCAGGTGGACAAGTTCCTCGACCGCGCCTTTCTCGACGGGCGCTTCCGCGTGCGCGTGATTCACGGCTTTGGCAAGGGCATCCTGCGCAAGGCGCTGCATGACCTCTTTGCCAGCCACCCGCACGTGGAAAAGTATTATGCTGCGCCGCCCCACGAGGGCGCGGGCGGGGCGACGATTGTGGAATTGAAATTGTAAAGGCGAGGCGTCGCCGCGCTCCTGATGAATGGGGGAACGGTGCGAGGCCCTGTCATTCGGAGCGAAGCGAGGAATCGCGCCCTGAAGAAAATCCAGAGCGAGATTCCTCGTCGGCCCGATACAAGGCATCGGACCTCCTCGGAATGACAACCCGGGCGGTTCAGATAACAATCGAACATCGATGAAGGTGAACCCTTTATGGCTGATGTATTGCCCAAAGTTTACGAAAAATCTTACACCGTCACAGACGACCTGGCGGTCCATTTTATGGGTTCGGAGGCACCGCCCGTGCTCTCCACGCCGGCGCTGCTGCTCTGGATGGAGATGACCTCGCGCGAAAGCGTGAAGGAACTGCTGGGGCCGGGGCAGGACACGGTGGGCGTCGGTGTCACGCTGAAACACCTGGCGGCAACGCCGGTGGGCGCGACGGTGCGCGTGGTCACGCGCCTGGTGAAGGTCGAGGGTCGCCTCTACTCGCTCGAAATCGAAGCGTTTGATGAAACGGAGAAGATCGGCGAAGCATCGCACCAGCGCGCCGCCGTCAACGTGGCCAAGTTCGCCGAGCGCGTGCGAGCGAAGATGAAGTCGTAGCGGCGACCTTCAGGTCGCCATCGGGTTGATCGGGGGTGTGGCGGGCTGAAGCCCGCCGCGACGAAAAGCGGTTATCACACTACGCCATGCGCTCGAACTTGATATCGGCGTCGGTGAGGAACTTGGGAGCGTTGCGGTATTTTTGGATCTTAACGCCGAAGACGGGTTTGATCGAGGTGCCTTCGGCCACGGAGGTGCGCACGACGGTGCCCCAACAGTAGATGCCTTCGGGAGCGCGCTGGCCGGGTGCCTTGGGCGGCGTGATGCTCATTTCGAGCGGCGTATGCAGGGGTAGCGGCTTCTCCCCGCGGAAGAGGACCCCGTTGGCGCTCAAGTTCTCCGTGAAGCCTTTCTGCCAGTCCAGAGCGCCAGGTTCGCGGTAGAGCACGGAGCCGTGCACCACGTAACGCGCTTCCCTCTTGGTCAATTTCCGGGCGGCTGGGGATTCTCGCGCTCCGAACAGCGAACGCAACTTGCCGAGAAATGGCTGAGGCATCTTCCGGACCGGCGAAAAGCTCAACTTCGGCCCTATTGTCTCGCTTGCACACCCCCCCTGTCAAGCAAGTGTTCAACAGCCGGAAACCGGGCGTCCCACGGGGGGATTCGAGCCGCGCGAAGAGATGTTGAGGGAGTACGAGATTCTCCAACGCTCGGTCGGAACCGATCCCGGTCTCGCGCTTCGGAGGCGGCGAGGAAGGGGTTCCTGCAAGATTCCCTCGCTGAAAGGTTTGTGGTATCGCGGCATGTTTCCCCACGACGGGGCGGGCGCCACCTTGGAGGATTGGTTTGACCCGCGCCGCCTGCGCGCCGACGACATCCCCACCGGCTTCCGGGCTTACGGCGTCACGTCGCGCGCCGTCCAAGGCCACGCCTTTGGGCTCGCCCTTTCCGCCGGGGACAAACAGGCCCTCCTCGCCTTCCTCAATACGCTGTAGCTCGCTGCCGGGATGTTACCTCGGCAGCTTCTGTTCGCCGACGATCTGGAAGCTGCCACGAACCCCGGCACCCTGCCCAGGCTGGCCGCCGCCGACATAGACCGAATAGGTGGCGGGCTGGATGACGTGCTCGCCCTCGTCGGTGACGCGGCTCAGGTCGCGCGGCGTGAGCGTGAACTTGACGCGCCGCGATTCGCCGGGCGCCAGCCGAATTCGCTCAACGCCCTTCAGCGCGCGCAGCGCCCCGTTTTCAGACGCGGGGTATTCGAGATAGAGCTGCGGCACTTCGCTCCCCCGTCGCGTGGAGGTGTTCTTGACCGTCGCCTCCACCGTAACCGGCTGGCCGGCCTCGACGCGGTCCGACGACAGTTTAAGGTTGCTGTATTCAAACGTCGAATAGCTCAGGCCATAGCCGAATCCGTAGAGCGGCTCGCCGCGGAAATAGCGGTACGTGCGGTTTTGCATCGAGTATTCGCGGAAGGGCGGCAGTTGGTCGTTCGAAGCATAGAAGGTCACTGGCAGGCGTCCGGCCGGGTTGTTGACGCCGGCGAGCGTCTCGGCGATGGCTGTGCCGCCGGTTTCGCCCGGATACCACGCCGCCAGGATGGCGCTGGCGTGCTCCTGCGCCCAGTTCAGAGCCACGGCGCTGCCGCTCATCAGAACCACCACCAGCGGCTTGCCGGTCGAGCCGAGCGCCTCCAGCAGCTCCTGCTGGACGCGCGGCAGGTTGATATCCGTGCGATCTCCGCCCTCGAAACCTTCGACCTTGAGGCCGCCCATCTCTTCGCCTTCCAGTTGGGGCGAGAGTCCGATGAACGCCACGACCACGTCAGCTTGGCGGGCCAGCGTCACCGCCTCCTCGCGCAGCGCCGCGACCGGCGGCTGCCAGGTGAATTCGATGCCCGCGGCGAACATGGGCGATTGGTGACTGTATTCGATCTTGATCTCCTTCGGCTTGCCGTCGGAGAAGTCCACTTCAAATGGCTTGACCGGCGTGCCGTGGCTGACCGAATGGGTTTCGCTCGCCAATTGGCCGCCAAAATACACGCGATACGTGGCGCGATCCTCACAAGGCCAGCAGTGCGTCTGATTGATGCCGAAAGTGTATTTGCCGGGCGCGGGCGGCGCGAAGGTGCCCGTCCAGCGCACCGAGAACGCCTTGGACGGAACGCCGGGGGCGGGCGAAGCCGCGCTCCAGTTGAAAAGCACCTGCGGGTCGGTGCGCACGTGCGCGGGCTTGCCGGCGAAATCCGGGTTGGGGAAATACTCGCCGCGTAATCCCGTCGCGCTGGGCAGTCCCGGCGGATGCAGCACCGTGCTCGGCACCTGCACCGGGAATCCCGCCACATGCGGCGAGCCCTGCGCGTAGAGCACGCGCGCCGCGCTGAACTGCCGCCGAATACCGTTCACCGGCATCACCGGGTTGCGCATGACGCCGTTGTAATTGCCCTCGAGTGACACTAGGGATTCAGCGTTGGGCCCCACCACCGCAATGGTCTTGATCGTCGGTTTCAGCGGCAGGGTGCCATCATTCTTCAGCAGCACCATGGACTGTCGCGCCACCTCCAGCGCCAGCTGACGGTGCTCGACCGATCCCACCACCGACATGGGAATCTGGTTGAAGGGAACGCTGCCGGGCGGGTCAAACAACCCCAGCTTCATGCGAGCGGTGAACAGCCGGCGCAGTGCGACGTCCAGTTCCTTCTCGGTGATCAGCCCGTCGGCTACGGCCTTGGGCAGCGTGACGTATTCCTCGCCGCAGGTCAGGTCCGTGCCGGTGCGCACAGCGACCGCCGCCGCATGGGCCATCGTGGGCACAAACTTGTGGCCGTTCAGAATGTCCGTCACCGCGAAGCAATCCGAAGTCACGTACCCCTTGAAGCCCCAGGCGTCGCGCAGTGTTTCCTGAAGCAGGAAGGAGCTGGCGGCTGCGGGCTTTCCGTAGATGGCGTTATACGCCGCCATGACTGATTCCGCCTTGCCGTCCACCACGGCCATGCGGAATTGCGACAGATAGGTTTCCTCGATGTCGCGCTTCGACGGATTGACGTTGAAGCCATGACGCTCGAGTTCCGGGCCGCTGTGAACCGCAAAATGCTTCGGCGTGCCCACGGTTTCCAGATATTGGGGATGATCGCCCTGCAAGCCCCGTACGAATTCGGTTCCCAGCCGGCCGGCCAGGAAGGGATCCTCACCGTAAGTTTCCTGCCCCCGGCCCCAGCGCGGATCGCGGAAGATGTTGATATTCGGCGACCAGAACGTCAGGCCGAAATAGATGTTGTAGTTCTTGTCGCGCTGCGCCTGATTGAACTTGGCGCGCGCTTCCTTGGCGATCACGCGGGCCTCGCGGTGGATGATTTCGGGATTGAATGTTGCCGCCATCCCAATCGCCTGCGGGAAGACGGTGGCGTAGCCCGCGCGCGCCACGCCGTGCAGTCCTTCATTCCACCAGTTGTAGGCCGGAACCTCCAGGCGCGGAATCGCCGGCGCGCCGTTCTGCATCTGGAGCACCTTCTCCTCCAGCGTCATGCGCGAAATCAGGTCGTCCACGCGCTGCTCGATGGGCAGCGCCGGATTCTTATAGGCGGGCACGTCCTTTTGCGCCGGCTTTTGGGCAGCCAGCGCGGCGGCGGCCAGCGCCGCAAGGAACAAACTCATGAGAACGAGTTTCGAAGAACGCATGAGAACCTCCGAACCAAGGAATTGGGCGGCTCACTGGGCCGCACCTGGGGGCTGAGGAAGAATTCTACACTTCCCCCGCGCAGGGCGCGACGATTTCTTGAGGTTTTGCTCCTAGGAAACGCCGAGTTTGCGCACGTAGGACGGCGGCGGGTTCACCGGTCCTGGCGTTCGATTTTGAAGCCGATCTTCATGGTGACCTGGAACTCTGCGACCTTCCCGTCCGCGATGCGGCCGCGCTCCTCCACCACTTCGAACCAGTCCATGTGATGGACCGTCTTGGCGGCTTCGGCCACGCCGTTCTTGACCGCCTCGGCAAAGCTGACGGGCGACGTGCCCACGATCTCGGTAATCTTATAGACGCCTGGCATATTTGCTGCTCCTTGAAGGATCTTGGGAGTGGCATTGTACCCTGTCGTTTCCGAGTTTGCACCGATTTCCGCCTCCGAGAACTTTCTGGATTTTTGCTCGGTGAAGGCCCTATATTGACTGGTTACAAGATTGATTTCAGGAGGCACTTATGGTGGACGTTGTGACGTTTGGAGAAGCGATGATCCGGCTCTCACCGCCGGATTTCCAACGACTGGAGCAGACGAACTCGCTCGACGTGCAGGTGGGCGGCGGAGAATTGAACGTGGCGGTGGGCGTGCGCCGGCTGGGACTGACCAGCGCGTGGGTTTCGCGCCTCCCCAAGAATCCGCTCGGCCGCCTGATGCAGAATCGCGTCCGCCAGACGGGGGTGGACGATTCGCACATTGTCTGGGCCGACAGCGGTCGCATGGGCGTCTACTTTGTCGAGTTCGGCGCCGCGCCGCGCGCCAGTTCCGTGCTCTATGACCGCGTGCACTCCGCCATCAGCGCCATCAAGCCGGGCGACGTGGATTGGGCCAAGGTGATGACGGGCGCAAAGTGGTTCCACACCAGCGGCATTACTCCGGCGCTTTCCGATACGGCCGCGGAAGCAACGCGCGAGGCGCTGGTCGCCGCCCGAAAGGCGGGGCTTACCGTCAGTTACGACCTCAATTACCGCGGCAAGCTCTGGACGCCCCAAAAGGCGCAGGCGGTGCAGGAACCGTTGATGGAATTCGTGGATGTCCTGATCACGACGGAGGAAGATACCAACGTCGTTTTCAAGATCAAGGCGGAAGGGAAGACGGACGAGAAAGGTTTCACGGAAGTGTCGGCGCAGTCTTACAAGGACGTGGCCAGGAAACTCGCGGACAAGTTCAAATTCAAGGCCGTGGCCATCACGCTGCGCGAGAATCCTCTCGTGTGGCGCAACACCTGGACGGCCATCGCGTATGCCGAAGGGAACTATTATGAGGACGTGAAATACGAGCTCGAAATCGTGGACCGCGTGGGCGGCGGCGATTCTTTCAGCGCGGGATTTATTTACGGCAAAGTGGTGAAAGGCTCGTATGAAGCGGCGGTGCGTTATGGCAATGCCTTCAGCGCGCTGAAGCACACCAATCCCGGCGACTTCAACTGGGCGACGCTGGCCGAAGTCGAGGGCTTGCTGAAGGGCGCGAGCTTGAGGGTAGCGCGCTAGTGTGGTGCGTCTAACGGTTCCTTATAATGGCGGATGTCCTTCGTGGTCTCCTCCGTGGTTTGGGCTGAGGCGGACGGCACGTCGCCCTTCAGGGCGACGCGCCGTGGTGGCGGCCTGGAGGGCGCCGCGACGAGGTGCCCCGCGATGCAAGAGTTATCTGCGACGCACCACTCTAGCTGGGAGCACAACCGTCTCGGCTGCAAGCGGGCAGGATGCCCGCCCTGCCAGGACTCAAGGAGACCGACATGGCTTGGACTAAAGAAAAAGCGCTCGCAAGAATTCGCGACATGGGTCTGGTTCCGATCGTGAGAGTTCCCACCGAAGAGGCCGCCGTGCGCGCGGCGGAGGCGATTGCCCAGGGCGGGATCGGGATTGCCGAAGTCACCATGACGGTTCCGGGCGCGCTGCGTGTGATGGAAAGCATGGTGACGCGCTACGGCGACAAGGTCTTGCTCGGCGCGGGAACCGTGCTGGACCCGGAAACCTGCCGCGCCGCGATTCTTGCCGGAGCGGAATTCATTGTCACGCCGGCGCTCAACCTTCACGTGATCGAAATGGCGCGACGCTACGCGAAGCCGGTCTTTCCCGGGGCGCTCACTCCCACCGAAGTGGTGACGGCCTGGCAAGCCGGAGCGGATATGGTCAAGGTCTTTCCCTGCGGCAATCTGGGCGGTCCCCAGTACATCAAGGCGCTCAAGGGCCCGTTGCCGCAGATCGAGATGGTTCCCACGGGCGGCGTCAACCTGGAAACCACTCCCGAGTACATCAAGGCGGGGGCCTCCGCCGTGGCGGTGGGCAACGAGCTGGTGAATGCCCAAAAACTTCGGGAAGGTCAGCTCGACGAAATCGTCGAGACGGCCAGGCAGTTTATTGAGGCGGTGCGCGCCGGACGCGCCGCGCTCGCGAAATGAGCGAAACATTTCTGAATGCGGCGCTTGCCATCGCGATCCTGGGTGTGAGCTTCGTCGCCACCCATCTGTTGGCGCGCGCCATGTACGTTTCCTGCCTCCGGTGTCGCAGCCTGAATGCGCGGCGCAGAACCCACTGCCGCACCTGCGGCGAAGCCCTGCCGCATCGCACCACGCCGTAGAGTTCTGGCTATTCCGGCGTGAGGCTGGGGAGCCATTCCGAAAGCTTTCGGAGCCAGGAGTAATCCGTGCGGTCCACTTGCAGCGGGGTGATCGAAACCTCGTGGGCGCGGATGGCGGCGTAGTCGGAATCTGCTTCCGCGGTTTCGATGCGCGCCGTTTCGTCCAGCCAGAAATAGGGCCGCCCGCGCGGGTCAAACTTCTCATGCACCACGTTCTGCGAAATCTTCTGGCTCTGGCGAGTGATGCGCGCCCCCCGCACTTCGCCGCGGGGAACGTTAACATTGAGCATGATACCGGGCGGTAACCCCTTATCGAGTATCATGCGCGCCAGCTGGCCGGCGAAGAGCGCCGCCGCGCTGAAGTCGAGATACTTTCGCGAGGCAAGCGATATCGCAAAGGCGGGCACGCCGTGTAGCGTAGCTTCCATCGCCGCTGCGACCGTGCCGGAATAGATCACGTTTTCCCCCAAGTTGCCGCCGGGATTGATGCCGGAGACCACCAGGTCCGGCTTCTGCGGCAGCAGCTTGTAGATCGCGAGAATGACAGTGTCGGCGGGCGTACCGGTGACGGCCATGCGTCGCTCGTCAAGTTTGTGGACGCGCAGTGGCGCGTGAACGCTGATGGACTGGCTGGTGGCGCTCATCTCACGGTCGGGCGCGACGACGGTGACTTCGCCGATCCCCGCCAGTCCGCTCTCCAGCGCCTTCAACCCGGGCGCGTAGATGCCATCATCGTTGGTGATTAGTATTCGCTTCGGTTGCATCGGAGCCTTCAATCTTAGCACGAACGCTTGGTGCCCCCCGAACTGGGGCGGGCCGGTGCGGCTGTTTGGTGCACGGATAGCGGTGGGCCATTACTCGCAGGCGGTGGCGAAAAAGGCCCGGCGGAGCACTCCGTGGGCTTGCGGTCAAGCCCCGCAGGGCCATATAACTTGTTGATTTGAAGCGACTAATGGGGACGATGCGAGCCGTCAATTTGCGGACTGATGATTGCTACAAACAGCGCTTGAAAGTCCGTATAGACTCCGCAGCTGCCGGCGCCCATTAGCATCCCGCCGAAGCAGAACGACCCAACAGGCAACCTACGGAATTGATTACAGTCAAGAGAACGAATCCGACAGGAGGAAAGGGCTAAGGATGGAAGGCGAGGCGAAGTTCCGAGGGCAGCTGGAGAGCTGGCTGCGCCCGATATTTTTCCTGGGACACAATCTGATCACCTCCGTCGGCGCTGTCATCACCACCAGCTCGGGCGTCACGCTGGTTCTGTTTTGGGTGCTGGAATCGCTGAAGGGCGGGACCGTCCAGCCCTACACCGGCATCGTCTTCTTCTTTATCCTCCCCGGATTCTTTTTGCTGGGGCTGTTGCTGATGCCGCTGGGGGTCCTGCTCCGCCGCCGGGCCTTGCTGCGGGCGGGGACGCTGCCCACCATCTACCCGCGCATTGATCTTCATGAACCACATTTCCAGCGCGGTCTGATTCTGATTGCGGTGGCCACCGGTATCAACATCCTCATGTTCGGAACGGCCACCTACAAGGGCGTCGAGCACATGGACTCCGTGCAATTTTGCGGTCAGACTTGCCACACCGTGATGGGGCCGGTGTTTACCGCCTACCAGGACTCGCCGCACTCGCGCGTCGCCTGCGTGGAGTGCCACATTGGGCCGGGCGCCTCGTGGTTTGTGAAGTCGAAACTTTCGGGCGCGCGCCAGCTTTATGCGGTAGCCTTTCACACCTACTCGCGGCCGATCCCCACGCCCGTCCGCGAACTGCGCCCGGCGCGCGAAACGTGCGAGCAGTGCCACTGGCCGCAGAAGTTCGAGGGGGACAAACTGCGCATCCGCACCAAATATGAGCCGGACGAAGCCAACACCGCGAAGACGACGGTGCTGGTCATGAAGATCGGCGGGCACACGGCGCAGGGCAAGGTGGGCATTCACGGCCGGCATCTGGATACCTTTGAGCGGATCGAGTACCTGGCCACCGATGATCGGCGCCAAGTGATTCCGCGCGTGACCTACGTGGACGACGACGGCAAGATCGTGGAATTCAATTCCGCCGACGTTCAGCTCACGCCCGACCAAGTGAAGAAGGCGGAGCGGCGCAAAATGGACTGTGTGGACTGTCACAACTCGCCCACGCACGCTTTCGAGCTGCCGGAGCGCGCCGTGGATCACGCCCTTTCGGACGGCCGCATCAGCCAGCAGCTTCCCTACATCAAGAAGAAAGCGGTGGAACTCCTCCGCGCCGACTACGCCGACCGCGACACGGCCTCCCGGCAGATCGCCCAGGGCATTACCGAGTTCTACCGCACCGCCTACCCCCAGGTTTACCGGGAACACCGCGCCCAGATTGAATCCGCCGTGCAGCAGATTCAGAAGATCTACCTGCGGAACGTCTTCCCGGAAATGAAAGTGACCTGGGGAACTTACCTCAACAACATCGGCCACGAGGATTTCCTCGGCTGCTTCCGCTGTCACGATGGCAATCACACCACGTCGGACGGCCGCACCATCAGCCAGGATTGCAACTCCTGCCATTCCATTCTGGCGATGGAGGAGACCAATCCTCCGATCCTGTCGCAGCTCGCCGGCCAGTAAGCGGAAGGCTTTGCCGGCCTCCCTGGGGGCCCAAGTGGTGGTAGCATAGGGGGGAGAACCCTGGCCGTGATCCAGTATCGAGCTAATCTCAGGCTGAAAGCGGTCCTGCCCATCGCCGCCGTGCTTCTGGCGGGCATCCTGATGTTTGTATGGATCACGCTGTCCTTTGAAGGGGCGGAGCGCGAGCACGTCATCCTGCTGGCAGCGGGCGGCGCCATCGTGATCTGCGCGGCGTTGCTAGCCGTGCTGGCGGTGCTTGTCCAGCGCCCGCTGGTGGAATTGCAGGAGAAGATCGCCCGGCTGCGGGCCGGAGACCTGAGCGTTTCTGTCAGCTTCGCCACGCGCAGCGACGAGATCGGGGACCTGGGACGAAACTTCAATGAGATGGTTCGCCAGCTGCGCGAGTCGCGCCAGGAGATCGAGCGCCTCCACGACACGCAGATGTCTAAGGCCGAACACCTGGCGACCCTGGGGGAATTGGCGGCGGGGCTGGCCCACGACATCCGCAACCCCCTGGCCGGCATTGCAGGCGTGATGGACATTATCGCCCGTGACCTTCCCGCTTCCAGTCCCAGCCGCCAGGTCGTGCATGAAGTTCAGAAAGAGATTATCGACATTCAGAAGATCCTCACCGACCTGCTGGCCTACGCGCGGCCCAAGCCCCCCGACTTCCGCCCCGCCGATTTGAACGAGACTGCCGAACACGCCGTGAACCTGGCGCGTCAACAAGTGCTTTCGCGCCCCATCGAAATTGAGATCGAGAAGGATCCCTCCTTGCCGTTGGTCGAACACGACGCCAGTCAGATCCAGCAACTCCTCCTGAATCTGCTGCTCAACGCCATCCAGGTGACGGAAGGGCCGGGACGCATTGATGTGAAGCTGGAATCCCGTGACGGGGCTGCCATGATCCGGGTCAAGGATACGGGACCCGGGATTGCACCCGAGCATCTACCGTTGATCTTTCGGCCGTTCTTTACCACCAAGGGGCAAGGGACGGGCCTGGGACTCTCGCTGGCGCGCCGCATTGTGGAGAATCACGGGGGCCGGATCGCCGTCGAGAGCACGCTCGGCAAGGGGAGTGAATTCACGCTATGGCTCCCCCTGCGTAAAAACACCCACCAAAATGATGCCAGTGTAGTAAAGTAGAATTGATGGCTGGCGAAAAAATCCTCATTGTGGACGACGAAAAACTGGTTCGCTGGTCGCTCCGACAGAAATGCATTGAGTGGGGCTACCAGGTGCTGGAGGCGGAATCGGGCGAGGAAGCCCTCCGCATTGCTCACGAGGAATTGCCAGACTTGGTTCTGCTGGACGTGCGTCTGCCGGGGGCGAGCGGTGTCGAGGTTCTCGACCGCCTGAGGCAGGCCGGAGACGCTCGGGCCACCATCATGATCACCGCCGATCCGCAACTGGACGACGTGAAGGCGGCCATCAAGCTGGGCGCGTACGACTTCATCGGCAAACCGCTCGATTTTGATGAGTTGGGCGTCACGGTCAAGAACGCCCTGGAAGCGACCCGGCTGCGCACCGAAGTGGAGTCGCTGCGCGGGGAAGTCCGCCGGCGCGTGGGTTACCACGAGATTGTCGGAACCTCGCGCAAGATTACCGAACTGATCAGCTTTGTGCGCAAGGTGGCGACCAGCGAAGCCACCACCATCCTGATCCAGGGCGAAAGCGGAACGGGAAAAGACCTGATCGCAAAAGCCATCCACTATCAGAGCTCGCGGCAGGCGCGGCCCTTCGTGGCCATCAACTGTTCGGCGATTCCGGAAAACCTGATGGAGGCCGAACTCTTTGGCCATGAGAAAGGCGCCTTCACCGATGCCAAGGCGATGAAGAAGGGCCTGTTCGAAGTGGCTGACGGGGGCGCGTTGTTCCTCGATGAGATTGGTGAGCTGTCCCCGTTCCTCCAGGCCAAGCTGCTGCGCGTGCTGGAAGACCAAGTCATCCGGCGCGTGGGGGGCGTCAGAGACATCCAGGTGGATGTGCGGGTTATCGCCGCCTCAAATCGCGACCTGGAGCGGGCAGTGCGGGAGGGGCATTTCCGGCAGGACCTCTATTACCGCCTCGCTATCATTTCCATTTTTGTTCCCCCGCTGCGCGAGCGCAAAGAGGACATCCTCCCCCTCGTGGATTTCTTCCTGAGCCACTACAACCGCAAATTCCGCAAGTCTATCAAGGGCATCAGCAATGAAACGCGCGCCCTGCTGCTGGCTTACGACTGGCCCGGCAATGTGCGCGAACTGAAGAACGCCATCGAACGCGCCATGATTCTGGAAGACGATACGGTGTTGAGTCCCACGTATCTGCCCTTTTCCGTGGCGCGCCCGCAGGCCGGCATCACCGCGTTCGAGCAGATCGCGTCGCCCTCCGCCAGCCCCCAGCCGCTGCCCAGCGGCCGCTGGCTGCCGCCGCTCAGCATTCCGGAAGGCGGCACATCTCTCGAAGAGGTCGAGCGAGCTCTGGTGGAATTAGCCCTGAACCAGGCGGGGGGCAATCAGACGCAAGCGGCGCGCCTGCTGGATATCAGCCGCGACGCTCTGCGCTACAAGATGAAGAAGTTTGGTCTGTTCCACGCCGAAGACGAAAGCACCCCCTCGGCGGCCGACCCTCAACCGCTCCAATCCTAGCCTTCTCCTAAGTCTCTTTCTCGGTTTTCTCGATGGTCTTTTCCAGCCAGTGGAGCAGTTCCTTTTCCAGTTTGTCCCTGTCGCCCGCCGCTTCCAGCGAAGCCACCGTGTCTCCCGCCTCGTTGAGCGGGATGTAATGGCAGGGGTTCTCTCGGTCGCGATGCTCGTCAGGGACGAAGAGCATGAGGATGCAGTCCGAGCACGGCTCCTTCTTGATTTCGAGACCGACGTTCAGGCAGGTGACGGAATCGCGAAAGATCTGCGGCTGGTGATGCGGATCCCGGACCGAAGGCTGGTACCCTCCATCGCGCAGGATGCTCGCCTCCAGCTTCAATTTGTCGATGATCTCATGCTTTGCGTATTTCATGGGATGCTCCCGCCCTGGGCCTGCGGCCCGTTATCATTCGAACCCGAGGGGAAGTACTTTTCAATGTTTCACGTTCGAGCCGTCGCTCGATTGAAAGCCTTTCATCCGGCCCAACACCCCTTGGTCGCAGGGCACTCCGTCTGCCATGCGGCGGCTATCCGTCAATCGGGCGTATGACGTTTCTATCCTTCTGCATGTTAAGAAGTTATACGTCCACCTGGGAGGGCATTCTAACTCAAAGTGCAAGGCCTTCTGCGGGAAATTGCACTTGTTTTCGTGTATTTTGCCGCCCCGTGGGAGGGGCTTCGGCAACTCCCGTCCATCTATATCGCTAAGGATATGTGTTAGTTAGGAACCCGAGCAACGTGTGGCAGGCGAATTGCCGCCGTCAGTCCGGCAGGGGTAGGGCTGGAAGGTGTGGCGGGCGCGGCGCTTTCTTGCGGGAGCTTCCGGCCAAGGAGCAGCAAGGTGCCAGAGCAAGCGTCAAAATATGCCAGCCAACGTTTTGGGGAAGTTTCCGGCCCCCGAGGATGGCCTTTGCAGACCGCTTCAAGTGGAAATCCCGTTTCTGTTCGCAGGATTCTTTGGGCTACCGATTTCTCTTCCTGTTCGGAATCCGCGCTGCAGTACGCGATGGCTATCGCACGCCACTACGGGGCTTATCTCTACCTGGCCCATGTGGTCCGGCCGGAGTCGTTCGATTTCGTAGTCCCCGAGGCGGTCAATGCCATGCTGGAGGACGCACGCCGGGCCGCCGAGGAAGAAATGGCGCGACTGCTGATTTCCGGCCGACTGCGCGGCGTTTCCCACCAGGTGGTGATTGGGGTGGGCATGCTCTGGCCGGTCCTTTCCAAACTGGTCGAGGAGCACGAAATTGACATGATCGTGGCCGGCACGCATGGCCGAACCGGCTTCCGGAAGCTGTTGCTGGGTTCCGTGGCGCAAGAGATCTTCCACAAGGCGGCCTGCCCCGTCCTCACGGTGGGACCGCATGTCCATGAAATCTCCGGAGAGGACATCCGCGCCAACCGTATTCTGTTTGCGACCAACTTTTCACCCGCGGCCGAGGCCTCGGCCCGCTACGCGCTCTCGCTGTCGGAAGAGAATCATGCCAGCCTGACCTTCCTGCATGTCGTGGAGGAGGGGGAAGACCTTTCTGGAGAGCGGCGGGCTGAAGTCGCAGCGTCTGTGGGTGAGCAGATGCGCCGCCTCGTCCCCCCCGCAGACCTTCAGCAAATCGAACCCGAATTCGTGGTCGAGTTTGGGCCCCCTGCGGAAACCATCCTCAAGATAGCCGACAAGCAAAAGGCGGACTTCGTTGTGCTCGGCATCCGTCGTCCGTCGCACCGGTTCGGTCACCCCGGCCCGGACACCGCCTACAAGGTAGTCTGCGGAGCGAGTTGCCCTGTGCTGACCGTGCCCGGCAGGCCGGAAGCCCACAGTTAATCCTCGATCTCAGGCTGGTTGGAGCCACCGTCCAGGGGCTACTTCGGCCCTCGGGTTGACCGCGCGGGCCGGGCGGCGAGCTGACCCTGCCGGGCGAAGTCAATGGCCTCCGCTAGGATGCGGGCCGCCTCCTGCGGCGCGTGGAAGCCCATCGAATTTTCGGCGTTGATGAAATCGGTGCGGAACTGCGCTCGGCGCTGGAGCTGAAGCGCCGCGGCCAGATCCTGGTCGCTCGCCCCGGCAGCCTTTGCCGCCTTTAACTCATCGTAGAGGTCGATCAGCGAATCCTCGGCCCGCGAAAGCAGCTTGGCCGTGCGCTCTTGGATGGCCTCGGCCCGCGACCGCATCTCTTCGGCGGGAAAGGGATGGCAGTTCAGGCAGGCGCGCTCGACATTGAGCAGCGGGCTGCGCACGTGATGGTCGCTGATCTTGATGGCGCCCTGGCGCATATAAGGCATGTGGCAGTCCGCGCAGGCCACGCCGCTGCGCGCGTGAATGCCCTGGTTCCATAATTCGAACTCCGGATGCTGGGCTTTCAGCACCCCCGCGCCCGTTTCCGCGTGCTTCCAGTCGCTGAACTGCGCCTCGTCGTAATAGGCTTCGATCTCCTCTACCTTGAGCCCCTTGGCCCAGGGGTAGGTAACGAGCTTGCCTGCCCCGGCAAAGTAGTATTCCACATGGCACTGGGCGCACACGAAGCTGCGCATTTCCTGGCGGGTGGCCATGGTGTTCGGATCGTAATTCTCAATCCCCTGTGTCTTCTTGTATGCCCGGATGCCGTTGAGGAAAGCGGGCCGATTGACGCGAAGCTGCATGGTCTTCGGATCGTGGCAGTCGATGCAGACCACGGGGTGCTCGACCAGCTTCCGCGCTTCGGCGAAGGGCATGGCGCAGACTTTTTCGAAGCCGGCCATCACGTCGCCGCCGCCCAGCTTGCGGTAGGCCGGGATGATCGAGGCATGGCAATGCAGGCAACTTCCCGGCTGCTGGCGCTGCTTCACACGTTCGGTCTCGTCCTGATCCTTGAGCGAATTGGCATGGCCGCGATCCTCACGATAATCCAGCGCGAAGGCGTAGCCGGCGAAGATACGCTTCAGCCGGGGATCTTTGTCGAGATGGGAAAAACCTTCGCTGCCGCCGTACCGCGTCCGCTCGGTGTCCACCGTGCGCTTGTAGCCGTCGTATTCGCGCGGGAAGTTCTTGCCCCACTCCGCCGGATCCAGAGTGTCTTCCGTGAGGCGCACCAGCTCGAAATGCGTTTCCCGCGCCTCGCGCTTGCGCTCCTGAACATTCAGCACCAGCATAGCGATCCCGAAAGTGGCCGCGGCCACCGCGACGCTTAATCCCAAATGAGTCCAGAGTGATGATTTCATGGGTCGTTTTACCTCCGGGGCCCGTGCCCCACTCCCGCATGGCAGCGGACGCAATCCAGATCCTCGTCGGGCGTGCCCCCGTGAAGGTCCCGCAGGGCATCCACCAGGTCTTCGTGGCAACGAATGCAGTTGGCCTGCAGGCTCCGGGCGTTGCGGGGGGTGATGCGCAGGGGTTCGCGAAAATCCTGGAGCGTGAAGCGCACGGAGTGCCGCCAGCCGTTCTCCATTTTGGTCCAAACCTTGGGCAACATGGCGTGGGGGGTATGACAGTCATTGCAGACGGCCCGCGCGTGATGCGCCGACTTCTGCCAGGAATCCAGGTAATCGCGCATGATGTGGCAGTTGGCGCAGGCGTCGGGATCGTTGGTGAAATAGGAAAACCCCTCCGCGAACCGGAACGTGAAGACTCCCAGGCCGGTCATGATTCCCAGGAGCATACTCAACAAGCAGGCAGAAGAAGATGGCATCGCAATCCGAGGCCAGTCATCCTACCACAGAGTCGGGTCTCGGGAGGGGATCGAACCCACAGGGTCTTGGAACCGAGGGAAGAAACTCGCCAACAACGAGCGCGGCTCGCGCCATCCTGCGCGGGCCGGGGGACCGAGGGAAGTTGGTCGGGGTGCATTGGCTCTGGAGGTGATTTCACCAGGAGGATTTTTTTCGAGACCCTCAGGGTCCTCCAAAACACAAGAAACAAACGGACCCTCGGGGCTCGTGGAGAAGAATTCGCCGACGGCGTGCTCGAAACTGGCTCGCCTAGCATCTTCCTCGGTCTTGACGGTCGGGCTTGCACGGTATTAGGGGGATTCTGTCAGCAGGCTGTCGCCATCCCTTGGGTCAAATCTTTCGACAGAGGCAGGGGCCTCAAAGAGCCGGATGTTATTCCCTTCTACAAGCTATTTCAAAACCCTCCGTAAGGTGATCATAAGCAGGCAATATGAATGAACGCCTGGTAGAGGGTGAGCGAGGGGTCACAGCGGACGACGAGACGGCGGAAGTTGCCAAGCCAAGCGATGCTGCGTTCGACAATCCAGCGCTTCTTGTAGCCTCGCAGCACGCGCCCGCAGCGCGTCGCTGTCGTAGCCCTTGTCGGCAATCACTCGTGCCGGCTTCTGTCGCGGACGCCCGCCACGATGCCGCCGCCCCACGGATCATCGCGAGCGTTTCTTCCGCCAGCCGGACTTCCGCCGGGGACGCAGCGTAAAGTCGGACTCCCAAAGGAACACCGCCGCCGTCGACCACCACCATCCACTTCGTCCCCTTGCCCCGCTTGGTCTTGCCGACGGCGGAGCCCCTTTTTTCGCCGGAGCAAAACTGCCGTCCAGAAACGATTCGCTCCACTTCAACTGCTGCTGTTCATTCAGTTCGCCCAGAAACACGCGCCAGATGCTGAGCCAAATCCCTTGCTCCTCCCAGTCGGGCAGCCGCCGCCAGCAGGTGGCGGGCGACGGAAACTCCTCGGGCAAGTCTTGCCAGCGCGCCCCGCTGCGCAGAATCCACAAAATGCCTTCCACCACTTGACGGTCGTCGGCCCGAGGCCGCCCGCCGCGCGGGCGCTTCGGCCGCCGGGGAAGTAAGGGCTGGATCTTGGCCCACTGGGCGTCGGTCAACAACCGACCATATCGCGCCATCCGCCCTCCCCCTGGCGCTCTCCACCCCCCAGGGAAAGACAACTATGGCGAAATTAACGCATTACACGAAGTTTTGAAATAGCTTCTAAGCGCAGGATTTGCCCGACCGGCGGACCCGGATTGCTCAAGGAGGAGAATCTATGCGGGGAAATAAGAATGTCATCAACGAACTAAACCGGGCCTTAAGCGCGGAACTGACCGCGATTGTCCAATATATGGTGCAGGCCGAGATGTGCGAGGCGTGGGGTTATGAGAAACTCGCGACCGCGACCAAGAAGCGTGCCATTGAAGAGATGCATCACGCTGAGAATCTGATCGAGCGAATCCTGTTCCTGGAAGGAAAACCGGCGGTGGACGTCCCGCTGACCCCGAAGATCGGCGACGATCCAAAGGCCCAATTGGAGCTGGACCTCCACGACGAGGCCGATGCCATCCAGCAATACAATGCTGCAGTAGCGGTGTGCGCTGCCGAAGGTGATCATGGAACGCGTCAACTGTTCCTGAAGATGATCCACGACGAAGAACAACACGCGGACCACCTCGAGACGCAACTCGACTTGATCGCGAAGCTCGGCCTTCAGAACTATCTATCCGGGCAATTGCAGAAGGGCTGAGGGGGCAAGTCGCGGCCTGCCCGCCACGGCGCATCGGTCAAGGGGCGCGGGGCCGGCATGACCCCCTGCATTGCACGAACCCGGGTCAGGGGGCTCCGTCCTGGCGGCCGTACTCGAACGGCGGGGGGCGCCGTCTTCCGGACACGGAGAACGGAAGGGAGCAGCCATGAATGATCGTGGAAATGCGGAATGTCGCATCGGTTACAGTCAGGCGCGCCGGTGCTTTCTTGCCGCGGCCTGTTCGCTAGCTCCGGCTTTGGCCCTGGATGACAGCCTGCCGCAACTTAAAGGGAGTGGAAACGGAACTCCCTCGGGGGGCCTGCCTACCGAGGCTCGCGTGGACAGAGCCCTTCGGGAGTTCGGGATGGGTTTCCACTGTGCCCAATCTGTTTTCGAAGCCTACGCAGCGGATTTCGGAATTGATCCTCTGGTCGCTCGCCGCATGGCCAATGCCCTGGCGGGAGGCTCCGGTATCGGGGGCGAGTGCGGGGCTGTGGCCAGCGGATACCTGGTGCTGGGCCTGCGACACGGTAATACAACGCCCGTTTACGGAGATGTGGATAAGGAAGCGGAGCTGTTCGGCCGGATTTCCCGCTTTGTCGCCGAGTTCAAGAAACGTCATGGGGCCCTAACTTGCCGCGAGCTATTGGGAGTGGACCTGTTCACCAAAGAGGGGCGAGAAGAGGCACTTCACAAGGACCTCATCATGACTCGCTGTCCAAATTACATTCGAGACGCGATCACGATTTTGGATTCACTGGGCTGAAGGTGGAACGCCCGCTTCACTACAAATACTTTGCACGGCCGCGGAGACGCGGACGGTACACTCCATACGCTCGCCGCCCGGCGGTGTCCTCCGCCAGTGCTGACAAAGCCAGGCCGTCGTCCCAGCCCAAAATCCCTGTTGAAAATGGGCCGTCCGCCCTATCTGGCGCCTGAACTCAACCCTCTCTTCAGACAGGGTCGGGCCACTCCTGTCAGGAAGGGCTCATCGATGACATTAAGCCATACGGGAAAAGCGTTATTGGCCTCCTGCAGCCGCATTAGACGGGCAACTCTTAACAACTAGATCGGGGCCTATGATCTCCCGCAAGTGGAGTTCTGAGTCCGGTCATTGACAGGCCACGGCAACGGCTGCATCGTGGGCGGGATGTAAGTTACACCTATAGCATATGTGCTTTGTTTTCAAACTGCGAATTTGATGCGCCTTGGTGCGCATGTCGAGTGTTGGGTCCAAGAATTCGGGGACAGGGAACAGCTACCGCGCGCTGCGCTGGTGGGGTTAATCCAGGGGTCGATCTCAGGAACCGTCCGGCGACGTAGCGTCGGCGAGTGCATCTCGGCTTCAGGAGGCTAGCCTGTAACGGTGTTTCCAGTACCTGATTATGAACACTGTGAGGACCCAACATCATTCAGCGCGCGCAAGGATCCCAGGTCAGGTTCCCCGCCAGTCCCATGTCGCTCGGCCGATGGTGGCTTCCCTCGCACTAAGAAGCGTCCGTCCCGTAAGCCAACGAGTGATTTACAGAGCGAATCCGCATCCTGCTTGTGAAGTGAGCACGCTGCGACCCTCCATAGGAGCGTGAATTATGAGTTTGCCGAATTTGGCCGCTGAGACGGCCGCCATGCCAGAAACGGAACACAGCACGATTCCCAAGAAGGCCGTTAGCGCGCACCAGGTTTTGAACGAGGCACCCGCCTACGGCTCGGCGTTCTCGCGCGGGCTTCGGATGGACATCAAAGGCGTCACCATCCTTCTGATCTCCGGGACGGCCAGCGTGGATGAAGAAGGGCGCACCGTCCATGCGGGCGATTTCGGCGCGCAAACCTGGCGGACCTACCGCAACATCACCGCTCTGCTGGAAGCCGAGGGCGCCACGTGGAAAGACATCGTGCGCACCACCTGCTATCTGCGCGATATCGAGCGCGATTACGCGGAGTTCAACCGGATCCGCAGCGAGTTTTTCCATCAGCAAGGGCTGAATCCCCTGCCCGCCTCCACGGGGATCCAAGCGATTCTTTGCCGCCCGGATTTGCTCATCGAGATCGAGGCGATCGCCATCTGGGAGTCGGATCGCGACAAGGGTTCGAACAACGGCGACCGGATGCCGGCCTCGGCTTAGCGACGTCACGGAGGAGGGGCAGGCCAGGGCCTGCCCTCTTGGGTGCCCCAAGGGGCGTCCCGTCAAAGGGTGATATCCAATGAGGGTCGCTGGAAAAATTGAGGTTGACGACCTGCCGCGCATTTGTCCCCTGCTGAGCCGCAGGACAGTTCCGCGCTATGGCGAGGCCCAGACGCGCATCGTGCAGGTGGGTTCAGTGCGATTCGGCGGTGAGCGCCCGGTGGTTATCGCCGGGCCGTGCGCGGTCGAGAGCCACGGGCAGACTCTGGAAGTGGCGCGCGAAGTCAAAGGTTCGGGTGCGGATATGCTGCGTGGCGGCGCCTACAAGCCGCGTACTTCACCGCACGACTTTCAGGGGCTGGGGCTCGAAGGCCTGAAGATACTACGCGAGGCCAGCCGCGAAACCGGCCTGCCCGTGGTCACGGAGGTGACGGACCCCCGCCTGGTCGAGCAGGTCTCGGAATACGCCGACATGTTTCAGATCGGCTCGCGCAACATGCAGAACTATCCGCTGCTTGTCGAGGTGGGCCGCACGCGCAAGCCTGTGCTGCTGAAGCGGGGCATGGCCGCGGGCCTCTGCGAGTGGCTGGGAGCCGCCGAATACATCGCCAACGAGGGTAATTTCGAAATCGTCTTGTGCGAGCGCGGGATCAAAGCCTACCCAAACGGTGAGTATTCACGTTATTCGCTCGATCTGAACGTGATTCCGGCGGTGAAGGGGGAGACGTTCTTGCCTGTGATTGTTGATCCCAGCCACGCGACGGGTGTTTCGGCGATGGTGGAAGGAGCGAGTCGCGCGGCCATCGAGTTCGGCGCACAGGGGCTGATCATCGAGGTGGCCAGCGACCGCCTCGACGCTGCCAGACCCAAGTGCGACGCCGACCAGGCCATCAGCCCCCGTACCCTGCGAAGAATCGTTCGCTACATCGACGCCCGGCAGGAACAAGCCATCGCCGTGGGGCATGCGGCATGAGGGCGGTGCGACGCGGAGCTAGGAGGCCCCCGCCTCCGTTCGGGGTTCAACCTTCTGCGGGGGAGCGGCCCGGCGCATCAGCAATAGGGAAGGGGGATTCAGAGACGCACGGTGCCTAGGAGCGGGAGGTTCTCCAACTGCGTTATGGGACTTCGAACGTCAAAGGGGAAACCGACCAGCCTCACGGAGGTCCTGGTGGTCGGGACGTCCGGACTCCTGATGGTGTTGGCGTATTCAGCTGAAGGGGGTCCTGACCGGAGAGGACAATCCGTCACCAGGACCGGTGACGGGACAATGCGCAGCATGGGTTCGCACGCTGCATCCGCGACGCCGGGGACGACCAGTTCTTCCTCAGTGCGACTGAGCGGAAAGCCTCGTTCCACGACAGTCGATGCGCCACTGGTGCTGACGCAATTGCCCGCCGGGTCAGAATTGGAAAAAGCTCCCCGCAGGGCCGGTGGCACGCTGCGGGCTGAATACGGGGAGGGAGGACGGATTGTGCTTCTCAAACCCGGGCGCCCTCCGCGCGTGCTGACCGAAGGGTTCCATAGCGCTGCGGACCCCGATGTTTCCTTCGACGGGAAACGCATTCTCTTTGCGGGAAAAAGGCACGCCACCGACAACTGGAACATCTTCGAGATGGAAGCGGACGGGTCGGGAGCCCGCCAAGTCACACGTGATTTGGGCGACTGTCGAAGCCCGTCTTACCAATCAAAGCTCAACACCCTGGTTGCCGATCGCCCTTGGTACCAAATTACCTTTGTCAGTACCGCCGCGGGAGAACTCAATGAGTTTGCTCCGATCGCATCCAGCAACCTCTATTCGAGCAAGCTGGACGGGACGTTTGTCTCGCGGTTGACGTTCAACCCTTCCTCTAGCTTCGACCCGTTCCTCAACGCGGACGGACGGCTGATCTTTGCCATGTGGCAGCGCCGCGGGCTGGAGGGCGGATTGTTGGGTCGTATCGGCTTGTTCGAGCTGCATCAGGATGGCACGGACCTCATGCTCCTGTGTGTCGACCAAGGGCGTCGCATCAAGCACATGCCCACTGTGACGACGGACGGACTGGTGGTGTTTGTCGAAGCTGATGAGGTGGGCTGGGATGGGGGAGGTTCTCTGGCGGCGGTCAGCCTCCGCCAACGTTTGCGCTCGTATCACCAGATCACCCGTCCCGGTGATGGGCTCTTCCACTCGCCTTCGGCGTTGCCGGATGGAAAGATCCTGGTCTCGCGTCGCCCCGCGAGAGAATCAGGTACTTTTGGCGTCTGTCGGCTCGACCCATCAACGGGACGATACGACTTGGTATTCGACGATCCGAAGTTCCATGACATCCAGGCCAAGACGCTGGCCCCGCGACCGGAGCCGGATGGACGCTCCTCGTCAGTCTTTGTGGCCACTGGTGATATCGATGACCCCGCATCGAAGCAGTCCTTCATCCCCCAAAACCCGCGGGGAAAGCTTTACTGCCTAAACGATTACATCTCGGATTTGGATCGCGCGCAGTGGTTGGCACCCGGGCCCGTGAAGAGAGTCCGTGTACTGGAGGGTCTGCCCGGCCGTACAACGGACACCGGTTCGTTCCTGCCGGAAGGCATAGCCGTCGGTGCCAGCGGCCCTGGCTCAACGCGGGCGGGCATTCCGCCCACGCTCCCGCGACGCTTCCTGGGGGAAGTTCCAGTAGAGGTCGATGGATCCTTCAATGTGGAGGTTCCAGCGGACATTCCCATCGAACTCCAATTGCTCGATGAGCACGGGATGGCACTGCGGAGTTGCGGGTGGATTTGGGTAAAGAACAACGAGCCGCGGGGCTGCATCGGCTGCCACGAAGACCAGGATCTGACCCCGGAGAATCGCTTGGTGGAGGCGGTGAAGAAGCCCTCCATCCCTTTGACCCTGCCACCTGAACGCCGGCGGAATGTGGTCTTCCGGCGCGATGTGATGCCTGTCGTTGAGGCCAAGTGCGTCTCATGTCACGGACCGGGGAGTGGGCTGCGTCTGGATGGAGGGTTGGAACTGGTGCGGCACGGCGGCCATGCCTACTTCAACCGTGCTTACGAAAGCCTGCTGGCCGCGCACGGGCCAGGGGTCGAGCTTGACGCCGACGGGGGCCGCTACGTGCATGCCGGACGGGCACGGACCAGCCCACTTGTCTGGCATCTCTTCGGCCGTGACACATCCCGGCCCTGGGACATGCGTGCCACGTGCGATTCGAAAGTGAGATTGATGCCGCCGGAAGGCGCGGCGGCCCTGACTGACGACGAGAAGCGCACGTTTATCGAGTGGATCGACACGGGAGCGCATTGGGACGTGAGGGCCGGACAGGAAACAGAATCCGCCGGCCAGCACGCCAGCGTAGGAAGGTAAGGATGAAACACATCAGAGCGTTCGCCTCCCTGGGGATGATGTGGGCCGTGGCCGTGGTGGCAGCCGACGTAGCGCAAGTGGGATTGCCGACGTTTACCGACCTCACTGAGCAGTGCGGGATTCGATTCAAACACAGCTACGGCGATTACGAGATGTCCAACATTGTCGAAGCCGCGGGTTACGGCGCCTGCGTGTTTGACTACAACGGTGACGGTTTCCAGGATATCTACTTCCCTAACGGGCGCTGGCGCAAGGACATCAATGACAACCGCGGGCGCGAACTGCGGGACAAGCTCTCCAACGCCCTCTATCGCAACAACGGCGACGGGACATTCACGGAGGTGACGGCAGAAGCGGGCGTGGGCGGAAACGACATGGCCTTCGGCTGCTCAGCCGCCGATTTTGACAATGACGGCGATATCGACCTCTACGTGCTGAACTACCGTGCCAACCAGTTCTACCGCAACAACGGGGACGGCACCTTCACTGACGCCACCGAATCCTCGGGGCTGGGGGATACGCACTGGAGCTTGAACGCGCCTTGGCTCGACTACAACAACGATGGACTGCTCGACGTGTACGTCTGCAACTACCTGGAGTACGACGCAGGGAAGTTTCGCAACTTTTATGCCGCCGCGGGCCACCCCGGCCCGCTCAGCTATCACGGTCAGCCCGACGCGCTGTACCGCAACAATGGCGATGGGACCTTCACGGACGTGACCCGGGAAGCCGGTGTATACAACCCCGAAGGTCGCTGCATGAGCGCCATGGCCGCCGATTTGAACAACGACGGCTTGCTGGATATCTATGTTGCGAACGACGCCATGGAGAACTACTACTACGAGAATACCGGCAAGGGGACTTTCGTGGAAAAGGGCACGGCATTGGGGCTGGGCTTCGGTGAGAACGGCCAGGGCGTCTCCTCCATGGGGCCGCTTATCGGCGACGTGGACCGTGACGGCTGGATGGACATCTTTATTCCTGACATGTCCTATAAGACCCTGCTGGTGAAGCGCGGGGACTTCTACGAGGATTATACGGCGCGATCGAAGCTGGCGGTGATCTGCGGGCAATACACCGGTTGGGGCGGACTGCTGCTTGACTACGACAACGACGGCTACCTCGACGTCTATGAGGCCAACGGCCACGCTTTGCACGAGTTCACGGAAGAAGCCGTACTGGCGCGCAATAGCCAAAAATCGGAAGTGGAATTCCTGGATGTCGCCAACCAGTCGGGCCCCTACTTCCAGCAGAAATACGTGGCGCGCGGCGCGACGATGCTCGATTACGACAACGATGGTGACATGGACATCGTCGTGTGCAACCTGAATGACTACGCCCGCCTGCTGCGCAATGACGGCGGCAACCGCAACAATTGGTTGACGGTGGAGGTGAAGCGGCCCAACGGCAAGACGGATGCCATTGGAGCGCGGGTGACCGTGCAAGTCGGAAACCTGCGGCAGATCGAGGACGTCGTGGCCGTCAAGGGATACCTATCGCAGTCTGATCCGCGTCCCCACTTCGGCTTGGGTACAGCCACGATCGCCGACCTGGTCGAAATCCACTGGCCAGGCGGGAAGGTTCAACAGTTCAAAGACGTCCCGGCGAACCAATTCTTCAAGGTGGTTCAAGATGCAAGGTAGCGGAGAGCTCGCAAGGTGGGTCCACAGGTGGCCGCTCGGATTGCTGATGATCCTACCGGTCACCGCGACCTGGGTATGGGTGCGGGCTGCCGAAGAAAAGCGTGAGCCCGTCTACATCGGCGCCCGGGTCTGTGCCCAGTGCCATCATGACAAAGCCGGCGGGGACCAATACAGCCGCTGGTTGATGTCGCCGCATTCGCGGGCTTTCGCTGTGCTGGCCAAGCCGGAAGCCAAGGAAATCGCCAAGCTGAGCGGCATCCCTGTGGAGCCTCAAGAGTCGCCGATGTGCCTGGGCTGTCATGCCACGGGCGCGGACGCGGAACCTTGGGAGAAAGATCCGACTTTCCATGTCGAGGACGGCGTGCAGTGTGAGAAGTGCCATGGGCCCGGCAGCGAATACAGTGATGCTAAGGTCATGATGGACCGCCAAGCGGCCATGATGGCAGGACTGAAGATGCCCTCCAAGGCTGACTGCATGACGTGCCACAACGTGAAGGGCTCACACGTGGCCGTGCATAACAAGCCCAAACCGGACATAGAAGATGCCTGGAAGACTGTCGCCCATCCGACGCCGGAAGGATACAAATTCCAAATGATGGCGAAGACGGACAATCCGGGCCGCAAAACGCTGGTGAAGCCGGGCCCCAAGTTCATGGGTTCGCTGGCCTGTGGGAAGTGTCATACCGGGCCCATGATGGGCTACCAGTACAGCCGATGGCGAATGAGCGCCCACGCACGCGCCTATGCCGTGCTCGGTACGCAGCAAGCCGAAGAGGTAGCCCGGCGAATGGGCGTGACGGAAAACCCTCTGAAAAGCCAGACTTGCTTGAAGTGCCATTCCACCGCCGGGAATTCCGAGCCGGAAACGGTGCTGGAATCCTACACACCTGCGGAGGGAGTGGGTTGCGAAGCATGTCACGGACCGGGGAGCGACTACTCCCCCCAGACCGTCATGATGGACAAGCGCGCGGCGATGGCCTCGGGCCTGAAGCCGGTGACACCAGAAACTTGCGTGCCGTGCCATGCGAAGGCCCACGAAAAACCTTTCGATGCGCCGAAGGCGATCAAGGCCATCGAGCACCCCACCCGCCTGATGCCCATCGCGCTGGCGAGCCGCGCACCTGATGGGATGATGTCGGCGCCAAAGAAGACCTTTGATCCTCAGAAAGCGTGGAATGAAATCCTTCACCCAACGAAGCTGCCCAAGGATGCGGAAGAGCCGCTCTACAAGACGCCGTTGAATCTGGCCTTACGTCCAGACGGAAAAGAGCTCTACGTGGCCTGTGAGGGTTCTGGCACGGTCATTGTGGTCAACGCCCGCACGCAGCGGAAGGTGGCGGAGATCGAAGTGGGGGGCCAGGCGGCTGACGTCACCTTCAGCCCCGACGGTCTCCGCGCCTACGCAAGCAGTCGGCTCGAAGACAGCGTGGCAATCATCGACGTGGGGTCTCGCAAGTTGCTGGGAAAGTGGAAGGCGGGTGACGAACCGCATGGTGTTCTGACCGATCCCTGGGGCAAGTTCTTGTACGTGCTCAATACGGCCGAGGACAGCGTTTCGGTCATGGATACGGGCAGCGGGAAAGAGGTCCGTCGTCTCGCCGCCAGCCGCAATCCCTGGTCACTGGCACTTTCTCCGGATGGGAAACGCATCCTGGTCTCCAACGCCCTGTCGGGCCCCGTACCCTTCCGGGAGCCGGCCAGCTCGGAGGTGACGGCGATCGAAACCGAGCGCGGGCTGGTCGAGGATCGCTACATCCTGCCGCAAGCCAACTATCTGCAGGGAGTGGCGTGGCACCCGAGCGGAGAGTTCGCGTTCGTCACCGTGACGCGGACCAAGAACCTGGTGCCCATGACCCGCATCTTGCAAGGGTGGACGATCACCAACGGCTTGGGTATCGTCTGGCGGGATGGCCGCACGGACCAAGTACTCTTGGATGAGCCGCAACTCTATTTTCCCGATCCGACTGATGTGGCCTTCACTCCTGACGGGCGATGGGCACTGGTAACGAGTTCCGCCTCGGACCGCGTGGCGGTCGTGGATGTAGAGAAACTGATCGGGATGCTCCAACAGGCCTCGCCCTATGAGCGAGAGCGCGTTTTCCCCAACCACCTGGGCAAACCCACGGAATTCATCATCAAACACATCCCGACCGGGCAGAGTCCGCGCGGCATCCTGGTTGCCCCAGACGGTCAAAGGGCATACGTCGCCAATGGGCTCGACGATTCTCTAACGGTCATTGACATCCCCAGGCTGGAGGCCGTGGGGAGGGTCGACCTGGGCGGGCCGAAAGTGATTACTGATATTCGACGGGGCGAGCGGCTCTTCCACAGCGCGCGCATCACTTTCCGCCGCCAGTTCTCCTGCCACTCCTGCCATCCCGACGGGCATGTGAATGGCTTAACGTTCGATATCGAGCCCGACGGCATCGGCATCAGCCCGGTTGACAACCGCACCCTGCGCGGGGTGCTCGATACGGCTCCCTTCAAGTGGGAAGGCACGAATCCCACGCTGGCCCGCGAGTGCGGGCCGAGGTTGTCCGTGTTTTTCACACGCATCCAGCCGTTCACGCCCGACGAGCTCTCATCCCTGGTGCACTACATTGCCACCATTCCGCGGCCTCCCAACCGCTATCGGCCGCTGGGTGCCCCGCTCACGGAGGCACAGCGGCGTGGGCGGGAGATCTTCTACCGGACGATGAAGAATGGGGGTGAGGAGATCCCCATCGAGAATCGCTGCGCGACATGCCACCGCGGACCCCTGTTCACGGATCGGCAGGTGCACAACATTGGCAGCAAAATGATGTACGACCGCGTGGCGAAGTTTGACACCCCGCACCTGAATAACATTTACGATTCGGCGCCGTACCTGCACAACGGCATCGCCCCGACGTTGGAAGAGATCTGGACACGTTACAACATGGGCGACACCCATGGTGTTACCAATGATATGACGAAGGACCAGTTGAATGACCTGATCGAGTTTCTGAAGACGCTCTGAAGCGGGCCGCCGCTTGGGCGGCGCACGCCAGAGCCACAACAGCAGTGTGGAGGGCACGTATGGAACCAGCGCCAAGGCTCCCGTTGATTGGCGAGAAGGCCCCTTCTTTCAAGGCGGAAAGCACGCAAGGGCCGATCAACTTCCCTGAGGATTTCAAAGGCAAATGGGTCATCTTTTTCTCTCATCCTGCTGATTTCACCCCGGTATGCACGACGGAATTCATGACCTTTGCCTCCATGCAGCCGGAATTTGAAAAACTGAATTGCGCCTTATTAGGACTTTCCATCGACAGCACCTACAGCCACATCGCGTGGTTGCGGACCATCAAGGAGAAGATAGAATTCAAGGGGATGAAGGATATCGAGGTGACCTTCCCGGTCATCAGCGACCTCACCATGGAGGTCTCGAAAGCCTTCGGGATGCTCCAGCCCACCGCCAGTTCCACTCAGGCAGTGCGGGCGGTATTCATTATCGACCCGGAGGCAATCGTGAGGGGAGTTCTGTACTACCCCCTCAGCAATGGCCGGAATATGCAGGAAATCAAACGTCTGCTCGTGGCCATGCAGTTGTCCGACAAGGAGAAGGTGGCCACACCGGCCAACTGGCAGCCTGGCGATGACGTCATCATCCCTCCGCCGGGGTCCTGCGGCACGGCCAAAGAGCGGGTGGATAACCCGGCGGCTGACACCAAGGTTCTCGACTGGTTCATGGTCTTGCGGAAATGCCCGCAATAGCTCTCGGCTAAGCCGCTGTGAAGGAGGAAAACTTATGAAGCACTGTGGACCAAAGACTACAGCTCGCCTTGGTCGATTGGCGATTGCGGTCGGAATTCTGGCAGGAACTTCGCTGGTAGCGCGCGGTGCCGAGCCCCCGGCCGCGACCAAACAGCTTCCTTATGTGTACACGAATTGGACGCACTTCACAACCAAGGATGGGTTGCCCAACGACCACATCTTTGCCATCAAGGTGCACGGTGATGACGTGTGGGTGGGAACAGAAGATGGTCTTGCATGTATCAATAAGCGTACGCGCAAGATCCGCACATGGAAGGAAGAGGATGGCCTTCCCTTCAAGGTGGTCTCCGCCATCGATGTGAACAAGAAGACTGGCGAGGTCTGGCTGGGTCTGTTCGGGGGGGGGCTGGCACGTTTCGCGGGCGGCCGCTTCGACCACTGGCATCAACTCAATAGCGGCTTGGTGAATGATGTCGTGTACGGCGTGGCAGTGGAAAACGACAACGTCTGGGCCGCAACCACAGCCGGAGCGAGCCGCTATAACACAGTGACCGGCGAGTGGACGATTTACACCGAGAAGAATGCGCCCATGGAGGAAATCTGGAACTACGGCGTCAGTTACGCCGATGGCAAAGTCTATCTCGCGGTGTGGGGTAGCGGGATCCTGGAATTTGACGTTGCCACGGAACGGTGGAAAGAATACATCGATCCTGACAGAGAAATGGAAATCGAACTTTACCGCGACGACGGCATGGTCCACGTCATCAGTACCGGCATTACCTATGTGGACAAAGTCGTGTGGGCCTCCACCTACTTTGGCGCTGCCCGCTACGATGGCCGCCACTGGCGCGGATTTTTCAAGCAGGAGGGCGGGACGCCCAGCGATTTCAACAACGCGGCCCGCGGGCGCAGCGCCAATGAGGCTTGGTTCTGCACGGACCAGGGAATCGGAGTGATGGTCGATTTTCCCTCCGATACCTGGGTGGTCTATACGATGGACCCCAAGACTCACCGCGGCAAGGCCGTCGTCAAACGCAATGGTGAGGTGCTCGAAACGGTGGAGTCGGAGCTCGGTATTCCGCACAACTACGCCCTGTGGGCGGATTTCGACGGAGGTGACGTTTGGGTCGGAACATCCAAAGGGCTCGGGTGGGCGAAGGGACCCGACTATTACGCCGGCTTACGCGAACGGCCGGTGCAATATGCCCAAACAGGCAGCGAGCCAGGGCTGACCTCGCGTGAAGGGCATTAATGGGGAAACCTACAAAGCGCCACAACGCTTGGCTGGAAGGAGATGAGTCATGAATTCCTGGGTGGGGAGGCTCAGCCTGGTTCTAATCTTCGGTATGGGGTTGGTGACGGCCGGGGAGTCACCAAGCGATTCGACATTCCCGGTGATGCTTCCGTATGACGATCCCCAAGTGCTCGAGGTGCTCGCGAAGTCTAGCGCCGCGAGCGTTTACGAGGTCCCCAATTTGGGGATCAAGAAAGACAGCAACTATGCTCACACCTCGGTGGACGTCGAACCGTTCAGCGGCATCAAGCCCTTCAAGGAGCACTTCCTCGAGCAGATGGAGTACACGGGCCCGGGGCGGGCCATTCCGGAACCGGGGCCGGACCTGAAGACCGTCAAGATAGGCTTCATCGGCCCGATCATGTCCACGGTCTCGGTGGCGACAGGGGGCAAGAGCCATGAGGAGTCCCTCGGCGTCAAGATGCTCCAGGGCGCGCGCCTGGCCATCGAGCAGGCCAACGCGCGGGGCGGCTATCTGAAGAGAAAAATTCCCTTTGAGCTGGTCATCGCCAACGATAATGGCCTCTGGGGTGCCTCGGGGAACGAGATCATCAAGATGGCTTACAAAGACCATGTCTGGGCGATCCTCGGCACCATTGATGGCGCCAACACTCACATTGCCATCCGCGTCGCTCTCAAAGCCGAGGTGGTGATGCTCACGTCGGGCGACACCGATCCCACCTACATTGAGACCAACATCCCCTGGGTGATGCGCGTCATAGGGGACGACCGGCAGCAGGGTTACCTCTTGGTGGATTATCTCTACCGCAAGATGGGGTTCCAGCGCGTGGGAATCATCCGGGCCAGCAACCGCTACGGGCGTTTCGGAGTTCGCGAGATCAATGACGGCAGCCGCCGTCTGAACCGCCCTATCGTCATGGAGATGGCGTACAAGGTAGGAAGCGGGCACTACACGCTGGAACTCGAACGCCTGAAGGCCGCCCAGGTGGATGCCATCGTCCACTGGGGAGACGCCGAGGACGGGGCGCACATCCTGAACGAAATGCGCGAGATGGGCATGACGCAGCCGTTCTTCTGTTCTGACCGCTGCGTCCAGGAAGAGTTTGTCCAGATCGCGGGCAAGAACGCCGAGGGGGTCATCTGCTCCTATCCCTGGAACCCTGACCGCCAGGACCCCAAACTCGAAGCTTTTAAGAAAGCTTTCCGCGAGCGCTATGGGGAAGAGGCCGAGACTTACGCCGCCCACGCCTATGACGGGATGAACCTGTTGATTTGGGCGATTCAGGTGGCGGGGCTGAACCGGGCCAAGATTCGAGACGTCATTGCTTATCTGCCCAAACCCTGGCCGGGAGTCACGGGCGATATCCCGCTCAGCGCAGCGCTGGACGATGTGGGGGACGTCTTCCTGGCCAGATTCGAGAACGGCGATTGGAAGTTTTCTTCTCGAGAGGATCTGGACATCCCGCGCGGGTACATCCCTCCGCGGGATCGAGTGAGCCGGTCAGTAGCGGAGTCACGCCGGAATGCCGCTCCTCGATGAAGCGGGAGGATACATCGCGGATTGCTCGCAACCTGGCCCTTCGCGATAACCGGGGCGACGTGATGTTTCAGCGTGGGCTCATTCTGGGCTGTCTGTTATTGCTGGCGAGACCTGTACCCGGCGCAACCCAGGAGGACAAACCCAGCCGGCCGTACTTCGACGCTCGCCGACAGCAGATGGAATATGTCGGCCCCGGCCGGGAGGAGCCGGAGCCGGCAGACCTGCGTGAGGTGCTGATCGGTTACTTCGGTCCCGGCGACGCCACGCACCCGGAAGGCGGCGATCTCTGGTGCGCCGTGAGCTTGGCCATTGAAGAGGCCAATGCTGAAGGCGGATATCGAGGCCTGCCGTTCCGAGTGATTCCCGTGTGGTCGGAAAACCCCTGGGGCACGGGGGTCAGCAAAGTCGCGCGTTTGGCGTATTACGACAAGGTTTGGGCGATAATTGGCGGGATCGACGGGCCCTCCACTCACCTTGCCGAGCAGGTTGTGGCCAAGGCATGCCTCACGCTCATCAGCCCTGCCAGCACGGACAAGAGCGTCAACCTCGCGGGCGTGCCGTGGATGTTCTCAGCGCTGCCGGGCGATCATCTTGCTGCGCCGGTGGTGGGCGAGGCATTGTTGGCACGCCGCGAGCCTTTTGTGATTCTTGCCGCCACCGATCACGACTCGCATAGGTTCCTGGTGGAGCTTAGGAAGTTCCTGGCCGCCAAGGGCACGGGGCCAATTTTCGAGCATGAATTCCAGACTGGGACGCGGGAGATCGGGGAACTCGCCGAACGCGTGACCATGTCGAGGGCCGAGGCAGCGGCGCTCATCGCGGGGCCTCTCGACAGCGCGCGGTTGCTCGTTGCGATGCGGGAGAAAGGATTCATGGGCCAGGTCTTTGGCGGGCCGTGGATGGCGCGAAGGGCCTTCGTGGCCACGGCGGGGTCTGCCGCCGATGGCGTCCTGTTCCCACTGCTCGATGACCCGGCCTCCGGATTTCACAGCTTCGCAGCGACATTCCGTGCGCACTGTGGCACGCTTCCTGACTTCGCGGCCACCCACGCCTATGACGCCACCCGCCTGTTGATTGCCGCCATCCGCAAGGCCGGGCTGAACCGCGCTCGCATCCGTGACGCCGTTCGGGAACTTTCGCCATGGGATGGAGTCTCCGGCACGATCATGTGGGATCCGGTCGGACAGAACCGGCGGACTGTCCGGCTCGGGAGCATCCGGGGGGGTCGCCTCCAACCGGTGCGGCGGGTGGCGCCGGAGAATTCAAACCCTTGAGATATCGGCCCGGCAAAAGCTCTGCCCGCGCGCAGCAGGCAGAAGTGGTATAGCGAGTGATCGCCACTGCAACTGGGACAAGCCCAATGGCCGCTAAGTGGACCGCTCACCTTTTTGCATCCCGGCTGTGGCCTGCGGCGAGGGGGTGGGGCTCAGGGTCATCTCCGCCTCGAGTACGCGGGACTTTGCAGATCTGGAACGTGGTGTTGGTACGTCTCAAGCGGCTCCTGCAAGCGCTTGGGCGCAATGCTAACCATGAAGTCGTATCTTCCGTGCTCCCTGAGATTTGTGTTCACTCGTGGAAATCTACTTTGGCAGACCCATGCCATCTGGGGCGCAGGTGCCATTGAGGGTCTCTGGGCCGAACAAAGACCGGTGAACGAAAGCCTGAACTGCCAGCCCCTTTGCCTGAATTGTGGCCGACCGACCGGTAGGTCGCTACCCGCTGCCCTTTCGTCGCTCTAATAGTTTGTAACTGAAGGAGTTGGTCGGGGCGCCCAGATTTGAACTGGGGACCTCTTGGTCCCGAACCAAGCGCGCTACCAGGCTACGCTACGCCCCGAGCATACAGTGACGAGTGAGAAACCTTCGGGATGGGGTGCTGCTCACCCGTCACTCGTCACTGCCCAATGCTTTTTTGGTCGGGACGGGCAGATTTGAACTGCCGACCCCTTGCACCCCAAGCAAGTGCGCTACCAGGCTGCGCTACGTCCCGTCAACCACTGCGACAAGTGGCGAGCGACCAGTGACGAGAATTGGCTTTTCCCGCTGATCACTCATTCCTGATCACTTGTCACTATACTTTACCACGCTAACACTTGCGTGAAAGGATTGTCAATATTCGCTGGAGTTCCTTGCGGATCGAGCCCAGCGGCAGGCTGGTGGGGCGTGGCCGAAAAAGTTCCTTTTGGGTGGAATTGCCAGCAGCCCCACGCGCCAGCTCCTTCCGAGCCCCTTCGATCGTATAACCCTCGTCGTAAAGCAGGCGCTTAATCTCGAGCACCCTTTGCACGTCCTCGCGGCGGTAGAGGCGGTGGCCCGTGGCACTCTTCACCGGCTTGAGCATGGGAAACTCCGTTTCCCAGAACCGCAGGACGTAGGACTTCAATTGCGTGAGCTCGCTGACCTCGCCGATCCGGAAGAAGTGTTTCTCCGGAATCAGTACCTCGGTCAGTATGGGCTGACCCGACGCTACCTCCGATTTGTCACGCTTCCGCGGCATGAGTTCCCGGGGCGCCGAGCCGGCCGCCCGAAGCCATCTTAGAGAACCGGGACTGGCAACGTCAAGCAAAGCTCCCGGCGGGGGGCCATTCCGCGCCGGGCGGCGTCATGACGCCTCAGCTACCGGCGCCGCTGAGGTATACTCTTCTGCGCCCTATCTCAGTAAATCCAAGAACAGGCGGTGACGGGAATGCCTCAATACATCATGGGGATCGACGTGGGCGGGACGAAGGTGGCGGGCGGGCTAGTGGACCTCAAGGCACGCCTGGTGAAGTCCCTGGTTGTGCCGACGCTGGCGAGCAAAGGTTTCCAGACCAGCTACGGCCAGATCGTGAAACTGGTCGCGGCCCTGTTGAAGCAAGCCCGTGGCAAAGACCGCGTGCTGGGCATCGGCATCTGTGCGCCCGGGCCGCTCAATCCCAAATCCGGCCTGGTGATCAATCCCCCCAATCTCCCCGGCTGGCGTAACATTCAGCTAGCACGAAACATTGAAGCGCGCTTCGGGGTTCCCACCAAAGTCGAAAACGACGCCAACGCGGCGGGCCTGGCGGAAGTGCTCTTCGGCGCGGCCACGGCCTATCGCGATATTTTTTACGTCACGGTGAGCACCGGTATTGGCACGGGGATTATCATTGACCGGAAGATCCATCACGGCAAGAACGGAGTGGCGGGCGAGGGCGGTCACGTTTCGATTGACTACAAGAGCCCGTACCGCTGCGGCTGCGGAACCTACGGCTGCATCGAAGCGCTGGCGGCGGGGCCCGGCATGGCGCGGCGCGCGCGCGTGCGCCTGGAGCAGGAGCACTCCGCCCCCAGCCTGCTGCGTGAAATGACCGGCGGCCATCTGGAAAGGATTTCGCCGCAGATGATCGAACAGGCGGCGCGCCAGGGCGACCGCGTGGCCGGAGACGTTTTGGAGGAGACCGGCTTCTATCTCGGGGTGTGGCTGGCCGGCATGATCACCCTGCTCGATCCTGAAGCCATCGTCATCGGCGGCGGCGTGGCGCAGATCGGCAAGCCGCTCTTCGACAAGATCCGCGCGACCATTCCTCACCACACCATCAATCGCCAGTTCGCGGTCAAGACTCCCGTGCTGCCCGCCAAACTGAAGAAAGATGTGGGCATTTACGGCGCCGCCAGCGTCTTCCTGCCGCACGAGTGCTGAAAGAACGGCCTGAATTCGACTTCGCCGCCCCGGAGTGCGCGGATGACTGCGGGCACAAATTCCAGCGACGCACTTTCCTGCCTCCTCTGTGCCAAGCACGTGCTCAGGTTGGCCTTGAGTTGTCTTTTCTTTCTGGTGCTGAAGGACGGAGCCCTTTCGGCAAACGAAGATAATTCTGCGGCGCAAATGGTCAGCGCCGGCGCCGCGCGCGACGCCATCCAACTCGACGGCAAGCTGGACGAGGGGGCGTGGCGGAACGCGGGGATCATCGCCAACCTCACGCAGCAATCGCCGCGCCCGGGCGAGGCCACCCCCTACCAGACGGAAGTCCGCGTCCTGATTTACCGGGAAACGATCTATTTCGGGTTCCTCTGCACTGATCCTGAACCCGGCCGCATCGCTGTTCATACCATGCAACGCGACGGCGAGATCGAGGGCGACGATTCGGTCGGGGTGGTGCTCGACACCTACGGCGACCAACGCACGGGCTATTTCTTCCAAATTAACGCCGCCGGAACGCGCGTGGACGGGCTGATCTCCGATCCCGAGCATCCCTCCTACGACTGGGACGGCATCTGGGACGCGCGCACCGCGCGCACTGACTCGGGCTGGTCGGCGGAAATCGAAATCCCCGTGCGCACGCTGAGTTTCACTCCCGGCCTCCAGCAATGGGGACTCAACTTGCAGCGCTCCGTGGCGCGCGACCGCACCACGCTGCGCTGGACTTCGCCCACGCTCGATTCGTTCTTCTACGATCTGAGCCGGGCCGGAACGCTGAAGGGAACCGAAAACCTCAAGCAGGGGCGGGGTATGGAAATCAGCCCGTACACCATTGGCCGGATGAGAGCTGATTTCGGCGCGGGGGAGCGCGCCTGGCAGGGCACGGGCGGATTCGACTTCACCTGGCGCGTCACGCCGCAGCTTGCCACAGTGCTCACCGTCAACACGGATTTTGCCGAGACGGAAGTGGACTCGCGCCAGATCAACCTCACGCGCTTTCCGCTCTTCTTCCCGGAGAAACGAGCCTTCTTCCTGGAAGGCGCGAACCAGTATGAATTCGGCTTCGGGCTGGGATCGAACTTCATTCCTTTCTTTACGCGGCGCGTGGGGCTGCTGAGCGGGCAGCAGGTCCCGATTGACGCCGGATTGAAGCTGAATGGGCGCGTCGGCAACTGGAACGTGGGCGTGCTGGACGTCAAGACCCGTGCTTCGCCCCTGGCGCCCGGCGTCAATCTCTTCGCCGGGCGATTCTCCTACGATGTGAACAAGAAGTTTCGCCTGGGCACGATCCTGACGCACGGCGATCCGGAGGGATTGAGGAACAACAGCCTGGTCGGGTTCGACGCCTTGTGGCGGACGTCCACCTTTCGCGGCAACAAGAATTTCCTGATCGGCGGATGGACCGCCCTGAGCGCCGGCGACATTCCCCAGGGGCAGCGCACCGGCTGGGGTTTCAAGGTGGACTATCCCAACGACCGGTGGGATTGCTTCGTTCAGATGCACGAATTCGGAGAGGCGCTTGACCCAGCCATGGGTTTCCTGCCGCGGCCGGGGACCCGGCGGAGTGAAACCGGATGCTCCTTCCAGCCCCGGCCCTCGAAGCAGGGACCGTTCTCCGGCGTCCGCCAGTTCCATTTTCGGAGCCGGTACACGCGCGTGGATAACCTGAACGGGAAGAATGAATCGTGGAGTTACCGGGCCGTCCCGCTGGAGTTCGAATTCGAATCCGGCGACGGGCTGCTGGTGGAGGTCGTCCCTCAGTACGAATTCCTCCCGGCCCCCTCTGCCATCGCTCCGGGGGTCGTCCTCCCCGTGGGCGGGTATCATTTCACGCGTGTGCGCGCGGCCGGAGAAACCAGCGCCCACCGCGCCTGGCAGGCGGGGGCGGGCGCCCGGTTCGGGACGTTCTACAGCGGGCGCCTGGCGGAATGGGAGAATTTCGTCCGCTGGACCTCCCCGCGCGCCCGCTGGAGCGCGGGCCTCGAGCTCCTGAACAACTTTGGCCACCTGCGCGAGGGGAACTTCGTGCAACGCCTCTGGCAGACGAAGCTCTCGTTTGCCTGGAATCCCAATATCGTTCTCACCAGCTTCATTCAGTACGATACCGAGTCGCAAAGCGTGGGCGCCAATACCCGCCTGCGCTGGACCTTTAAGCCGGGCCGCGACCTCTTCGTCGTCTGGAACCGCGACTGGAAACACCTGCTCGACACGCCGGATTTGTCGTTGCCGCCGCAGGGCGAGTTTATCGCCATCAAGCTGCGCTGGACGTTTCGGCTGTAGTTCCTGGGAGCGCGGGCGTCCCGCCCGCTACGCACCCAGACGTAGCGCCGCCGTCCCGGCGGCAGTCTTGCGGGCGTGCCGCCCGCATGCGAGGGCAGGATGCCCTGGCCACAGCCGGCAAGAGGCCGGCGCTACAGCGAAGCTTTCCTCCCCATCCTGCCGCTGCGCGCTATAGAATGGACTTCAGGGTTTCAATTGATGGCGGGCAGCGAAAAACTCGGCGTCATCCTCTTTGCCCACGGCAGCACGGTGGCGGAGGCGAACCAGGGCGTGGACCAACTCGCGGCGGAGGTCGGACGCGCGGGCGGGTTCCACTTCGTGCGATCCGCGTTCCTCGACTGCGTGCGGCCGACGCTCGGGGAAGCGATTGCCGAAGCCGTGGCAGCGGGTTCTGAGCGCATCATCGTAATTCCTTATTTCCTGACCATGGGGATTCATTTGCGTCGTGACTTGCCGAATCTGATTGCGCCCGAGCGCGTGCGGCACCCTCAAGTGACCATCGAAGTTGGCCAGTCGCTCGAAGGCCATCCCAGCATGAGTTCGATTATTTTGGAGCGCGTCGAGCAAGTCATGGCGGCGGGTGACTCGCGGAACTCCATCAGGGTGAAAAGATGAATCTGGAATTTGGAATCCGGGATTCGAAATCTCTCCTCCGGGCTGCAAGCGGCGTTCTGATGGGATTCATCTTCCTGCTGCTGAACGGCGCGCCGCTCGTCCGCGGCCAATCCAGCCCCTCAGTTATCCTGGTGACCATCGACACGCTGCGCGCCGACCGGCTGGGATGCTACGGCTACGCGGCGGGGGAGACGCCAACGCTCGACGCACTGGCCCGGGCCGGAACGCGATTCAAGAGCGCCTATACGCCCGTTCCCATCACGCTGCCGGCGCACGCTTCGCTGCTCACGGGCATGTTCCCCATGGCCACGGGCATGCACGACTTCAGCGGCAACAAGCTCCCCGCCAGCATTCCCACGGTGGCGCGACTGCTCAAGGAAAAGGGATACACCACGGCGGCCTTTATCGGCTCGGCGGTGCTCGATTCGCGCTTCGGGTTGAATGAAGGTTTTGAGACCTATTTTGACCATTTTGATTTCAGCCGCCTGCTCGAGACCAATCTCG
>CAZHKT010000002.1:993-58149 GCA_964533045.1 uncultured Acidobacteriota bacterium | reverse complement strand
AAGCAACGGGCGGCAGTCAGGCTCCTCTCCTGACGCCGCCCGTTGTGTTTTCGGGGGGATGGTAGCGCCGGCTTTTAGAGTGTGTGTGGCAACGCTCCGGCAGGCTTCGTAGCGGCGCCCTTTAGGTCGCCATCTTGTTGATGAAACACCTGGCGGGCTGAAGCCCGCCGCTTCGAAAACCGGCTATCACACCGACTCTTTGGGCCGGCAGGCCGGTGATGCCGGCAAAGGCCCGGCTGAAGCCCGGCGCGACGCACTCCTGCGTCGGCTCCGGGCCGCCTGGCAGCGCAAGCCCCAGCCCTATACTACATCGCCGGGTCGCCCCGGCGCTTAGCGAACCGGTTCTTTTTTGATGCCGTTTGTTCCGGGGTCGACGTCGGAGGGACGCTGCGGCCGAGGCGCGCCCCGCATGACACTATTTACTCGGCTGTGAGACCATCAAGAGAAAACCCAGAATCGAGGCGGCCAGCAGCGTTGCGACCATGGGAGTCGACGAAGAAAGGTGGGAAAGAGCTCCGCTGACCGGCCCGCTCACCGAACTGCCCAGGAACTGGACGCTGTTATAGAGCCCCAGGGCCGTTCCGTACGCGCCTTCGGGAGAGTATTTGCTGACCAGGCTGGGCAGCACCGGCTCCAAGCCTGTAAAGCCGATATAGAAGAGCGTCCCACCGACCAGCACCGCAGTCAACCGTTGGGGATCGAAGCCTAGCAGGTGAGGTTCGAACAGGAGCACCACGCTGGGAATGAATATCAGGAATGCGAGCCCTGACAGAAGTCTTCCCCATCCCAGATCCGCACCCCTGGAAAACGCAAACATGGTGATTCCGCTCACGGCCATCATGGGCAGCAACAGAGTGTAATACTGCGTCATCTGGAGGTGATGCTGGCCGGTGACGATCAGCGGAAAATGGAAGAAGAAGCTGGTCATGAAGAAATTCATCAAGAAGCCGCCCAGAGAAAACGCCACCAGAGGCCGGATGCCGAGTACCTGACGGAGGGGGGTGGGAGCCGCGGGGGAGACCGGGGCTTCCGGCAGGAACTGAACCAGGAGGAAGTCGGTCAGCAATCCCAGGAGGCCGGTCAGCCAGAACAGAAAGGAAGTTCCGAACAGCCCCGCCAGAATGGGTCCTCCGACAATGCCCAGGATGAATGCCGCGCCGATTGGAATGCCGAGCACTGCCATGGCGGTTGACCGTCGTTCGAGTTCGATGTGGTCGGCGACGGCGGCGAACGCTACCGAGATAATCGCGCCGCCGCCCTGAACCAGCCGGCCCGCGATCAGGACCACAATGGGCAGCGGCTGAGGAAACCAGTGCGGCACGGCGCAGAGAAACGATCCCGTGCTGAAAAGTGCCATGCCCAAAACCAGCACTTTGCGGCGCCCGATCCGGTCCGAGAGGCGGCCGAACGGGATCTGGAGAATGGCCATGGTTAGAGCGTAGCTTCCAAAAGCGAATCCAACCCAGAAACGGGAACTGGTGAACTGCAATCCGTAGAGGGTGAAGACCGGCAAGACCAGAAAGAGTCCCAGCATTCGGAGGCCCACCGTCGAGGCGAGCGCCAGCAGGATTTTGCGCTGTTGGGGGTTAAAAGGGATTCGATAGATGGGCATGAAGACTTTGGGTTACGGCTTGGGGGCGTTCCGGCTATACATCCACGAACTCGGCCTGCACCCGGTGGGGAATGATTCCTTTTTCAAATCCCCGGTCAAGGAACGTCTGAACCGCTTTGCGGCCGCGCGGCCCGTAATCGAGCGTCCACTCGTTCACGTACATGGACACAAATCGGTCCGCCGACTGAGAATCCAGTCCGTGGCTGAACTGCATGGCGTATTCCAGCGCCTCTTCGCGGTGGTCCAGGCCGTACTCGATGCTTTCCTTCAGCAGACGGGCGACTTGGGCGCGAGTCTTTGCCTCCACCTGCCTTGAAATGGCGTTGCCGCCCAGCGGCAGTGGGAGGTTCTCCTCCTGATGCCACCACTCACCCAGGTCTACAACCTTGCGGAAGCCTCTGCGCGCATAAGTCAATTGTCCCTCGTGGATGACTACGCCGGCGTCTGCCGAACCGTTCTGGACAGAGTCAAAAATTCTGTCGAACGGAAAGACGATGGTTTCAACCTCGGGCTCGTAGAGCCGCAGGGCCAGCGCGGCCGAGGTCATCTGGCCCGGGATGGCAACCCGCCGCCCCTTCAGTCCCTTCTTCCCGAAATCCTTCTGCGCCACCACGATGGGCCCGTAGCGATCTCCGAAACTAGCGCCGCAGGGCAGCAGGAGGTACCGGTGGGCAAGGTAGGCGTAGGCGTGGAACGATACCGCCGTGACCTCGTAGGTGGCGCGGGAGGCTTTCTGATTCAGACTCTCGATGTCTTCCAGAATGTGAGTGAAACTGAGAGAACCGGTCCGGATTTTCCTGGTCGCCAATCCGTAGAACATGAACGCGTCGTCGGAGTCGGGACTGTGGGCCAGTTTCAACTCCTGGGCCTTCGGCCGAGGCGACTCGGTTTTTCGCGCCGATGCGGGATTCATACTTCTTTTGCTGTCCTAATAGGCGAATGGGCCATTCTACCATATGCCGCCCGCACTGGCCACCGACTGCCGGCTTGGGTCGACACAGGCTTGGAGGGAGCGCCGGCACAGGGCCGGGCACCGCCAGGCCTTGCCGCGGCCTGGCCGACTGATCTTCGTGCCGGCGAGCGACCAGATGTCGCGGGGTGTCGTAGTGACTCAATGGTGGCCAAATACGGATGGCAGTTGAGTTTGCCCGGATTGGCACTGATCGTGCTAGGAGGAGTTCCCGGCGTAATGCCGGGGGACTTTTGTGCGCGCGTTCGCGCGTGATCTGCTAAGCTCCCCATGGCCCCACCCGCGCATTGTCGGCGGTGGCGGCGATGTGCATTCTTTTCAATTCCATACGGCGGCATCCCCGGATTGCCAGCCATTTTTCAGGAGGTTTCGATGGATCGAGGAACGGTTTTTGTAGTGGGTGCCGGACCAGCCGGTCTCTTTGCTTCCAAGAAGCTTGCGTCTGCTGGATACAGCGTCATTATTCTCAATCGCGATATCAAACCGGGTGGTCTGGCCGAATATGGCATTTATCCCATGAAGTTCCACATGAAAGCGGGTCTGCGCAAGCAGTTTTTCAAGTTCCTTGAGATGCCCAATATTTCCTACTACGGAAACGTCCCGGTTCGGAGCCAGGCTGCGGTGCCGCTTGACGACGTGCGCCAGTGGAATCCCGCCGCCATTGTGTACGCCATGGGCGCGCAGGGGACCAAGACGCTGGGTTTGCCGGGTGAAGAAGGCAAAGGGTTGTACTCGGCGAAGGATTTTGTTTTCTACTTCAACCAGCTACCGCCTTTCGCCTCGATGGACTTCTCCGTGGGTCGCCGGGTGGCGATTGTGGGAATGGGGAACGTCATGGTGGACATCGCTCGCTGGCTGCTCGAGGACATGCCGGGCAAGCGTCCGGAAGAGGTAATGGTTATCGCCCGCCGCGGGCCTTTCGAAGCCAAGTTTGACGAGAAGGAATTTGACCACATTGAGATGCACCTTGACCGCGCCGCCTTCGCCGACGAATTGAAGCGGGTATCCGAAAAGATCAAAGCCTGCGACCAGGACGTTTCCAAGCTGGCTGATACGCTCTTCCCATGGATCAACCGGCCGCCCGCCAGGAAGGCGGAAGGGAAGCTGAGTTTTCGATTCCTGTCGTCTCCTTCGGCGGTGCTGCTGGACGAGAACGGTCGCATCCGCAGCCTGCGCATTGTCGAGAACGACCTGGTGAAGAAGGGCGATACGACCGCTGCTAAGGCGACCGATCAGACCGTGGAAATCGAGTTCGATACCCTCATCTACGCCATCGGCGACATTGTGGACCCCAAGGTTGGGCTCCCGCTCGATAAGTGGGGAAGCTACACGACGAATCCCCACACGGAGAATAATCCCGGTGCGGCTTACGAGGTGTTCGATCCGGCGGCCGGCAAGGTCGTGGCAGGAGAATATGTGGTGGGCTGGTCGCGCAAAGCGAGCGACGGCCTGGTGGGCAAGGCGCGGTTCGACGCCGAACAGGGCTGTGATTACATTCTGAAGTACCTGGAATCGGCGCCGAAGAAGACGGCCCCTACCGCCGATGAGATCGCCAGGGAACTGGCCCGCCGCGGATTGCGCGCCGTGGATAAGGGAGAAATCAAGCTGCTGGCGCGTGCCGAGGAGGCCGAAGCCAAGGCCCGGAATTTGCCGGCATTCAAGTATCCGACCAACGAGCAGATGCTGGAGGCGATCGAAAAGGAGAAATCCGCGAACCAGGCGGCGTGAGAAAGTCGCACCAGCGGCCCGCCCGTAGGGCATGGTCGAGACAGCCATGCTCCGGTACCGCCGCCCCGCAGGCTGGTCTTCATCGCAGCGGTCTATGACCGCCGAAATTGAAGGGGCGGAGCTTGCTTCGCTCTCTCGGTCCCTGCCGGACGCAGCCAGTTGGGGTCCCGGCGCCGAAATGCCGACTATTCCTTCGGCTGCACCAGCTGGTAGTGACTGCGCCGGCCGTACTCCTGATTGGCGATACGGAGGCCCGCGGCCTTGATGGCGCCATCGGGCACGCGCTCCAGCGGCGTGTACTGAGGGTGGCGAACCACCTTGTACGGGCTGTTGCGCCGCGCATTATAGCAGCACAGGAAGGCCCGCCGGGGATGGGGAGACTTGTTCTGCGCCGAACCATGCAGCAGGTTGCTGTGGAAGAAGATGGCGTCGCCGATTTCTAATTCGCAGTGCACCAGCTCGAAGAGCTTCATGGCAGCTTCCAAACGCTCCGGGTCAACACCGGCCTGCGTGGCGTTCTTCCCGTGGTCCAGGCGTCCCATGTGGTGCGATTTCTTGAGCACCTGGAGGCAACCGTTTTCCCGAGTGGCCTTGTCGATGGCGATCATGCAACTGGTGAGCAAGGCATAGAGGCAGCCGTAATCGTACCAGTAGCCATAGTCCTGGTGCCAGTCCCAGGCCCCGCCGGTGAAGGGAACCTTGATGGTCATCTTGGAGTGCCAGTGATACACTTCGCCGTCGAGCAGGCGCTCGGCAGTGGTGACCATGCGTTCGCAACGCGCCACCAGACCGTAGAGATCATCTCCGGTGCCCTGCCAGATGGCAATTTTCGCTATGCCGCCCTCCTTGTCCTTCACTTCGTAGGCGGCGTTGGCCATGTGTTCGTCCTGCGTCACCCCCGCCCGCAAGAGCTCCATCTCCTCCGCGTCAAACATGGAGCGGATGATAATGAAACCGTCTTCCTGATAGGCGCGGTAGTCCGCGTCGCTGATTCGGTAGTAACCCATGGTGCTCCCTACTGTCGAGAGTGGTTCGCCCTGCTCGTAATCTTCTAACATACCGGCTCCCCCCATGGCAACGGATGCTTTATGATGTTAGCCGGAATGGCGGAGTCCTGACCGCCGCCATCCGCCGAGAAAGGGTCGGAGGCGGACGACGGGTGCAGCACGCCCAATATGACGGCTGCGGTGAGGACACCGCCGCTCGCGAAGGGGCCTATGGTTCTTGCGCTCGTTGACGATCTGTTCTTCCTGGCCAAGATCCAGGAGACTGCCCGCATTGTGGGAATCGAGGTGCAGACGGCTCAGGTGGCGGACCTGGCCGAGCGCCTCGCTGCGAATGCCGGTTGCGGCCTTGTGGTAGACCTGAATCATCGGTCGGGAAACATCCCGGAGCTGATCCGCCTGTTGAAATCAAACCTGACCACGGCCGCGGTGCCCGTCGTGGGCTTCCTGTCGCATGTTCAGACCGAACTGGCGGCCTCGGCCCGCGCGGCGGGTTGTGATATGGTATTACCCCGTTCGGTCTTCGCAAAGCAATTGCCCGACCTGCTGGCGAAATTGAACCAACCGAAGCCCGAAGCATCGTGAAGCCCAAGGATGGCTATGAATTCAGCACCTTCGAATGTCTTGATCAATCACCTCTCGCCGAGCCGTGCAGCCTGGCGTGACGTGCTGGCGGTCACCGGCTTCGCGTTGTTGACGGCTCTGCTGGCGCAGGCGCGGATTCACCTGCCCTACACGCCCGTGCCCATGACCGGCCAGACGTTTGCCGTGCTCCTGGCGGGCGCGGTGCTGGGCGCGCGACGCGGATTCGCCAGCCAGGCGATTTACTTGGCCATGGGCGCGATGGGGCTGCCCGTGTTTGCTGGCGGAGTGGGTCCGCTGGTCCTGATCGGCCCGACGGCGGGCTATCTGGGGAGTTTTCCCCTTGCCGCCGGCGTCCTGGGCTGGATGGTGGAGCGCGGCGCCTGCCGTTCCACTTGGACGCTGGCCCCGGCCTTGTTCGGTGCGGATCTGCTGATCCTTTCCTGCGGAACCTCGTGGCTTTCGGTGGTTACGGGTCAGCCGTTCACCACCGTTCTGCAATGGGGCGCTATGCCGTTTATCGTTTCCAACGTGGTGAAGGTCGCCGCGGTGGGACTGTCTCTCCCGCGCTTGCTGAAGAGCTTTGACTCGTATCGGTCCGATTGATTCCCTCCTCACACTGCAACTTCTTTGTCGTGGCGGGTGGACAGACTGGCCACGTGGCGATGCCGAAGGGTTTCTGGTTTGGCTGCCCTCTTCCGCTCGACTCAGGCGGACTTCGATGATATTCTCCGCTAGACGCAGAGAGAACTCGGGCGCTGCAGCAGTTCGAAGGGGGTGAGAGGCTCGATGCCCCCGGCCCGTCGGTTCTGGGAGGAGGCCCTATGGCGCAATTTTGCACGGCTTGTGGCACGCCGGTTGAAGAAGGGTTGAGATTCTGTTCGCAGTGTGGTGCGGCGATTGCCGCCGCCGAACCCACAGTCGCCAATGTTGCTTCGGTGCCCGCCGCCTCGCCGGCGGCCGCGCCGCCCGCAGCCAAGTCTTCGAGCCCCGTCTTGAAAATTGTCATCATCGTGGTTCTGTTCCTGGTATTAGTCGGGGCCTTGGGCATTGGCACATGCGCTTACATCGCCTATCGCGCCAAGAAGACGATCGGTGAAAAGGTCCAGGTCGATGAAGGCCGGAAGACGATCGAAATCCCCACGCCCGGCGGCACGATCAAAATGGGTGAGACTCCGGCGGAGACGCCCAAGGAAGTCGGCGTTCCTGTCTACCCCGGCGCCAAGGCCGTCTCGGGCGGGGGACAGTTTTCATTCGGTGATAAGTTCCAGATCGGCGGGCAGGAGTTTACCACCGAGGATAGCGTGGAGGATGTCGTGGCTTTCTATCGCGACAAGTACGGGAAGGATTTGATCGAAGCCCACTCGGACGGCCAGTATAACCTTACCATCAGCAAGGGCGTCAAAGACCAAGCGCACATGGTGACCATCCAGGTGGGGCCGAACATGGATGGCAGTGGAACCAAGATCGTGATGTCTCATATCGGCGGTAAGGAGGCGCAATGAGGCGACGGGTTCTCTTGATGGGCGCGTCCTTCCTGCTGGCCTTCGGAGCGTTGCGGGCGGCCCAGGAGGCAGCACCGGCGCCGCCCCCCGCCACCGGCTTGCAGTCTGCCGATCCCAAGGAACGGATCAAGGCCGTCAAGGAACTGGCCAAAAAGGGAACGCCTTCGGATGTTCCGGCGCTGGCCGCGCTGCTCAAGGATCCGGAGACCGATGTCCGCCGTGAAGTCGTGGCGGCGCTGGGCGCCATTCATGCGGCGGAATCACTGGATCCCTTGATAGCCGCCACGCACGACCCCGACCTCAAGGTCCGCAACGCGGCCATCGAAAACCTGGTGAATTACTACGTGGGGAAGTCGGAGGCGGGTGGCTTCTTCGGCATTTGGAAAAACACCTGGACTAAAGCCAAGGGCCACTTCACGCAGGACGACCTCAAGATCGATCCCGGCGTGCAGGTGGATCCGAAGGTGGTCGCAGCGCTGGTTGAGGCTCTCAATAACACGGACGCCCTCGAGCCCTCGCGCCGCGCGGCGCGAGGGCTGGGCGTGCTGCTGGCGCGCGACGCGGTGCCGGACTTGGTCAAGGGCGCGCATTCGATGGACGAAGCACGCGCCCTCGAATGCCTGAATTCTCTGCTCAAGATCAAAGATCTGGCCGCCGGGCCGCAGCTGTTGGACTTGCTGGACTCCCCGATCGACGAAGTTAAACTCCAGGCGGCCGTCACCGTGGGACTGCTCAAGGTCCAGGAAGCTGTGCCCAAGCTTCAGACCATGTACGAGAACGGAGCGAATAAACCGGTGCAGGAAAAGTCCCTGCAGGGGCTGGCGTATCTTGGGAGTCCCGTTTCGGTGCCGCTCTTTCTGAAAGCGCTCTGGAGCAATGACAAGACGATCCGTGCGCTGGCGGCCGAAGGCCTGGGACGCGCCGGCGACCCGCAGGGGTTGCCCGACCTTCAGAAAGCGGTGAACGGCGAGAAGAGCGCCGAGCCTCGCTTTGCCATGATGTTCGCCATTACCGCGCTGGGCGAGATGACGTACCTGAGCGACCTGGTGACCGGCCTCGGCGCACGATTCCGCGGCGACGTGGTGCGCAGTTACCTGATCGAACTGACCCGCAAGCCTGACATGCTGGCGAGGCTCTATCCTTTCACCACCCACCGCGAGGCGGACGTGCGTCGCCAGCTTTGCACCGTTCTCATGTACAACGGCGACGCCTCGAGCATTGAGCCGCTCGAGAGATTGTCGCAGGATTCAAAGGCCGAAGTTGCCTCCGAAGCCCTCCGCGCCCTGCGGGTGGTCCGCCTGCGCGCCGCGGCCAAGTGATCCGCCTATCTGGTGAGGGCGGTGCTCGCCGGCAGTCGCCGTACCTTTCCTCCGTGCCCTCCGTGCGAATGCCCGTCGGTTTGCCCGCCGGCCTTGGGTTGCCGGATGAGAGTGCGGTGAATACAATAGTGCGGTCTTTGTTGGCGGGTATCAACGTTTGACTTTCCTCAAATCGTTCATCGCAAAACTGGGACAGGTCCTCGTGCTCTACGGCGGCTGGGGACTGCTGGGAATCTCATTTCTCGATTCTTCCTTTGTTCCCTTGCCAGGCTTGAACGATTTCGTGCTGATCCATCTGTCGGCGCAGAATCCCTCGCGCGCCGCGATCTACGCCATCGCCTCGACGCTGGGGTCGCTGGCGGGATGTTTCGTGATGTACGGCTTGGCGCGGGGCGGCGCGAAACTCTTCGTGAAGAGGCAATCCTCGCCCGCGGCCCAGCGCGCTCGGCAATGGCTGGCACGCAATGACTTCGTCTCGCTTCTGGTGGCGTCACTCCTGCCGCCGCCCTCGCCGTTCAAGCTGTTTCTACTGGTGGCGGGGGCGGCACGCTTGAACCCCGTCCGTTTCGGACTGGCTCTGGCCGTGGGCCGCGGCCTGAGGTTCGGCGCGGCGGCGTTGCTGGGGGCGCGCTACGGCCTGCAGGCGGAAGCCTACCTGAAACAGAATGTTTTCTGGGCTTCGCTGGTGCTGGTCTGCCTGGTGGTGGCCTGGACGATGGTTTACCGCAGACTGGTGGGGCGCGATATCTCCCGGCCGCCCTCGCCGGAATCGGGAGCCTAGTTCTCCGGTTTAGCTTGGCCCCGCGGCGACCTGAAACTGAACGCTTCCGACTTCACGCTCAAATCCCTTCCTAACCTCACTCGCACGACAAAACCCGGAGGCTGGTCCGAGCCCGGCATGGCAAACCGCAGGTCGCGTATCGTGACTTCGTATCCCTCCTCCGAAGTTTCGACCTGTCCCCAGGGGAATCGCGCGAAATCGAGGAAGACTTTCCCCGTGGAAGTTCTCATGGCAGCCTCGAGAGCGGGTGAGCTTTCCGGCTTGCGAAAGACGCGGGCCGTGTCCGTATTCAAATGGTCGTCCAAAACTCTCACCGGCACGACGTAAAACGCTGTGTCGGTCTCCGCCACGCCCACCCAACTCAGCGGATTGGCGGGTGAGGGAAACGCGCCAAGGCGGAGGGGATTCTCGCGCCCGAACTGAACGGAATCGAGCAGCGCAACGGCCCGGCGATGCGAGGCGTCCCGCACCACCCACAGCAGGGCCATCGCAGCCAGCGCCAGCAGCGCTCCTGCTCGGTAGGCCGGTTTGTCTCCGCCCACTTCTTCCGAGATCAGCCGCAGCAGCGCCGGCAGCCCCAGGCTCATCAGCAGAACGAAGAGAAGCACCGGGTCCACAATGAACATAATGTCCCATGCCATCCAGCGGCTGCTGAATGGCAGAAACGGCCGCACGCCGTAAGCGTTGGTGAAATCGAGAAGGAGATGGCTCGCACTTCCGGCGAGTCCGCAAACGACCAGCCATCTCAGGTTCGATGCCACCCCTTGCTTGTTCCGGCCCTTGTGTCTTCCAACCGCATGAACTGCCCATCCTGCCAGAACGCCCAGCACGGCAACACCGATGAGTGCGTGCGTGATCCCGCGGTGGTAGCAGAGATAGGTGGCGGTGCCGCGCGCCCAACTGACGACGTCCGCGTCGGGCAGGTTGGCCCCGGCAATAACCGCCAGCGTGGCAAATCGCGTTTTGCGATTCAGGCCCGCGTGGCTGAGTGCGGCCGCCGTGAGTGTGTGCGTGAGGTTATCCAAGAGCGGGAAACTCGAAAATAGAGAATCGAAAAACGCCACCACCCATCATCGGCGGGTTTCTCCCATCTTAGCGCGAAGCAGGGAGCCCCATGTCGTTTTTCGGTTTTCGATCAGGGGGCCAGCACGGTCAGAGCATCAGGGACAATTTCAAACGTGGCAGGAAGCTGACCTGCCAGTTCGCCGTCCAGTTCGAAGTAGATGGTGTGGCGATCATCCACGGCCGAGCAGCTGACTCGGTAGCCGCTTACCAGTTCGACGTCGGAGAAACGCAGGTGCTGGCGGGTCAGGACGGCGGCTGCATAGGCAAAATAGCGTGCGCGGCTCGTACTCTTGAACAGGCAGGCAGTGAAGTCGGGCTTGGAGAGGCTCGCCGTGGGTGCCAGCGGCAGCCAGCCCGCGTAGTGGCCGGTGCGGTGCACGACAGCGAAAGTGGCCTCACGTTTCTGGCCATTCGATTCAAAATGAAAGCGGGGAAAGGAGTAGCGTAGTGCCTGGCGCACCGCCTCCAGCCCGTAGCCGATCACGCCCCACCCCATTTTGAGCGACCACGAAAGGCTGCGCACGATGTAGGCGTCAAAGCCCACGCCGGCCACGCTGATGAAGATGCGGCTGCGCGGTTGGCCCGAGGAGGCGTCGGTCCAGGTGGCGCGGCCGAGGGCGATCCGCCGCGGGGTCCATCGGGGCAACTCGCGTGCCGCGCGCAGGGGATGGTGCGGCAGACGCAGTTCCTTGCCGATGATGTTGGCCGTGCCGCCTGGGAAGATGCCGAGGGTGGCGCTGCTCGGCACGATGCCGTTCAGGACTTCGTTGACCGTCCCGTCCCCGCCGCAGACCAGGACCAGTTCCGCCCCCCCGGCGACTGCGCGCCGCGCCAGTTGCGTGGCGTCGCCCGGCCCCGAGGTCGCGGTCAGCGTCAGGTCGAGCCCGGCCGCGCGGAGAATCTCAGCCGCCTCGCGAATCTGGCGCTCGCGTTTCACCGGCTTGCGGCCTGCCACCGGGTTGTAAATCAGCGTGGTCTTTTTCAAGGCAGATACGCAGCGAGAAGTGTGAAGGATGAGAGATGAAGTGTAAAGGGCCAAGCCGGGACGCGGGACCCTTCCGGGTGGCGTGCCGCCGGCCGGCGGCCGGCGGGAGGGACGGTCCGCTGGTCTTGCTAATCCTTGCGGATGGTCGGCGAGATGATGCCGCTCAGCACAACTTCGGCCCGCATCTCGCCGGTCTTCTTGTCCGGCTTCATGCGCACCCAGACCTGCTCGCCGACTTTCAAGTCTTCAGCCTTGCTGGGCGCCCCGTCGCGGACGAATTTCGTCTTTTCGGTCAGGACGATGGTCTGGTCGGTGCCGAACTTGGTCTTCTCCAGGACGATTTCCTTCTTGTCCATCGTCTTAATCACGCCGAAGAAGAGGTCCTCCAGGTTCCGGACGGTGCCCCCGGGATTTCCAAAGCGCGCCGTCTCGGGCGGCTTCGGCTTGCCCGTCTGCGCCATCGCACCCGGTGCCCAGATCATCGGGAGCGACGCCAGGCAAATGAAGACAAGATTCAGCAAACGTTCCATGCATATCCCTCCCCGCCTTCTGATTCAACCTAGCAACCTCGCTCGTAGGATGTCAAGGGAACGGAGAGCGTTGTCTCGCGAACCGCGCGGCGCGGTATAATCTCAGCGCCTTCTCGGGGTCCGCGTGGCCAGGAACATCGCCAAAGAAATCGAAAAGCTTCGCGCGGAGATTCGCTATCACGAGCACCGCTATTACGTGCTCGACAACCCGGAAATCTCCGACGCGGAATACGACCGGCTGATGCGGCGCCTGCAGGAGCTGGAGGCGCAGCATCCCGAGCTGGTCACCCCTGATTCGCCCACCCAGCGCGTCGGCGGCGCGCCGGCCGAGGAGTTTGCGAAGGTCCGCCACTCGGCGCCCATGCTCAGCCTCGACAATACCTACTCCGTAGACGAACTGCGCGACTTCGACCGCCGGGTGCGCGAACTCTCGGGGCGCGAGACCGTCGAGTACGTCGCCGAACTGAAGCTCGACGGCCTTTCGATGGCGCTGACCTACGAGGGCGGCGTTCTGCGCCACGGCGTCACGCGCGGCGACGGCACAACGGGTGAAGACGTGACCACCAATGTCCGGACCATCCGTTCCGTGCCCCTGCGAACGGATACGGAAAAGCTTAAACAGCTCGGGCTCCCGGCGGACTTCGAGGTGCGCGGGGAAGTCATCATGCCGTTGCAGTCCTTCGAGCGCACCAACGCCGAGCGCGAGGCGGCCGGCGAGCCGCGCTTCGCCAACCCGCGCAATGCCGCGGCGGGCTCGATGCGCCAGTTGGACCCGCGCCTGACCGCTTCCCGCAAACTCGATATGTATTTTTACGCGCTGCTGGCGGGCGGGCGCGTGCCGTTCGCCGAACATGCCAGGACGCTCGAGGCGCTGCGCGCCCTCGGCTTCAAGGTTAATCCGAACTGGAAACTCTGCCGTTCGCTGGACGACCTGCTGGCTTATATCGACACGTGGAGCGAGCGGCGCGATTCGCTCGACTACGAAATTGACGGTATCGTCGTCAAGGTGAACGACACCCGCCTGTGGGAGGAACTGGGTTCGACCGCGAAATCGCCGCGCTGGGCGGTGGCCTTCAAATATCCGGCACGCCAGGCCACCACGCGCGTGCTCGGCATCCGCGCGCAGGTGGGGCGCACGGGAACGCTGACGCCGGTGGCCGATCTCGAGCCGGTGGACGTGGGCGGCGTCACCGTGAGCCATGCCACACTGCACAACATGGACGAGGTCGAGCGGCTCGGCGTCCGCATTGGAGACACGGTCCTCATCCAGCGCGCCGGCGAAGTGATCCCCCAGGTCGTGAAGGTCGTGAAGCCGGCAGAAGACGGCCGCCGGTTTCAAATGCCCGAGCGTTGCCCGGTGTGCAAGGGCGAAGTGCATCGCACCGAAGGCGAGGTCGCCTACCGCTGCGTGAATGCCGCCTGCCCGGCGCGCCTGAAGGAATCGCTGCTGCACTTCGCCGGCCGCCGCGCCATGAATATTGACGGCCTGGGCGAAAAGATCGTGGACCAGCTGGTGGACAAAGGAATGGTGCGCGATGTGGCCGATCTCTATAAGCTGAGCCATGCGCAACTGGCCGGGCTCGACCGCATGGCCGATAAATCCGCGCAGAACCTCATCGACGAGATCGAAAAGAGCAAGAAGGTGGATCTGGCACGGCTCATTTTCGCCCTGGGAATCCGCTTCGTGGGAGAACGGACCGGCCAATTGCTGGCGAATCACTTTGGATCGCTCGACAAGCTGGCCGAAGCCACCGATGAGGAATTGCTGCAGGTGGAGGAGGTCGGACCGCGCGTCTCGGAGGCGATTCGCGAGTTTTTTGGGGAGAAGCGCAATCGCGAAGTCATCGAGAAATTGCGGAAGGCAGGCCTGCAGTTCGAGCAGAAGAAGATCCGACAGCCCGGAGGCGCGCTGGCCGGAAAACAGTTCGTTTTGACCGGCACGCTGCCCACGCTCTCCCGCGAGGAAGCGACGCGCCTGATCGAAAACGCCGGCGGCCGGGTCACGGGTTCCGTCAGCAGGAAGACCGATTATGTTGTCGTCGGTGCCGACGCGGGCTCGAAGCTTGAAAAGGCAAAATCGCTCGGTATCCAGACGCTGGACGAGGCGGCCCTGAAGGCCCTTCTGGGGAATTAGCGCGCGACTCGCGCGAAGGATTCAAGGGTTCGCGGTGAACCCAGAGCCGCAAGGGAGTGAGTAGCCTGGGGAGCATCGGGAAGACGTTGAATACCCTTTCGAAGGCTACATCGACTCCAGCCACTTTAAGATAACCTCTGTCTGATTCGGTGGGACGCCCTCGGCCCAGCGGCACTCGTTGCCCTGGCGGAGGAGGATCACCATTCCGGCGCGGGTTGAACCGATGAAGAGGTCGGTGGTGGAACGCGAGTCGGGCGCGAGTTCGGGGTATTTCTTGGACACGATGGTGTGCGCGTGGCGGAAGAAGGCGAGGGCCGGTTCCGCGCCGCTCCAGCGCGAGCGCGAAAGCAGGGCATAACTTCCGCGGGCGCGATCCTCGTAGACGATGTAACGGTCGGCTAGGGCGTGGGGCGCCAGCGCCTTCGCTTCCTCTTCCGAAATCAACTGTCCCAGCAACGCCATGGTACCCAGCTGCCCCAGGGAGTTTTCGTCCACGCGGCGAAGCCCGGCGGCGCTCTCCAGCACCGGCGGCCGAGGCAGCGTTATTCGTTCGGGTGCTTGGTCAATCAGATAGAGTGAGGGTTGGAAAATCTGGCGCGTCTGGGTAGGAGGGTTCTGAAAGACCTGTCCGAGGTTTTCCCACCCGCCCCGCGCCTGGAGGGCCTGTTGAATGAAGCCAAGGCCGTGAATGTAAGGGAAGAGTGCTTCCAGGCGGAAGAAGTAGGGCGCGCGGCTGAACGCCGGAAACTCCGCGAACTGCTGGCGAATGACCCCTTCCAGCATCGACTGGAGCGACGGCAGGGCGGCGAGCGGCGCGCCGGCCAGGACCCGCTGCATCATGGCCGCAGTGGCATGGCCTTCCATCACCGCCTGGCGCGCCGCCGAGGCGTCGTTGTTTTCGCGCTCGGCGTGAATAAAGGTGGTCAGGTCAAAATTCTGGTCCTGCAAGGCGTGCGTCAGTTCGTGCGCCAGCACTAACTGCTGCATGTCTGGGGCAGGCCAGTCGGCAATCAACATGGTTTTGGAGCGCGGATCATAGACGCCGGCCGCCTGCTCCGTGTAGAAGGCCAGCAGGAACTCCTGCAAGTTGAAATCGCGCGAAACCAGCCCGAAGGCTTTGAGCGTTACTTCCTGTTTGCGGATCTGTTCCGGTGGGTATTCAACGGCCAGCGTCTCTTCCAGAAATATCCGGATTCCCTCGCGGCTGAGAACCTTCTTCTTGACAGGAGCTTTGATGGGAAGGCCGGTGATCTGGCTCATTTCCCTCAAAACCTCGTCCGCCTGATCCTGGGCCGGTGGCGGGGCCTGGGCAAGGACGGCCAGGTTCGCCAACAAGACGAATGCCGCGGTCAGCAATCCTGGCGCCGCTGCAGGCCGGAGTTGGAGCGTCAGAATCCGGTGGGCACGGCGGGCGAAATAGGGGAATCGGTTCATCCAGCCCTCGTCTGGCGGGGAAGGGGTTTGACCACCGCCGGCTACGAGACTATCATGGAATTTGCGCGAGCAAGCCGGGCGATCGCTGCCCCGCCCGAGCGTCCCGATGAATTGCATCGGGGCTGGCATGGGCGGGGGAGAGGAAAGTCCGAACTCCGCAGGGCAGTGTGCTCGCTAACAGCGAGGGGCGGCGGGGGATCCCCGACCTCATCGGGGCGTACGCCGACGCCACGGAAAGTGCCACAGAAAACATACCGCCCCGATGTGGTTGATCGGGGTAAGGGTGAAAAGGTGCGGTCCGATGAATCGGACTTAATGTAAGGGCGCACCGCCCGGGTGGCGACACCTGGGGCAGGGTAAACCCCACACGGAGCAAGACCAAATAGGAGAGCAGGAGCGGCCCGCTCCGCAATCCCTGTAGCGGCGGTCTCTGACCGCCGCCTGGCGCGACGGGTTCTCTGCACGAGGAGAGGCCGGCGGTCAGAGACCGCCGTTACAGGGGCGAACTCTCGGGTAGGTCGCTGGAGTCCGGCAGCAATGCCGGACCTAGAAGAATGGTCGCCGCCCTGTCCCGCTCCGCGGGACGGGACACAGAATTCGGCTTACAGGCTTGTTCGCGTTCAGAATTCCGTGAGTCCAGTGAAAGCCCACAGGCGCACGCCTTGCTGACGGTGTTGCGCGCCGCATGGCGTTGGACGATCTTCCGGAACCCCTCTCATGGAAAAGGGATTCATCACCTCCGGGCGAAGGTGTGCGCTGCATCCACCGGCGGGGGCCGCTGTGCTGGGAGCCCTGCTGCTCGCCATCCTTTGTTCGCAGCCCCTCCCGGCGCAGAACGGCCTCGCGGAATCGCCGCGAACGGTGCGGGCTCACCGCCTCAGCGCGCCGCCGAATCTGGACGGGCGGGTCGATGACAGCTGGCTGCAGTTTGAGCCGGCCAAGGGATTCATCCAGCAACTGCCGCAGGAGGGGCAGCCCGCCTCCGAGCCTACCGAAGTCCGCATCGGTTATACCCAGGATATACTTTACTTCGCTGTGATCTGCTTCGACTCTGATCCGTCCGCGATCGTGTCCACCCAGGGCCGTCGCGACGGCGCGCTCGAGCAGACCGACGCCTTCCAGATCCTGCTCGACACCTACAACGACGATCAGAACGGGTACATCTTCGCCACCACCGCCTCCGGCATCGAATATGACGCGCAGATTGTGCACGGCGGGCAGTCGCGCCAGCTGGGCAGCCCGCCCCGCGCCGGCCAGAGCGGAGGCACCGGCATGGCGGGAGCGCAGGCGGGCGGGATTTCCTCCTTCAATCTCAACTGGGACGGTGTCTGGCGCGTTAAGACACAGATCACGGAACGCGGCTGGGAGGCTGAGTTCGAGATCCCCCTCAAGACGCTTCGCTTCGAATCGGGCGGCCACCAGGCCTGGGGCGTCAACTTCATGCGCAATCTGCGGCGCAAGAACGAGCAGTCGTTCTGGTCGCCGGTGCCGCGCGCCTTCGACATCCAGCGCGTCTCGCTCGCCGGAGATCTGAGCGGCGTGGAAGCGAAGTTCCACCGCAGCCTTCAAATCGTTCCCTTTATTCTGGGAGGGATCCAGCAGGACTACTCGCGCGATCCGGCGGTGAAGAAATACCATCCCGAAGTGGGGTTCGACGGGAAGTACACGCTCACCTCCAGCCTGACGCTCGATTTCACCTTGAACACCGATTTTGCCCAGGTGGAAGTGGACGAGGAGCAGGTGAACCTGACGCGCTTCGATCTTTTCTTTCCCGAAAAGCGCCCCTTCTTCCTGGAGAACTCCGGCTACTTTACGGTCGGCACGCCGCAGGAAGTGGAGTTCTTTTTCAGCCGCCGCATCGGCATCGATTCCAGCGGCGCGCAAATCCCCATTCAGGGCGGTGTGCGGCTGTCAGGCAAGCAAGGCCGCTATAACATCGGCCTGCTTAATATGCAGACCGGACCCGTCCTGGGCGTGGCGCCGGGCAATAATTTCACCGTGGCGCGGCTGTCCCGCGAATTCGGCAAACGCAGTTCGGTGGGAGCGCTGGCCATCAATAAATCGCCCACGGGATCGCGCGCCGATTTGTACCATTCCAACCAGACATATGCCCTCGACGCCAACCTTGGGTTGGGCGACCATTTCACCTGGTTCAACTACGCAGGGCGGACGCAGACGCCCGGCAGGACCGGAAACGACTACGCCGCAAGCACCTCCGTCCTCTATAACACCGACCTGTGGCGCGTGGAGGGCGGTTACACCCAACTGGGGGAAGATTTCAATCCCCAGGTGGGCTTCGTGCGGCGCGTCGGCTATCGCCGGCCTAATTACGGCATCTTCGCCAGCCCGCGCCCGCGCAACCGCCGCTACATCCGCCGCTTCTGGCCGCATCACCACTGGGAAGGCTATTACCGCTTCAACGGCGAGCAGGAATCCGGCTTCCGGCACAGCGACTTCCGCATTGATTTCAATAACGGCAGTCAGGCCGGGCTCGCCTACAATGAGAACTTCGAACAGCTCTTCCGTCCGTTTGAAATCACTCCGGGCGTGACTCTGCCTGTGGGGAAATATTCATTTGCCAACTGGTCAGCCTACGCCAACTCGGACCCCAGCGCGCGGCTTTACGGGAACTTCAACTACGCCTGGGGCGCCTTCTACTCGGGGCGCATCCAGACGCTGACGCTGGGCGCGGGAATGCGCTCCGGTTATCGTTACCTGCTGTCGGCCCGTTACATCCGCAACAACGTCGAATTGCCCGTGGGGGATTTCGCGACCGACCTGGCCATCCTTCAATTCACTTACTCGTTTACGCCCAAGAGTTATCTTCAATCGCTCATTCAGTACAACAGCACCACGCGCCAGGTGGGCGTGAACATCCGCTACGCCCTGATTCGCATGGCCAACACGGGGCTTTTCATTGTATATAACAGCCGGTTCGATACCCTGGGGTATGAGCCAAACGATCCGGGGGGGCTGCTGCCGCCTCCCTACCGCAGAACCATGGCCCGGGCCCTTCTGGCAAAATACACATACATGTTTGATTTTTGAGATCGAGGTGCGCTTTGGCAGACGGGACATCGAAGATTTCGCGTAAGAAATTCCTTCGCGATGCTGCACTGCTGGCCGCGGGTGGAGCAGCGATGGGCGCACATGGCGTGGGAGTCGCTGCCTCCCAGGCGGTGATCACTTCCGGAGGTGCGTTCCGATTGGAGATTTCTGTTGAGGGGGGACTGAGGACGCGCCTCACCGATTTACGAAACGCTCTGCCGCTTGCGGACGGGTTGTACAGTCACTCGTTTGCCAAACTGACGTTCTCGGATGTCGTGGCACGACCTGCAAAAGGCGGAAGCTTCTCGGTCAGTGCAACTTCGCCCGAAGGCATTGCGGTGGTCCATGAGTATGTGGTTCCTGCCGATCAGCCTTGGATCGAAGAGTGGATTACGTTAACCAATCGCTCGCAAAACCGGTTGAATCTGCCCGAAGCGCGCTGCGGTCTGGTTCTCCCGCTGACGCTTCGCGGGGGAAAAGTCACCGGCCCGCTGTCGGATTTCAAGTTCACGGCGGTGCCTTTTCGTCGCGAGCCCCACGGGAATCGCACCCAGTACGCCGATTACACGGTGGCCCAGGTTCTGTCCGAGCCGCGCAAGTCCATCCTGCGGTCTGACATCACCACCTTCGCCTGGGGTGAGGTCACCATTCCCAAGATCTTCGAGGGCGGATGGATCGAGACGCAGTTCTGGCAGTACGCTTCGGAAGGCTGGGTTCTGACAGACGGGAAACGAGGTTATTTGATTACGAAGTACAGCCCCGACGCGATGGAGTGGGCCGTGCTCGACCGCGTGCCCCTGGGCGGCGACCGGGTTGGATTGCGCTGGGGAGGTTTTGGAATTTATGAGGGCGATCCCGAGCCGGGCGTTTCGATCGCGCCGGGCCAATCGCACCCTTTTGGCGTGACGCGCCTTACCGCGTTCGACGGCGGCCTGGAGGAGGGTTTTTACGTTTTCCGCCGCGAGATGGAAGAGCGCGGCCACGGATGCCCGAAGGATTTCGATCCGCCCGCCCACTGGAACGAACTGTACGACAACAAACTCTGGTGGATCAGTATGGGCGGCCAGGACTTGCCCGAGAACCGCGCGAAATACTACACGCTCGCCGACATGAAGGAGGAGGCCGCCAAAGCGCAGGCCATCGGCTGCGAGGCCCTCTATCTCGATCCGGGCTGGGACACGCGCTTCGCCTCGAAGATCTGGGACAGCTCGCGCCTCGGCACGATCGAGGACTTCAGCACCATGCTGCGCCGGGATTACCACCTGAGCCTTTCGCTGCACACGCCGCTTTCCGGCTGGTGCAACCCCACAACCTACTCGCGCGACATGGATCGCATGAACCGCGACGGCACGCGCGTCGCGTTGTCGCTCTGCGGCGCGTCGAAACAATACCTGGAAGAGACGAACCGGCGGCTGGCGGCTCTGGCCGCGGGCGGCGCGAAGTTCTTCATGTTCGACGGCACCCAGTTCAACGGCGAGTGCTGGGACCCGGCGCACGGGCATCCCCTTCCCTCGCGCCGGCACGATCACGTCGTGGCCACCAACCGGCTGGCGCAGATGGTGCATGACAAATTCCCCGAGGTGCTGATTGAGATGCACGACCAGTTGCTGGGCGGAACCCACCTGCGCTATGTGCCGCTCTACTTCGGTCACGGCGACGGCGAGCCGGAAGCGCCCCTTCGCGGGCGCGGGTTCGACACGGTGTGGGCTTTCGAGTTGATGTGGGACCCTATGACCGACCTGGTGGGCGGACACAGTATGGCGCTATATTATTATAATCTTGCATATTCCATGCCGTTGTATATCCATATTGATCTCCGCAAGGACAACGAGCACGCGCTGATGCTGTGGTGGAACATCTCCACCTGCCGCCACCTGGGCATCGGCGGCACGCACCCGGAGGAAAGGGTTCGCGCCGCGCACAAGCAGGCGATGGCGGACTACCGCCGGCTCAAGCCCTTCTTCGCGGCGGGAACGTTCTGGGGCATTGACGAGTTGACGCACCTGCACCGGCATCCGCACCATTCGTCGGCGGTGGTCAACTGCTTCCATCTCGAGGACCGGGCCACGACGCGCCGCGTGAGGATTGACCTGGAACGCTTCGGCCTCGAGGCCGAGAGGGATTACCAGGTGACGGGTCAATCCGTCCGGCACGGGGCTACGATTGAGGCGGAGGTGACGATCCCCGCCTTCGGACACACGCTCATCGAAATCGTGCCCAAGTAGCTCGCCCGGAAAGGTACCATGGGACTTTTCAGCTCGACCAAGACGAAGAAGATCCAGGCGGCGCGGAAACTCGAGGGCGGCATTCAGATGCCGGGTGACAAGTCCATCTCGCACCGCTACGCCATGCTGGGAGCGATTGCCGAAGGGCCGACGGAAATCCACGTTTTTGCCTCCAGCGCCGATTGCCAGAGCACGCTGGGGTGCCTGGCGAAGCTCGGGGTTAAGATCGAGCGCCAGGGCCATACGGTCACCATTCAGGGGGCGGGCCTGCACGGCCTGAAAGCGCCGGGTGACCGGCTCGATGCCGGGAATTCGGGCTCGACGATGCGCATGCTGGCGGGGATTCTGGCCGGCCAGCCGTTTAAGTCGGTGATGTTCGGCGACGCCTCGCTCTCGCGCCGGCCCATGAAGCGCGTCATCGCGCCTCTGACCCAAATGGGCGCCAGGATCACTTCGGCGGAAGGCGGGTTGCCGCCTCTGGAAATTGAAGGCGGAGCGCTGAAGCCGATTCGTTACCAGCTTCCGGTGGCGAGCGCGCAGGTGAAATCGGCGGTGCTGCTGGCGGGTCTTTATGCCGAAGGCGAGACGGAAGTGGTCGAGCCCGCCGCCACGCGGGACCACACCGAAATTGCGCTGGAACAGATGGGCGCGGACATCGGACGCCATCATCACACCATCGCGGTGCGCGGCGGCGTGCGCCTGGAGGGGAAGAAGTTTTACGTTCCCGGCGACATTTCTTCCGCCGCGTTCTTCCTGGTGGCGGGAATGCTGGTGCCGGAGTCGAACCTGACGATTCACAACGTCGGGCTGAATCCCACCCGCACGGCGATTCTCGATGTGCTGGCGGCGATGGGCGGGCGCGTCAAGGTGCTCAACGTCGAGATGCTCAACGGCGAACTGCTGGGCGACCTGCACGTCGAGCCGGGCCGGATGCGGGGCGGGGAAATCCCCGCCGCGATGGTTCCGGGATTGATTGACGAATTGCCCGTCCTCTCCGTCTTCGGCACGCAGACTGAGAACGGATTGACTTACCACGGCGCGGCGGAGCTGCGCGTCAAGGAGAGCGACCGCATTGCCGTGGTGGCGGAAAACCTGAAACGGATGGGTGCCGAGGTGGAGGAGTTTCCCGACGGCCTGCGCGTGGCAGGCAGGCAGAGATTGCGCGGCGCGGAGATTGAAACCTACGGCGACCATCGTATCGCCATGGCGTTTGCCGTCGCCGGTCTTGTCGCCGAAGGGACCACCGTCATCAAAGACAGCGGCTGCGTGGACGTTTCATTTCCGGAGTTCTTTGAGACGCTGGAAAGAGTGTCTGCCTGACTCGAGCGGACAATGGAGTCCTGACTACACCGGGAGCCCGGCCTGCTGCCCGGAAGGACGGCGCTTCGTCTGTACCCCCGCTGCAGACTCACGGCAACAGCTTCGGGTGGTGAATGGCACCCTTCCCCACGATGCCTGCACCCTCCGGGTTACAAGTCTTTCAAGCAGGTCATCACTCGAATCATGCTGGAGACTTGCGCGTGGAACAGTGTGTCGTGGCCGCGAGAGCGGACGGTGGACGATTTCCCGCCCTCTGCCGGTGCAGGCGCAGGGGGTTTGGGTGCCACCGGTGCCCGTGGTGGGGAAGGGGGCTTGGGCAGCGCGGGGGCCGTGGGCGCTTCCGGCGGGGCAGGAGCTGCGACCTCGTCGCCTGCAGCCTGGTGCTGGCCCCAGCGCACCAGTGAAATGGTCCCGTAGGAATTGGTCAAACGGATGAGGGGCCCTCCCTGGCCGATGGCTCCCGTCATCGAGGGGGATTCTCCCTCGGACACGATTCGGAGGTTCGGACCGGTGAAATCCGAGCGCACTTCGCCATGGCGCGAGGCGGCGTCGATGCGGAAATTCGACTTTGCGGGCAGCGCCAGTTCAATGTCGCCCTTGCGCACCTCGACGTCGATGGACTGCGTGGGCGGCGTGTGGGTTTCGAGGCGGACGTCCCCGCTGGTGACGATCCTGAGACTGTGCTTGAATTCGGCGAGGCTGATGTCCTTGTGACGGGTGGAGACCTCGAAGGGCCCGTCCACGCCGCGCGCTTCCAGCGAACTGCGTTCCATGCTGAGGCGGCCCGCCAGCCGCTGAGCCGTCAGGTTGGTGCGGGCCGAATTGAACCGCAGCGTCTGGCCGATATTGGAAAACGTCAGGTTACCCGTGTACTCGCCGTTCACCGTCGCGACCCCGGTCACCCCGGTTATTTCGATGTCCTCGCCGCGTCCGTCCACCTCCACGCTGCCCTTGATGTCGCGCAGGCTGGCCGTGCCGCCCGACTTGTGCACGCGTACCAGGCCTTCCACGTTGCTGATGCGGACTTCACCGCGCCGCGCCGTCACGTTCTGATCGCCCTTGAGACCGTCCAGGGTGACGTCGCCACGCTCCGTCTGCAGCTCGGCGGAGGTGGCTTGGGGCACGCGCAGCACCAGGTCCACGCGCGCCGCGCGCCCCTCGTTGGGCAGCGAACTGCGATTGGAGCGCACCACGAAGATTCCAGCTTCCTCCACGATCTCCACCTTGAGCTGGTCGTTGACCTTTTTGGCTTCGGCCTCGTTCGCGGCTTTGATTTCGCGTTTAATGATGGCCTCGATGGCGGGCTGATCGCTGGCGTGGATTTCGATATCGCCCCGCTGGTCTTCGATCATCAGGCGGATTTCCGCTTTGGCCGGAACGGTGATGGTTTCCGGGTAGGAATAGGTATTCATCAGGAAATCGGAATCGAGGTCAATGCCGAAGGAACGTGGCCAGTCACGCATGGGGTGCAGCACCAGGCGGCTGATGACCGTTCCGCAGGCCAGGACCAGCAGCAGCAGCAGAACTTCGCCGCCGGAAAAGAGAGGGGGCGGAGCCGTTTCCGGGTGTTGCGTGGCCTGGTGGTAATCCATCAGCTTCGAGAGGCCCCAGAAGATGATCATCACCGGCCAGTACTTGGCGATGAGGTGCCAGGGGCGAAGGTCCGGATTGAAGTTCTGATAGAGGAAGAGTCCCCCTACCGCAATCAGCGTCAGTGCCCAGAAGATCGATCCGCGTTTGTAGCCGGGTACGCTCATGATGCTTCGCCTCTCTCGTGGCTGTCAGCTTTCAACTCTCATCCTTCCGCGAATGGCGTTGCTTTTCGTTCTTGGTTCATCAATCCCTTACATCGTCTGCGGTCCGCCGGGGAAAGTTCCCGGCCCCGGCCGGGGTGGTTCCGGCGTATCGCCGTTCGTCAGGCGCTTGCGCAGCATCAGCACGCCCACGGCAATCAGTCCTACCGGCCAGAAGCGGCCAACGATCGGGAAGACGCGCACGCCCAGGTTGTCGAGCAGGAAGAGCACGCCCAGACCGATCAGCACGGCGGCGCCCACCGGCGCGTTCAGCTTCGTGTTACCCAGGCCGAACCACTCCTGCACGGGCAGGCCCATCTTCTTGCGCTTGGCCGTCTGATAGGAATCGATTACCATGTAGAAATAGAAGGCGGCCGTCGCCAGCCCGAACAGCCCTTCGGCCGAACCTCCGACGCGGTCGCCCATGCCGATGAGCGAGCCGAAAATCAGCACCTGGGCGATCGCCTTCATCACCTGGCCGTTGTAGATGGCACCGACGCCCGGGATCAGGCCCAAGGCCAGCGCCAGACCAGGGTTGGGGGCGCCCGGCGGACCGGCGTCGGCCGCGGCCGGCTGGGCGGGCTGGAGGCGATCGGCTAGGCAGTTTTCGCAGTAGGAGGTGCCGCGGACTTCCTTGCGGCATTCGCCGCACAGCGGCTTGCCGCAGTAACCGCAAAACGCAACGGAATCAACTTCGACGTGGTTGGCGCATTTCATCGGGAAGTGCTCCTTGTCTGGGCGGCCCAGCGAGAGGCCAGCGGGATGGATTCGGCGACCTGCAAACTGGAATGCGGCGCGGCGGCGAGTTGGGTCTTGCCCGGGGCGGTCCGCTCCGTCGAGCCGCCGGGATTGCTCTTGGGCTGAGGCTCTTCCTCTTCCTGCCTCTCTTCCTGCGGCCGAAGCTGGCGAAAGCGGGATTCGATTTCGTAGACGATCCGCAGATCGTAGTAGAACTTTTCGGCGCGGGCGAACAGCAACTGACCGGAGCGGTTCGCCTGGTAAAGCCAGCGAACCGGGTTCAGATCCGCCACCGTGGCGTTGCGAAGATTAATTCCCGCAGCGCTGATGATGACCGAGATCGAGAAGATGGCCATGGCAATCATATAGGCGACCCGCGGTTGCGGGGTCGGACGCAAAAATGCCGCCAGACGCTCCTGCCAGGTGGGCTTCCGCTCGCCCACCGTGGCCAGCATGATTTTGGAAATCAGCCAGGGCGCGGGCTCCAGCTCTTCGGCCGCCCGGGTCAGTTCGAAAACGCGCTTCAGGTCGGCGATCAGCTCGCGGCAAGAGGTGCAATCCTGAAGGTGAGCCTCGACCGTAACTCGTTGAGCCGCATCGAGTTGCCCTTCCAGGTAATCGCTCGCCAGGTTTTCCAGTTCCAGGTGCGTCATGGCTCGCCTCCCGCCTGCTTCCCCGGCGGGAACCCCTTCACTTGTTCCATACGTTTCAGGACCTTTGCAAGTTCCAATCTTCCCCGGTTGATACGGGATTTGACCGTCCCCTCCGGCACCCCCAGCACCTGGGCGACCTCGGCATAATCCAGGTCCTGAAGGTCGCGCAGCACCACCGCCTCGCGCAAGTCGGGGGAGAGCTTCTCCAAGGCGCGCTGCAAGAGTTCCTTCCGCTCGCGGGCCTCGACATGCGCCACCGGGCCTTCGCTGGCGCTGGGCTTGTCCTCGATGCCGCCCACCTCGTCGTCGATCGAGTCCGTCACCCGGTCCTTCTTCGTGCGCCGGTAATGGTCCACCAGGTGATTGCGCGCGATCCGGTTCAGCCAGGTGCTGAAGGCCGCCTGCGCCGGATCAAATGTCTTGAGCGTCTGGAAGATCTTGATGAAAACTTCCTGTGTCAGGTCCTCGGCCTCCGTCGGACGCCCCGTGAAACGGTAGCAGAGGTTATAGACTTTGCGCGCGTGCGTCTGAAGTAGCGCTGCCCAGGCGCTGTCATCGCCCTCCAGACATCGCTTGATCATTTCCCGATCAGCGTCCACCGGACCTCATGCGCACACCCACGCAACCGCGGGCAGCGAGCCTCGGTTCCCGCCCCCGCCAAAGCGCGCCCATTGTAGCAGAATGAACCGCAGCGCAAGCTGTGGTCTCTATGCCGGGATTGATTTCTTGCTCGTGACGAGGGCCGCCTTAACGTTGCAGTAATCAGTATAGGTCATTAACTGAACTTGGTTAGAGATCCCCGGACAGTTTGCACTGGAATGCAGTCCGTCAGCCGACGGTCCAACTTGCCCTCGTTCGGGGGGACTGACTCACCGCACGGCGTTCTTGCGAGGACGTGTGCCGCGTGCCGCACTCTCCCGGTTTGGGCGAGGGTGGGGAAATCCCATTCTTACTGCGCCCGCGTCAGGCGCAGGGTTTTGATTTCCCACGGCTTCATGCGGAACTCAATCTTGGCGCCTTCGCCTACGGGCGCGATGGTTTCCTCCAGCAGATCGGTCTCCAGAGCTTTCACCCTGAACGGCAACTCGATCGCGACATTGCCTTCGCGGCCTTCACTCTCATAGAACCGAAGAATGGCGTCGGTATCGTAGAAGCCTTCCATCTGTTTCATGGCGGTCAGCAGAACGTGGTCGCTTGCGACCTTGATGAACGAAGTGGGCGACGGCAGGCCGCCGCTCTTGCCCGCCCACTGTTCCTGCGGGCTGTGGTGGACGGGTTCCTGTAACGCCAGCAGGGGCGCGTTGAAACTGAGCGCCTGCCGTTGCACTTTGCCCTCGCGCCAGCCGCCGCGATGCGGATAGATGGCATAGCCGAAGGCGTGATGACCCTCGTCGGCGCGCGGGTCGGGCCCCCAGGGGCCGCGAATCACGGAAATCCGGATGGTATTGTCCTGCGCGTCGAAGCCGTGGCGGCCGTTGTTCAGAATCGCCACGCCGTAGCTGGAGTCGGAAATATCCACCCACTTGCCCATCACCGTTTCCTGGCCCGTTTGCGGATGTTCCTGAACGCCGTACGGAATTTCAGTGGCGAGCGAGCCCGCAACGGCCACCGGGAATCCCGCTTTGATGAAGGTGCTGCGCTCGTAGAAGTCGGCGCTCGATTTGACATCGACGCGCGGGACCCTGGCGGTGAGGCTGATTTCTTCCGTGAAGATGGAATCGCGGAAGCGGCGCACGACGCGCAGCGTGGCGCGCGCCGGGCCGGACTCGGTCACCTCGATGCGCTCGGGCTTGTTGATGTCCCACTTCACGCCCGTCAGGCCGAGATTCCAGGCGGAGCCCACATAGCTGGGATCCTTTCGGGCCTGCTCGGCGGTGTCTTCCAGCGCCACCAGAAACGCGCCACCTTCACGCAGCGTTTCGCGCTGGGCCTGCTTGTCGTACACGCGCGCGATGTTGCCGGTGGCCGGATTCACTTCCACGCGCAAAAATTCATTTTCAAGAAACGGCCGCGGTTTGAGGCCGGCCTGAACGGCCGGCGGCGGGGGCGCGGCGGGTGCCGGAAGGATGCGATAAAGTTTGAGTCCCATCTGCGGAACGGAGGCGACGAAGGCGATGGTGGCGTGCTCGCGCGCGCCGTCGCGCGCGGCGGGTTTGAGAATTTGCACCGGCACGACTTCGTCACCGGCCCGGGCGACCATCTGCCGGGGCAGCGCGAGGCCGGCGATTTCCGCCGTGACCCATTCCGTGCGATCCCAGGATTGCGTGTTATAGACCACGAGCGGAATGCCGTCGCCGCGCGTATCGAGCTGGAGGCCCAGCGACTGAAGCGAGAAGGTAAGCGCGCGCTGGCCGCGCTCGAAGATTTCGTCGTACTGTTTCGCCGCGTCCTTGTAAATGGGGCCGATGCCCGAGCCGGGCAGCAGGTCGTGCGTCTGGTTGAGCAGCGCGAGCTTCCACGCTTCGCCCAGGTCACGGCTGGGGAAGTAGTCGCGGTAGTTGCCGAAGCGCGCCCACTCCGACATCTTCTCGGCGGCGAGCAGCAATTGCTCCGCCTGGCGATTATTGCGCTTCATCTCGACCTGGGTGGTGTAGCAGCCCTCAAATACCGGATTGTGCTCGCGCGCCCAGACGGGGAAGTCCTGCTTGCCGGCCAGCAGGAGCTCGAAGTAATTCTCCACGTTGGTAAACTTAATCTGCACATCGTGGGGAGAACTGCGCAGGGCCGCGAGATGGGCGAGGTCGTTGGGATTGGGCCCGCCGCCGTGGTCGCCCTGGCCGAACAGCACCAGCATGTCCTTCACGCCGGCGCGATCGGCTTCGTTCCTCAGCTTGACGGTGAAATTCTCATGATTCACTTCTTGCGTGTACCATCCCGGCGGGTTGTAGCCGAGTACGCGGCTGCCATCCGGGCTTTGCCACCAGAAGATGGGCGGGCGGCTGGGAACTTGCGGCCGGCCGAACAAGTACCACTCGATTCCGGCTTTGCGCGCGATCTGCGGCATGGAGGCCGGATGGCCGAAGACGTCGGGCTGCCACGCCACGCGCACGTAGCGGCCGAATCTTTCCCTGGTGGCCTTCTGGCCGTAGAGAAACTGCCGCACCAGCGATTCACCGTCCGGCATGTTCTCGTCCGTTTGCGACCAGGTGGAGGACACCGGAATCCATTGACCGGTTCGCACCCGCTGCCGGATGCCTTGGGAGATTTCCGGGTAGAACTTCTCCATTATTTCGTACACCACCGCCTGGTCCTGCGCGAAGGTGAACTCGGGATGGAGCTCCATCAGCTTCAGTTGATTCTGAAAGGTGTTGAACATGATGTCGTACGTGGATTCTTCCCAGCGCCAGAGCCACGCCATGTCAATGTGCGCGTAGCCGGTGACGTGAGCCTTGTATTCCTTGGGCTGTGCCGGTTCCTCGGCGGGAGCGGGAACGGCCAGCAGCAGGCCCATCAGGGCCAAGAATCGAAGCCTCTTCATAATGCCTCCCTTTCCATGAACGCTTTTCGGAGCGCTCCTTGCTTATCCCAATCCGGCGGCCAGTGCAAGTGCGAAGATGGTATCGGGGCCGCCAGCGTCTCGCCTGCATCGTGGCACGGGCATCCTGCCCGTGGTGCATCGCCGGGACGGCCATGCCACGGCCAGCCAGATGCCGGCGCGCCCGGTTTGCTTGACTTCGGCGCGCGCCTTCGGATAGCTTGGCGGCGGCAGTCCGGCACGTGCATTCATGACGAAGAATCAAAAGCAATGGCTTTGGTTTGGCGTGATGGCGCTGGTGCTGGGCCTGATCGTGTTGAACCTGAGCCGCAGCCCGGAATGGCGCCAGTTCAGCGGCGCTCGCCTCTGGGCGCTCCTGCTGCACGCCAGTCCGGCGTACCTGCTGGCGGCGGTGGCGGCGACGATCTCCAGTTACGTCATCCGCGCCTATCGCTGGGGAGCCTTCCTCGAACCCATCAGGAAAAGTTCGCTCTGGATGCTCTTTGTCGGGCAGGTGCTGGGCTTCTGCTCGATTTATTTGATTGGGCGCCCGGGCGAATTCGTGCGGCCCGCTTATATCGCGCGCAAAGCGGACGTCCCCATCACCTCGCAGGTCGCCATTCTCGTGCTGGAGCGCGTCTACGACACGGTGATGCTGGTCTTGATCTTCGCGGCGGCGCTTTACTTTTCGGCGCTTGAACCCGTCTCGGGCAGCAGCGGAACAATTCGCACCCATCTGGACGAGGCCGGCCTGGTTCTGACGATCGTCACCGTGCTGATGGTCGTCCTGTTGGTGTACTTCCGCCTTCACGCGGACCGCCTGCGACCGAAGGTGGTGCGCATGTTCGCCTTCCTGGGCGCGCGGGCGCAGCATCACCTGGGTCACTTCCTGCATTCCTTCGCCGAAGGATTGATGGTCATCCACAGCGGGAGAGCGCTGGCGGCCAGCATGGTCTCCACGCTCGCGCTTTGGTGCATCAACGTCAGCGTCTTCTTTTGCGTCTTTCGCAGCCTGGGCGGCGATCTGGCACAGGTGGGCTGGTTCGGCGCCGCCCTGGGCGTCTTTTTTGCGGTGCTCGGCCTGATGTTTCAGTTTCCGGGCGTCGGCGGCGGCTACCAGGTGGGCATCATCCTGGCGCTGACCCAGCTCTTCCGCGTGGGCGTGGAGGCCGCCACCGGCGCGTCCATATTGATCTGGATCATCGTCGCGGCGCCCTGCCTGGCCATGGGCGCGATCTTGCTGGTCCACGAAGGCCTCACCTTCCGTAAACTCAAGGCCATCGCCGAGGAAGAGGAAGCCAGAGTCCACGAGGAAGTATGAACCAGGAACGATGAACAAAGGTCGAATGACGAAGGATCAAGAAGAAACTGTTGGCTGAAGGCTGATGGCTGGCGGCTGAAAGCTGGCCGCTTTATTCTGGATTCTGAATTCTGACTTCTGTATTCTGTTGCCCCATGCGCTGCCCCTTCTGCGGTCACGTTGAAGACAAAGTGGTGGATTCGCGCGAGGCGAAGGCCGGCGATACCATCCGCCGCCGCCGCGAGTGCGTGAAATGCGAGCGCCGCTTTACCACCTACGAGCGGATCGAAGAGATCCCCTACATGGTGATCAAGAAGGACGGCACGCGCGAAAAGTTTGACCGCCAGAAACTGTTGAACGGCATCCTCAAAGCCTGCGAAAAGCGGCCTGTGCCCATGGCCAAGATGCAGGCCATCGTGGACGAAGCGGAAAACTTCGTGGCCGAATCACCCGACCGCGAGCGTCCCACCGGTGAAATCGGTGCGCTCATCATGGACGCGCTCAAGAAGCTCGACAAGGTCGCCTACGTCCGCTTCGCCTCCGTCTACCGCGACTTCAAAGATATCCGCGAGTTCATGGACGAACTTAAAGACCTCCTCAAAGCTAAAGGGAAGTAGAGCCGGGGTTCGTTCTTGTAGCGCAAGGCTCGTCGTTCAGCCTTGCGGTTCGTCATTGCGATGGAAGAACCTTGTAGCGCAAGGCTCGTCGTTCAGCCTTGCGGTTCGTCATTGCGATGGAAGGACCGTGTAGCGCAAGGCTGGTCGTTCAGCCTTGCGGTTTGTCGCGTCGTTTAGCCTTGCGGCTCGTCACTGCGATGGAAGGACCGCAGGGCCGCAGAGCGGGCCCTGCGCTACACAAACACATGTTTTCGGTTCGTCATTGCTCGTCTTTCAGGCTTGCGGCGGTTACATCGTGTATAATTCCCCTTCCGAACATCCTCGTAATCATCCGCATGGGAGGTCTGTCATGAATCGAACGATGAGAGCACTGGGGCTGGGGCTGGCTGTGGTTTTCGCGGCGGGGCTGGCGCTGGCGCAGCAAGCGCCGCTCAAGCGCGCCGCCGCGTCGCCGGAAGTGGTGAAGCCCGTGCCCGTGGGTCAGGTGAAGCTTCTGGGAACCGACTTTGGTCCCATGGCGGCGGTCGGCTTTGCCCGCCGCGCCGAGCTCAATCGGGATTACGTCATGAGCCTGAAGAACGAAAACCTGCTCCAGAACTATTATCTGGAAGCGGGCCTGTGGAATCCGCAATTCCGCCAGACGGCGATGGGCCCGGACTCGCGCGGCGACAACATTCACTGGGGCTGGGAGTCGCCCACCTGCCAGTTGAAGGGGCATTTCCTGGGTCACTGGCTGTCGGCGGCGGCGTATCTGGCGGCGCAGGGCGATGGCGAAGTCAAAGCCAAGGCCGACACGATCGTGGCCGAACTGGCGCGCATCCAGCGCGAAAACGGCGGCCAGTGGGTCGGCTCGATTCCGGAGCGCTACTTCTACTGGATCGCCCAGGGCAAGCGCGTCTGGGCGCCGCACTACACCGTGCACAAGACCTTCATGGGTTTGATTGACATGTACCAGATCGCGGGCAACAAGCAGGCGCTGGAGATCGCCAACAACTGGGCCCAGTGGTTCCACCACTGGACCGGCCAGTTTTCGCGCGAGCAGATGGACAACATCCTCGACGTCGAAACCGGCGGCATGCTGGAAGTCTGGGCCGACCTGTACCACATCACCGGCGACAAGATGTATTCGGATCTGATCCAGCGCTATCGCCGCGGGCGGCTGTTTGACCGCCTGCTGGCCGGCGAAGATCCGCTGACCAACCGGCACGCCAATACCACCGTCCCGGAGGTGCAGGGCGCGGCGCGCGTCTACGAGGTAACGGGCGAGCCGGAGTGGCGCAAGATTGTCGAGGCTTACTGGAAATCGGGCGTGACCGACCGCGGCTACTTCTGCACCGGCGGCCAGACGGACGGGGAAATCTGGACGCCGCCCCACGAGTTCGCCTCGCGCCTGGGCGATAAGAATCAGGAGCACTGTGTCGTCTATAACATGATTCGCCTGGCCGACTATCTCTACCGCTGGACGGGCGATATCCAGTATGCGGATTACATCGAACGTAATATCCATAATGGTATTCTTGCCCAGCAAAACCCACGCACCGGCATGATCGCTTACTTCCTGCCGCTGCGCTCCGGCGCCAGGAAGGTCTGGGGCACGCCCACCAACGACTTCTGGTGCTGCCACGGCTCGCTGGTGCAGGCCCAGACGCGCCACGACCGCTATGTCTATTACACCGACAAGGACGGCGTGATCATCGATCAGTACCTTCCTTCCGAAGCCAGCGTGGATTGGAGCGGCGGCAAACTCAAGGTCCGTCAGCGGTTTGATCCCGAAACGCGCGGCTACGGCCTGCTTTCCACCGACGATCCCATCCGGCGGCCCAACCGCTGGGTGGTGAACCTGAGCGTCGAGACCGACAAGCCCTCGGACTTCACGCTCCGGCTGCGCCTGCCCTGGTGGCTGGCGGGCGAGGCCGAACTCTACCTCAACGATCAGAAGCAGAGCCTCGTGTCGAAACCGTCCACCTACGTTGCGCTGAAGCGGACGTGGAACAAGGATAAGATCCGGCTGGTGCTGCCCAAGAAGCTCCACGTCGAGGCGCTGCCCGACCGCCCCGACACCGTCGCTTTCATGGACGGGCCGGTGGTGCTGGCCGGCCTGACGGATGTGGAGCGCACCCTGATCGGCGATAAGTCGAAGCCGGAAACCCTCCTGGTGCCGGACAACGAGCGCGAATGGGCCACTTGGCTCAACGGCTACAAGACCTTCGGACAGGACGTCAACATCCGTTTCGTCCCCATCAGCGAGATCGTGGATGAAACCTACACGGTTTACTTCCCGGTGCGCGCGCGGAACTGAAGGACGGTAGCGACTGGGTCGCGCAGGGCTGGGATTCCGCCCTGGCGTGCCGGGAGCGCCCAGGGGGATCGGGTCCGATCCGACGGAGAACCCTGCCTTGCGGCGTCCGCGCTGACAAGGGGCGTCGCCGCTGGTTATTGAAACGGCGCTTCCCGGTCGTAGGCCGTCAGCGGGGCCTCAGGCGTCACGCGCGAACGGGGGCGTAACCCCTTGTCCGTCCCGGTGCGCTCGATGAGGAACAATCGAAACAAGCGCTCGAACTGGTTGCGCATCCGGTTGGAACACTGCTGGAGGAAAGGCTCTTCCTGGAGATAGAGCTCGGTCAGCATGTAGCCGAGGTCGCGCAGATACCAGTCGGCCAGAGCTCCCGCGCTGGCGAGACTCACCACGCGGTCGAGTTTCTGGCGCAGCTTGCGCTTCAGCAGGTGGGCGCGGGCATGATAGGTGCGGATCAACTGCCAGGTGGTTTCGCCCAGACGGCGGGCGAGCACCCGCTCGCGCTCGGTGCGGGGCGTCAGAGCGGCGGCGAAGCGTTCCAGATGCGCGTCGTATTCGCGCACGTCCTCGCCCAGCAGGATGACGCTCCGGCGCAGATCGCGCGCGAAGTAGCCGTGCTTCAGGTTGGGCGGACGCGCGGGGCGGGGAACCCGCCCGGCAAGGTGCGCCGCGCGCGCCTGCTTCAGGTTTTCCAGTGCCGCCGCCCGGCGCCGCTCCGTGAATTCATAAGCCACCGGCGCTCCTCCCTCCGCATCAGAGCCTAGCACGTAGGCTACCATTTGTCAAGGGAAAATGTTCTTGTCGCGCCAGGCTCGCTGTATAGCCTTGCGGTTCGTCGGATGGATGGAACAAAAATGTTCTTGTAGCGCAAGGCTCGTGGTTTAGCCTTGCGGTTTTTCTTGTAGCGCAAGGCTCGTGGTTTAGCCTTGCGGTTTTCCGGGTGAATGGAAGAGCCGCAGGGCCGGAAAGCGGGCCCTGCGCTACCGATGCGCGCGTTCTTGTAGCGCAAGGCTCGTGGTTTAGCCTTGCGGGTTTTTGGGTGAATGGAAGAGCCGCAGGGCCGGAAAGCGGGCCCTGCGCTACAGACGGAAGTTATGGTCGGCGGGGAGATGGAGGTCATCCACTCGGAGCGGGGAGTCGCCGTCGCCTCCGAAGCAGCGAAAGCTTGACCATCGCCAGTCCTCGGGCCTTGTGACCAGACCTTTCTCCACGGGATTGAAATGCATATAGCGCAAGGTACCCTGGAACTGCCTGACGGTGCGTTGTATTTCGTCGAAATAGCGCGGTTGCCAGAGTGGCCCGCCGGTCCCATGCCGGGCGTGGATGCGCCGCATGGCGGCCACCTTGACCGCATTCATCAGGCGTGGCAGGTCATCGTTCGGGCCGGGGACCAAAAGGGCATGCCAATGGTCGGGCATCAGGACAAATCCCGCCACCAGAAACTTTCGGCGAGCGCGAACCTGATCGATAGTTCTCGAAAGCGTATCAAGTTCGCCTGGCTCAAAGGGTCTCCGGTCCTTGGCGATATTGCAGGTTATGAAGAATATCCTTCCCGTGGTTTGAAGGCGCCGAAGCCGCGACATCGGGTGGATTGTAGCGCAACGGTTTTGTAGCGCAAGGCTCGCTTTCTAGCCTTGCGGCCGTTCGTGCGGAATGGAAAGCCGCAGGGCTGAAGCGCGAGCCCTGCGCTACAATTGCAACCCGAACCGCAGGGCTGAAGGACGAGCCCTGCGCTACAATCTACAATCGCAACCAGAACCGCAGGGCTGAAGCGCGAGCCCTGCGCTACAATTGCAACCAGAACCGCAGGGCTGAGGGACGAGCCCTGCGCTACGAAAACAGGCCCACAAAGGGTAGTGGTTTTGGGCGGAAGAGGCCCCAAGAGGCGGGGTCAATCAGAAATCTTGCTAACTCATTAAAAAAATTGAAAAAAGGTCTTGACACGGAGTTTATATGCCCCTATAGTCCGTGGCTGAAAGTGGTAGAAAGTAGATGAAAGTAGTCGATAGTGGTGACCAGAAGCCGGTTTGACAGGGAATCAGAGAAGGTCGGGAAGTGCTCAGAGGCAACTATCCAGCAACGGTAGACATCAAGGGCCGGCTCAAGATTCCGACCGTTTTCAAGACCTATATCGAAGAGAACTTTGGACCCGACTTCTATGTGACCAGCCTCGACGGGCAGTCGGTGAGGGTTTACCCCTTTGGGGTGTGGCGGGGGATCGAGGAGAAGCTGGCGGCGCTGCCCTCCATGAACAAGGCCAAGAAGAAGTTCCTGGACCGGACCAACTACTACGGCCAGATGGCCAAGATGGACGCCCAGGGGCGCATTCTGATTCCCGCCACGCTGCGTGAATCGGCGGCGATGAAGGGCGAAGTGGCGGTGCTGGGCTATCTGGACCGGCTGGATGTCTGGAACAGTGAGCGGTACCGCGAGTATCTGGAACGCGAGCCATTCACCGACGAAGACATGCAGGGATTGAGTGACCTGGGGATTTGAGGATTTCGGACGGAGCGACGCGGCACGGTAATCGGAAGCGACAAACGGTGAAGGATGGCAACGACTTCGAACAACCCGAACCCCGAAGCCCGAACCCCGAAGCCCGCGTTCCTCACGTTTCGGTCCTGGCTCGGGAAGTTCTGGAGTTTTTGGATGTACGACCCGATGGCTTCTATATCGACGCGACGCTCGGCGCCGGTGGGCATGCTGGAGCTATCCTCCGGGAACTACAGCGGGGCCAGGGAAGGCTCCTGGGGATCGACTGCGATCCCTCAGCCCTGGCCCTCGCGCGCGAACGCCTCAAGCCCTTCGGGGAGAAGCTGATAGCGATGCACGGCAACTTTGCCCAAATCGACGCGCTGCACGCCGCCAGCGGCCTTCCTCCGGCCGACGGCCTGCTCGCCGATCTGGGGCTGAGTTCAATGCAACTGGATAATGCCGAGCGGGGCTTCAGCTTCAACGCACCCGGTCCGCTGGATATGCGGATGGATCCCGCGGGCGACCTCACGGCGGAAGACTTGGTGAACCGCGGTTCGGAGCGCGAACTGGCGGATCTGATTTACAGGTTTGGTGAAGAGCGCCACTCGCGCCGCATAGCGCGAGCCATTATGAAGGCCCGTCCGATTCGATCAACCACCGAACTGGCGCAGGTGGTGACGCGAGCTATCCCCTCCCGGTCGGGCCTTCACCAGATTCATCCGGCGACGCGCACCTTTATGGCCCTGCGCCTCGCCGTGAATCGGGAGATCGAGAACCTGAACGCCTTTCTGGGTAAGGCGCTGGATGTTCTTGCTCCCGGGGGCCGGCTGGTCGTGCTGAGCTTTCACTCGCTCGAAGACCGGCCGGTGAAAAGGGCCATGCAGGACTGGCAACGCCAGGGCGTCGCCAAGATTCTGACCAAGAAGGTCGTCCGCCCGTCCGAGGCGGAAACTTTAGCGAATCCAAGGGCCCGCAGCGCCAAGCTGCGCGCCATCGAAAAGCAGGGGCTGGGGACGGGGAACTAGGGACGGGGAAGAACGGCCTCCCGGACCCAGCCACCAGTGCCTGGTACCTTAGGACCGGAGAATGGCTACCATCGCTACAACTCTTCCTCGCCCGCGACGGATCCAGCCGATTGCTTCCGCGCGGGGTCCCCGGCGCGTCGCGCTGCCGGACATCGTATATCTGAAACCTATTGATAATTCAAGGCTTCGCCGGGAAGTGGACGCTGACACGTTGCGCGAGTGCTACGCCCTGCTGGGGCTGGGCGTGGTCGTCTTCCTCTTCCTGATGATTTTTGTGTGGCAGAGCTTTGCCTTTGTGCGCGACGGGTACGAACTGGAGTCGGCGCGCAGCGACCAGAAGGCTCTGCTCGAATGGAATCGCCAGCTTCGCGTCGAGCACGCCGCGCTGGCAGACCCGCAGCGCATTGACGCGCTGGCAAGAAAAGAACTTGGCTTGGCCATCCCCCAGCCCGGTCAAGTCATCCGGCTGGGCGTGGATACCCCCGCCGCGCAAGGCCCGGCGGAATTCGCGCAAAACCTTCCGGCGGCGGGCGAGACACCGTAAATGTCCTCGCGAACGACCCATGCGCGCTCCCTCGCGAGCGTCGAGCCTCTGACGCTCAATCGGGGACTTGTGCTGGGATTCCTCATGGCTGCCTGGATGCTGGCATTGGCCGGGCGGCTCTACCACCTTCAAATCATTCAATACGTGGATCTGGTGGCGCGCGGCGAACGCCAGCAGCAGCGCACCATCGAAATCGCTCCGACGCGCGGAACCATCTATGATCGCTCCATGCAGCCGCTGGCCATGAGTCTGGCGGTGGATTCGGTCTTCGCCGTCCCGGCCGAAATTCCCAATCCCGAAATGGTCGCCGGCCTGATCGGACCGGTATTGGGCATCGAGCCGGATGACTTGCTGGCCAAGTTTAGAGCCTTCAAGACGTTCTGCTGGGTGAAGCGTAAGGTGACGCCCGAGGAATCGGCCCGCCTGCGCGACATGAATCTGAAGGGAGTCTACTTCCAGAAGGAAATGAAGCGGTTCTACCCGAAAGGGGATCTGGCCGCACCGGTGCTCGGGTACGTGGGGCTCGACGACCACGGGCTGGGCGGGTTGGAATACCGCTTCGATGATGCCGTCAAGGGAACGCCTGGCCGCGCCTTGATTGCTACCGACGCACGCCGGCAGTCCTTCCAGTCTACCACGCAGCCGGGAAAGCCGGGCAAGAGCCTGGTGCTGACCATTGACCAGAACATCCAGTTCATCGCCGAAAAGGCCCTGGCCGAGGCTGCGGCCAAGTGGAAGATGCAGGGCGGCGCCGTTATCGTTCAGGAGCCGGCGACCGGCGAAATCCTCGCCATGGCGAGCTACCCCACTTTCAACCCCAACAACTTCGGGCAGAGCGCGGGAGAGGCCCGCCGGAATCGCGCCGTTTCGCAGGTGTATGAGCCCGGGTCCACGTTCAAGCTGGTGGCCGTTGCGGCCGCGCTGGAAGAGGGTCTGACCACTCCGGACGAAGTAATCGATTGCCAGTGGGGCAGCATCGTACTCGCCGGACACGTCATCCATGATGATCACCCGCACGGAAGACTGAGCGTGCGGCAGATTATGGCTCAGTCCAGCGGCGTGGGCGTCATCAAGCTCGGGCTGCGGCTCGGCGAAGAGCGCTTCTACCGTTACGTCAAGGCGTTCGGATTCGGCGATGAGACCGGCATCGAGCTGCCCGCCGAAGAGCGGGGACTCCTCAAGCCTCCGTCCCGCTGGTCGGGCATTTCCCTGGGCGAGATGACCAACGGCCAGGAAATCGGCGTGACCCCGCTCCAGATTATCGCTGCCTACTCCGCCATTGCCAACGGCGGCGTGCTGAACAAGCCTCGCATCGTGCGCGAGGTCTTCGACGGCGACCGGCGGGAGGCGCTCGCCGCCCCTCCCGGCCGGCGCGTGATCAGCGCCCGCACCTCCGACTTGATGAAGGGCATCCTCACTGAAGTGGTCGAGGCCGGCACGGGAACCACGGCCAAGCTGACAGGTTTCAGTGCGGCCGGCAAGACCGGGACGGCCATGAAGATCGATCATACCGGTACGTATTCCAAGACGCACTACATTCCGAGTTTTGTAGGTTTTGCTCCTGTCAAGAAGCCGGCTGTCACGATTCTGGTCGTGATTGATTCACCGGTAGGAGCAATATACGGCCGAGAAGTTGCAGCGCCGGTTTTCAGGTCCATCGCAGAGCAGACTCTGGGTTACTTAAACGTGCCGCAAGACAACCCTTCCAAATTTCTGCAGGTTGCAAGTTCCTCGCCCGCTGGGTCTCCGCGCCAGAAACACGGTGATCGGGCGGATTTCCAACCTTTACGATCTGAAACAGCGGCGGCTGCAACTTCTCCCGTACAACCGGTTTCTTACGCCAGGCCTGCGGCCAGCCCGGCCAGCGAAGCGTTGCTGCTGGACGACGGGCCGCTGGTGGTGATGCCCGACTTCACGGGCAAGCCGCTTCGCCTGGTGGCCGAGCAATGCCAGCAGTTGGGACTCGATCTGAACATCCGAGGGTCGGGTGTGGCTTTTGAACAGTCGCCGCCGCCGCACTCGCAGGTGCCGGCGGGATCGAGGGTGTGGGTCATCTTTGGACGGTGAGGGATCCTCGCCGTGGTTCGTGATCTGTTGTCCGAGGCAAGGATTCCATAAGGACGCCGCGGTATGCTTCAGCAAGATTTGCCGTGGACAGCGGGTCACGGATGACGGTGAAGGCCGTAGCTGACGAATGCGAGTGAACGATGAAATTGGGGGAACTCCTTCGGGGAGTGCCGACCCTCGATCTGGGAGCCAGTCCGGACCTCGAAGTTACATCGCTTGCCTACGACTCCCGCCGCGCGGAGCGGGGAACCCTCTTTTTTGCCATCCAAGGTGAAAAGGCCGACGGCCATCAGTTTATAAACGCGGCGCTCGATCACGGCGCGGTGGCCATTGTCAGCGAAAGGGCGGCGCCGCCTGAGCACGCCACGCGCTGGGTTCGCGTGGAGAAGATCCGACGCGCCTTGGCGGATTCCGCGCGCGTCTTTCTGGGGCATCCCGACGCCAAGCTGTTGCTTGTCGGCATCACGGGCACGAACGGCAAGACCACGACCGCCTTCCTGCTGGAAAGCATCTTCCGCGCCGCCGGAGTTTCGGCGGGCCTGTTTGGGACGATCGAATACCGCTGGGCCGGACAAACGCGGGCGGCGGTGAACACCACCCCCGAATCGCTGGATCTGCTCACCTGCTTCGCCCAACTGGTGGAAGCGGGCGGCGAAGCGGCGGTGATGGAGGCTTCCTCGCACGCGCTGGCCCAGGAGCGGCTCTGGGGCATCCCATTCCGCGCCGCGGTGTTCACCAACCTGACGCGCGACCACCTGGATTACCATCGCGATTTCGAAAGTTACTTTGCCGCCAAGCGACGCCTGTTTGACGGTTTAGGCGCGCCACCGCCCGAGCTGGCTGTCATCAACTCGGATGACCCCTGGGGCGCGAAGCTGCTGGAGGCCCCCAACCGCCGGCGTCTGACTTATGGATTGAATGGTTCCGCGCAGGTGAAAGCGGTCAAATTCTCGCAAGGGATGGGGGGATTGCAGGCCACCATTTCCACGCCCGAAGGTACACTGGAAGTGGAGTCGAAACTCGCCGGACGGGCGAACCTTTACAATATCCTGGCAGCCGTCGCCGCCGGCCTGGGATTGGGGATTGCTTCTGACCGGATTGCCGCAGGCATCGCGGCGCTCCCCTCTGTTCCCGGGCGATTCGACCGAGTGGACGCAGGCCAGCCGTTTTTGGTGGTCGTGGATTACGCGCATACGGACGATGCCCTGCGCAATGTCTTGAAGACGGCGCGCGAATTGACCCGGGACCGGCTCATTGTAGTCTTCGGATGTGGGGGAGATCGCGACCGTTCCAAGCGCCCCCTGATGGGTGAAGCGGCGGGTGAACTGGCCGACCTGGTGGTGCTCACCTCCGACAACCCCCGGAGCGAGGACCCGGCCCTGATCATGAATGACGTAATGGTGGGCCTGCAAAGAACCGGCCGTACCTATATAGCGGAAGTGGACCGCGAGGCAGCGATCCGCAAGGCGCTCACCGAGGCTCACGAAGGAGACGTGGTGGTTCTGGCCGGCAAGGGGCACGAGACCTATCAGATTCTGAAGGACCGTACGATCCCGTTTGACGATCACGCGGTGGCCCGGCGTGTCCTTCGTGATCTGGGTTACCGGTAGCGGCGACCTTCAGGTCGCCACGGCGCCGGTGCCACATGTGGCGGGTTAAAGCCCGCCGCTACGAAGGCCGGGCTAAAACCGGGCTCGACACATGAAACTGACCTTGGGCGAAATCGCGGAGGCGTTGGAGACCACAGTGGGCTCGTCCGCGCGTGTCGCGGAAGGGTACTCGACCGATTCGCGCACCGTGCAGCCGGGAGATCTGTTCTTCGCGATTCGCGGCCCCCGCTTTGATGGCCATGACTTTGTCCTCCGCGCGATCGAGGCGGGCGCGGCAGGCGCTGTCGTGAGGCGGGAATTCTATGGCGGAGCCAGCGCTGAGCTCCGGCCGCCGCTGATTCCGGTGGCGGACACCACGGAAGCCCTTCAGCGCTTAAGCCAGTCCGTCCGCGGCCGCTGGGGGCGGCCGCTGGTGGCCATCACGGGCAGCGCGGGCAAATCCACCACCAAGGAAATGGCGGCCGCGATTCTTGCTCAGCGATTTACAGTGCACAAGTCGAAAGGCAATTTGAATAATCACCTGGGCGTTCCGCTCACGCTGCTTTCGCTTGAAGCGGAGCACGAGGTGGCCGTGGCCGAGCTGGCCATGTCGGGAGCGGGGGAAATCGCCCTGCTGACCCGTCTTGCCGCGCCGAACGTCGGGGTGGTTACCAACGTCGCGCCGGTCCATCTTCAATTCTTTGACTCGGTGGACGGCATCGCGCGTGCCAAGAGGGAATTGATTGAAAATCTCCCCTCCGGCGCGAAAGCGGTCCTGAACTTTGATGACGCCCGCGTGCGGAGTTTTGCCGCGGGCTTTGCGGGCGAGATTCTGACGTTTGGGCTGGGCGAAGGGGCGGACGTTCGGGCGTTGGACGTGCGGCCCGACGTCGGCCAAGGTTGCCGCTTCCGCGTGCATTCGGCCCGGTTTGAAGCAGAGATTCACCTTCCGCTTGCCGGCCGCCACAATGTGCAGAATGCTCTGGCGGCGATGGCCGCGGCGAGTCTGCTGGGTGCTTCGGGCGAGGACGCGCGCGCCGCTATGGAGAATTTTCAGCCCCTGGCGCAACGTAGCGAAATCCTTACACTCCCGTCGGGCGGGTTGCTCATCAACGATTGCTACAACTCGAACCCTCTGGCTATGGAAAGGATGCTGGAAACCCTGGCCAACTGGCCCGGGGCCCGGCGCCGCGTCGTGGTGGCAGGAGAAATGCTCGAACTGGGACCGGAGTCGCCCAACCTCCACCGCGCGGTGGGCCGGAAGTGCGCGGAAATCGGGGTTGATTGGCTGATCGCCGTTCAGGGCGACGCGAAGTTCATGATCGAGGGTGCCAGGGAAGCCGGGTTACCTCCTGCCCAGATGCAGTTTTTCCAAACGCCGGAAGCGGCGGCGGCATTCTGCGCTCCGCTGGTGCTGCCGGGCGACCTCCTGCTGGTCAAGGGCTCGCGCGGCGTGCACTTGGAAAAACTGGTGGATATTCTCCGGGCCGCGGGCCCGGATACGAAAGGAGCCTTGTCTGCCCGCGCGCGCGGGTGATCGGGCGTTATGTTTCACCTTCTATATCTCTTCTTTCACGATGACATCCGGATCTTCAACCTCTTCCGCTACATTACTTTCCGGACGGCTTACGCCAGTCTGACGGCTCTCTTCCTGGCGATCGTGCTGGGTCCGTGGCTCATCCGCAAGCTGCGCGAGTTTCAAATCGGCCAGTTCATTCGCGAGGATGGCCCCCAGTCGCACCACACCAAGGCGGGTACACCCACCATGGGCGGCGTTCTAATTGTGCTCTGTATCGCCATTCCCACCCTGTTGTGGTCGGACCTGCGCAACCTGTTTGTGTGGCTGGTGCTGGCCGTGACGCTGGCCTTCGCGGGCATCGGCTTCTGGGACGACTACCAGAAGGTCCGCAAGCGTCAGAACCTCGGCCTGACGGCGCGGACGAAATTCCTGCTGCAAATCCTGGTCAGCTTCTGCTTCGGGGTGGTGCTGGTTTTCCTTTCGGCCCAGAACCTCTACTCCACCAACCTGACGTTCCCGTTCTTCAAGCGCGTGCGGCCCTCGTTTCTGATCGAGTCTTTTCTCGATAATCCCTGGTCCTATCCCTTCGCCTTTCTGCCGTTCATCGTCCTGGTTGTCTTCGTTCTGGTGGGATCGTCCAACGCCGTCAACCTGACGGACGGGCTCGACGGCCTGGCCATCGGCTGCGTGGTTATCTGCGCCTCGGCGCTCACCGTGCTCACCTACGTGGCCGGACACGCCGTGCTGGCGAATTATCTCGACCTGGAGCACCTCCCGCGGGTTGCTGAACTGACCGTGTTTTGCGGCGCCATGGTGGGCGCGAGCCTCGGCTTCCTCTGGTACAACGCCTACCCGGCGGAAATCTTCATGGGCGATGTGGGCTCGCTTTCGCTGGGCGGGGCCATCGCCACCGTCGCCGTCATCATCAAGCAGGAATTGCTGCTGCCTTTCATCGGCGGCATCTTTGTCATCGAAGCGCTCTCGGTGATTCTGCAGGTGGGGTCTTTCAAGCTGCGCAAGAAGCGCATCTTCAAAATGGCCCCCCTTCACCACCACTTCGAGCTGTCGGGTTGGACGGAATCGAAGATCATTGCGCGCTTCTGGATCGCGGCGCTGGTCTCGGCGCTGTTCGCCCTGACCACGCTGAAACTGAGGTGAGGAGTCCTGGTCATGGGTTGCGTGTCTCCGGCCGAAGCCCTGCCGGCGTCCGGTTCAGCGCGCGAACGTCCCGACTTCGCCTGCGACGGAGTGAGGACTCATGACCAAGGACGGCTTTACAAATAGAATTACTGCGTATAAAATACGCACTAATTAACGATGGCCCGACCCAAATCATTCCGGCGTCCCACGCGCGTCAGTCTGACGCTGAACCGCGACACGCTGATCGCGGCCCGCCGCCTGGCGCGGGAAGTCCGCCGCTCGCTCTCGGAAGTCGTCTCGGAAATCCTCGAAGTTCATTTGCGGCGGAACGGCCATCCGGGGCAGGGGAGGCGCGCATGATGCCGGTGCAAGGCAAGCGGGTCCTGATCGTGGGTCTGGCGCGGACCGGCTTGGCCGCCGCCAAAGCGCTCGCCCGCCGCGGCGCTTACGTCACCGTGACCGACGCGCGCCCGCCCTGGGAGCTGCGCGCCGACCTGGGCGACCTGCTCACCCATCAGATCGGCATGGAATTGGGTCTGCATCGCGACTCCACCTTCCTGAAGCAGGACTTTATCGTTGTGAGTCCGGGCGTCCTGCCCGACATGCCGCAGCTGGCAGCCGCTCGCGCCAGGGGGATCCCCGTGGTGTCGGAAGTCGAAGTCGCCGGCTGGATGCTCGAGGCACCCATTCTGGGTATTACGGGATCGAACGGCAAGACGACGACGACGGCGCTGCTGGGCGAGATTCTGGAAGCCTCAGGCTTTCCGGTCTTTGTCGGCGGAAACATCGGCGTGCCGGTGATTTCCGCCGTGGACGATGTCCCGCCCGACGGTCTGGTGGTCGCCGAACTTAGCAGCTTCCAACTCGAAGCGACGGTCAACTTCCATCCTCACGTCGCCGCCCTGCTCAATCTCACGCCCAACCATCTGGATCGGCATCCGTCCTTCGAATCGTACGTACAGGCCAAGGCGCGCATCTTCGCCAACCAGACGGCCGGCGATTTTGCCGTCCTCAACGCCGACGACCCCGCGGTGATGAGCCTCGCGCCACGGGGGGCGGCGCAAAAGGTCTTCTTCAGCCGGCGGCGCGAACTGCCGGATGGAATATTTCTCGAGAACGGTCACATTGTCTACCGCACCTCGAACCTGGAGCGAGTGCTGCTGACCACCCGGGAGATCGCGCTGCGCGGCGACTTCAATGTGGAAAACGTGATGGCCGCCGCCGCCATGGCCGGCGCGGTTGGGGCGGATTTCGAGGCCATCCGGCGAGCGGTGGCGGCGTTCCGAGGCGTGGAACATCGCCTCGAATTCGTGCGCGAAATCGGCGGCGTGCAGTATTACAACGACTCTAAGGCTACCAGCGTGGACGCGGCCGCCAAGGCGCTGTCCGCCTTCGGCAGCGGCGTCCACCTGATTCTGGGCGGCAAGGACAAGGGCGCGCCCTACGAGCCCATTCGCAAGCTGTTGGAAGGCCGCGTGCGCGACGTTTACCTGATTGGCGCGGCCGCCGAGCGCATCGAGAAACAGCTGAGCGGAGTGGTGCCGCTCTACCGGTCGGGCGACCTGGAGACGGCGGTGCGCGAAGCCTCGGCTCGCGCCGTGCCGGGAGACGTGGTGCTGCTTTCGCCCGCCTGCGCCAGCTTCGACCAGTTTCAGGATTACGAACAGCGCGGCCGTGTCTTCAAGGAACTCGTGGCCCGGCTGGCCGCCCATCCGGCGGAGCGGCGCGTGGCCGCTCCCATCGCGCTGCCCGCCGTGGCGCTGCCCGCCGCACCCGTGACGGCGCCCCTCGCGGGGCAGGAGTATCCTGACTTCCACTTGGAGCCGCCGCCTGCGCCTGCGCCCGCTACCGCGCCGGCGACCCCACCGCATCCCGAACCCCTGCCGGTGATGCAAGGCGTCGAGCCGGAACCGGCCACGGGGGCGGCCTCCCCGGAGCAAGAGGAAAAGATCGAGCCGGCTGCCGAGGGCACCAGGCCGGACCCCATATACGTCTTCGAAGTCTCCGCCGAAGAGACGGGGGACGCGGACTACGCCCTGTCCGGCGACGCGCCCGATGAGCCTATGGTCCGTGGCGAATCCATTCCTGCGGCCGAAGTTCTGACCGATCAGGCGCTGCCTTACGAAGTGCGCGCCGCAGTCCGGGACACTGCGACGGCCGTGGCAGAGCCCGAAAGACCGAAGCCTGCGCATGGTTTGCCCGACCCCGAAGAGCCCTCGGTATAATATGGCCCGACGACTCGAATCCGATCGCATCCTTTTTGGAGCCGTGGTGGTGTTGGTGCTGTTCGGCGCCCTGATGGTTTTCAGCGCCTCGGCGGTCATGGCCCAGCAGCGATACGGGACCAGCTACTACTTCCTGATGCGACAACTGGCCTGGGCTACGCTGGGCTTTGGGCTGATGGTCGCTGCCATGCATTTCGACTACCGCCGCCTGGCCCGGCCCACGGTCATCTTCCCCGCGCTGGGAGTGCAATTTCTGCTGCTGATCGCCGTTCTGTTTGCCGATCAGACCAACAACGCGCATCGCTGGCTCCATATTGGTCCCATCGGATTTCAGCCCTCGGAATTCTGCAAGCTCATCCTGGCGGTCTTTCTGGCTCACTTTCTGGCCCAGCGCAAGGCCCCCGTGGACGATCTGCGGCGGACCCTGCTGCCCATCGGTCTGGTTGCGGGCGGATGCGTGGCGCTGGTCCTGAAAGAGCCGGATCTGGGAACTTCGGTGGCACTGGTTCTGATTGTTGCCGCCATGCTATTTGCGGCGGGGCTGCATTTCCGTTATTTCGTGTATGGATTTCTGGCCGCGGTTCCTCTGCTTTACCTGGCTATCTTCCAAGTGGGCTACCGCCAGCGCCGGATCTTGGCGTTTCTGAATCCTTACGAGGATCCGCTGGGAAAGGGATTTCAGATCATTCAGTCGTTCATCGCGGTGGGATCGGGAGGCATCGACGGCGTCGGGTTGATGGACGGCAAGCAGAAGCTGTTCTATCTTCCCGAGCCGCACACGGATTTCATCTTCGCGGTGGTCGGAGAAGAGCTTGGCTTGATCGGCTGCCTGTTCGTGCTGGCGATTTTTGGGGTCATGCTTTGGCGCGGCCTGCGGGCTTCGGCGCGAACCACGGACGAATTCGGAAGGCTGCTGGCCGTGGGTCTGACCGTGATGATCGTGGGACAGGCGCTGGTCAATATCAGCGTGGTGCTGGGGCTGATGCCGACCAAGGGAATCCCGCTGCCGTTCGTTAGCTACGGCGGCTCGTCGCTGATGGTGAACCTTGCGGCGATGGGCGTGCTGCTTAACATCTCGCAGCACTCGAGCTGAGGCTGCCCTTGCGGCGGCCTTCGATTGCCGCCGGAAGGACACCCTGACGTGGGGCGCGTCCCTTGCTCGGCGATAAGGAACTTGTGGAGGCGACGAAGCAAACTGAAGATTCCCGAATCGTTCGCGTGCTAATGGCGGCGGGCGGGACCGGCGGGCATATTTTCCCCGCCCTCGCCGTGGCACAGGAATTGAAGCGCCGGAGCGAAGCGCGACCGCAACGGCAATACGAAATACTCTTTGCTGGCACAGGACGCGGCATCGAGGACCGCGTGATTCCCGCCGCGGGATTCGGCCTGCGCAGGATTGCCGGGGCAGGTCTTAAGGGGATGGGCGGGTGGAAGAAGGTTCGCAACCTGGCGGTGCTGCCGCAAAGCGCCCTCCAAGCGTGGCGGATTTTGAGCGACTTTCGGCCCAAGGTCGTACTGGGGCTGGGCGGTTATATCGCCGGCCCGGCGATGCTGCTGGCGGCGCTTCGGGGGATTCCGACAGTGCTGATAGAACCCAACGCGATTCCCGGGTTTACGAACCGCGTCTTGGCGCCGGTCGTGACCGCCGCGGCCGTGGCATTTGAAGAGGCAGCGAAGGTCTACGGCGCCAAAGCGCGCGTAACGGGGAATCCAATTCGCGCCGCGTTTGCCGGAGTTCCCGCGAAGGGGCACACGCCGCCTTTCACCATCCTGGTGCTGGGGGGAAGTCTGGGTGCCACGGCCGTCAACGATTGCGTGCTGGCGAGCCTGGAGCATTTGCAGCAAACCGGGCTCGCGCTGAGATTCATCCATCAGTCGGGCGAACGGGACTATGATAAGGTGAATCAGGCATATCGGAATCGCGCCATTCCCGCCGAGGTGCACGCTTTCCTCGAAGATGTTCCTTCCGCGCTCACCCAGGCGGACGTGGTGATCTCGCGCGCCGGCGGCAATGCCGTGGCGGAACTGGCGGCGGCGGGCAAGGCCTGCATCTTGGTGCCGTTCCCTGCGGCCGCCGATCAGCATCAGCTGGCCAACGCGCAGGCCCTCGAACGGGCAGGGGCGGCAATCGTGATCGAGCAGAAGGATCTGTCGGCGGAAAGGTTGTGTGGGGAGATTCGCTCGCTTCTCACGTCTCCAGAAAAACTTGCAGCGCTGGAACGCGCCGCCCGCGCCGTTGCCCGGCCCCGCGCTGCCGCCGAGATTGCGGACCTCGTCGAAGGACTCGCGGCCGCCCGCTGAGGCTAATGACCAGTGACCCATGGCTAAGGGCCACTGACATCGATGACCTAAGACTCATGTTGGGAAAGATTCGCAAAATTCATTTCGTTGGCATCGGCGGCATCGGCATGAGCGGCATCGCCGAAGTGCTGCTTAATCTGGGTTACACCGTTTCGGGTTCCGACTTGCGGCACACGCCGGTGACGGAGCGCCTGATGAAGCTGGGCGCGCGCATCGCCGAGGGCCACGCGGCGGAGAACGTGGGTGACGCCGAAGTCGTGGTGACCTCCACCGCCGTGGTTCCAAACAATCCCGAAGTCATGCAGGCCCAGCAGCGGCACATCCCGGTGATCCCCCGCGCCGAAATGCTGGCCGAGTTAATGCGCTTGAAGTTCAACGTGGCGGTGGCGGGTGCGCACGGCAAGACCAGCACGACTTCGATGATTGCCGTGATGTTGTCGGAGGCGGGGCTCGACCCGACGGCGGTCATCGGCGGCCGGCTGGACGTCTTCGGCTCGAGCGCGCGCTTAGGCAAGAGCGATCTGATGGTGGTGGAAGCGGACGAAAGCGACCGGTCGTTTCTCCTGCTGCTGCCCACCATCGCCGTCATCACCAACATGGATCGCGAGCACCTGGACCACTACCAGGACCTGGGCGAAATCCTGGAGGCATTTCTGGCTTTTGCCAATAAGGTTCCCTTCTATGGCGCCGTGATAGGCTGCGTCGATGCGCCATGGGGCGAGCGCTTCCGCAGCCTGATGCCGCGGATCCGGCGCCGCGTGATGACCTACGGCCTCGATACCGGGGCCGATGTGCGTGGCGCCAAGGCGGACCTGAATCCCGCCGGCTCAGAATTCGAAGTGATCGCTCACGGCAAGAGCATAGGTCGGTTCGCACTCAACGTGCCGGGACGGCATAACATTCAAAACGCACTCGCCGCCATCGCCGTGGGCCTGGAACTCGAGCTCACGCCGGAGCAGATTCGCTCCGGACTGGCGCGATTTCGCGGGGTGGATCGCCGCTTCCAGATCAAGGCGGAGTGGAACGGCATCACTGTGGTGGACGATTACGGGCATCATCCTGCGGAGATTCGCACCGTGGTGGACGCGGCGCGTCTGCGCGGCGCGCGGCGCATCTGGGCCGTGTTTCAGCCGCATCGTTACACACGCACCAAGTTTCTGATGGACGATTTCGCCAAGTGTTTCGAAGGGTGCGAGCGGGTCTATGTGCTCGACATCTACGCGGCGAGCGAGCCGCCCATCCCCGGGGTGACCTCCGAGCGGCTCGTGGCGCGGATGACCGAACTGGGTCTCCAGGGCGCTCGCTACGCGCCCTCGGAGCAGGCAGTCATCCGGGAGATTCTTGCTGAGGCGCGCCCGGGTGACATGATCCTGACCGTGGGCGCGGGAAGCGTCTGGAAGGTCGGCGAAGCGCTGGGCGCGGCTCTGCGGATGCCCGTGAATGAACCGGCTGCTGCCAAGGCCAATTCAACGAGGTAGCGACGCCGGGGCGAGGCGTTTCTACCTCCTGGAAGAACGGTGATCCAGGATCGCCGCGGCGTCGACCACCGTTTTGCGCTCGAGTGACCGATTGATGTCCATTCTTGCTTCTCAACCCGGCACGGCTCAGGCGCTCAATGCGCTGGGCGCCGACTGGCTGCCCGGCGAACCCATGGCGCGCCACACTTCGCTCGGTGTGGGCGGTCCCATGGACATCATCCGCGTTAGGGACCTGGGCCGAATCGGCGAGCTGATTGCCTTTCTGCGCGAGCGCGGCGTCGGCTGGCGGCTGCTGGGTGGCGGGACGAATCTGCTGGTGGCGGACGAAGGCCTCGACGAAGTGGCCCTCCATCTGGTGCGCGATCCCGACGGATTGGAATTCGAGGGAAATCGGGTCAGCGTTTCCACCGCGTTGAATCTGGGGACCACGGTCATGGAATGCGCCAAGCGCAACCTGGGCGGCATGGAAGGCCTGGTGGGCGTTCCCGGGACCGTCGGGGGCGCGCTGCAAATGAATGCCGGCGCCTACGGCACCGAGATCAAGGACGTGGTCCGCGCCGTGACCGTCTTTCGAGGCGCGGCGGGCAAGCTGGAGGTGCTGCAGACCGATCAACTGAGCTTTGAGTACCGCGGCTCCAGTTTCGCCGAGGACGATATCCTGCTTTCGGTGACGCTGGAGCTTCCAGAAAGGCCCTACGAGGAAATCCTGGGGCGCGTCAAGCAGTGCAACCAGAAGCGGCGCGCCTCGCAACCCGTCAACGAGAAGAGCGCGGGATGCATTTTCAAGAACCCGCCCGGCCTCTCTGCCGGTAAGATGATTGACGAACTGGGATTGAAGGGCTGGCGGGTGGGCGGTGCAGTGGTTTCCGAGCGGCACGCAAATTTTCTGGTGAATCGTTACGGCGCCACGGCCGCCGATTTCTTCGCCCTGATGGACGTTATCCGCGAGCGCGTTTGGAAGACCTACGGCGTGGAATTGAAGGAAGAAGTGGTTGTGTGGAAAAACTGAGGTTGCGCCGGGTCTGAGCCTGGCAGGGACGTAGCGGCGGGCTTTAGCCCGCCATGCGTGACGGGGATGGAGTGGCGGCCTAAAGGCCGCCGCTACAAGAAGATCATGAGTCGCGACGACATCGACGATCTCGAACGGGAGCCGGAAGAGGAGGAAGAAAAGGAATCCGCTTTTCGGCGACGCGGCCGCGCCGTTCCGGTCCGGCGCGGCCGCGGGAGCCGCTGGCGGCGGCTGGCGCAGTGGGCATGCCTCTCGCTCCTAGTGCTGATCCCGCTCGGTTACGGCGGATACCGGCTGGCGGAGTTTGGCTCCACGTCGCCGGAGTTTTCGCTCACTTCCGCCGAGGATGTTATCCTGACGGGGAACCAGTATGTCTCGCGCGATGAGGCGATCAACGCGCTGGGGCTGCCGCCGGCCGGCCGGCTCTCGCCCGGGCTCAACATCTTCAAGATGTCCATGGAAGAGAAGCGCCGGCAACTGGAAGCCATTCCCTGGGTAGAGCGCGCCACCCTGACGCGCGCTTATCCGAATCGGCTGGCCGTGCATCTGGAAGAGCGCGTGCCGGTGGCGTTCATCCACGTGGCCGGACATCTCAAGCTGGTGGATCGCCACGGCGTGCTGCTGGAAAAGCCCGAGCGGGCGCGTTTCGACTTCCCGGTGGTCACCGGGCTGGACGCGGTGGGTGGGCCGGCCGAGCGCGCCTCACGACTGAGCGTGTACCTGGATTTCACGCGCGAGGTGGCGAATGAAGCGGCGACGGCCGGCTGGATGATTTCCGAAGTGGACTTGGCCGACCCCGACGATTTGAAGGCGTTGCTGGCGGCGAACCAGGAGACTATCCAGGTCCATTTCGGTCACGGCAGTTTTGCCGAGCGATTCCGCAATTTCCTAACGCTCCTCCCGGAATTGAAGACGGCCGGGGCGCCGGTGGATTCGATTGACCTTCGCTACGGACGCCAGGTGGTGGTGAATCCCAAATCGCCGGCGCCGGCGGAGGTGAGTCAGGATTCCCCCGCCGGGATTCGCGAGAATTAGCTGGGCGGAAATGAATACTGGTAAGCCGTCATTCCGGGGAGCCCAAAGCGCCGAGGAATCTCGTATCCCCTCTTCGGCCATGCGAGCATTTTCGCGATGCCCCGATCGGATCGGGGGGAGCTCGGTATGACAATCCCGGTGAGGCTGTGAGAATTCTGTGAGTTCGAGTGATCGATACATCTTCGGACTGGACCTAGGCACATCGAAGACCTGTGCGCTGGCCTGCGAGCGCGTGTCGGAAGGCCGGCTGGAAGTGGCGGGCCTGGGCGTGGCCGAATCGCGCGGCTGGCGTAAAGGCATGATTGTGAATCTCGATTCCGTCGTGCTTTCCATCAAGAAGGCGGTGGAGGCGGCCGAAGCCGAGGCCAAGGTCTCCTTTGAGAATGCCTACGTGAGCGTGGGCGGCGCGCACCTGAAAGGCATGAACTCGCATGGTGCCTATTCGCTGGGCGCGACGCCGCGCGAAGTGACGCCCGAAGACAAAGTCCGGGCATTCCAGAACGCCAAAGGTATCTCGCTTCCCGAAGACCGCGAGATCATCGACGCCCTCCAGCAGGAATTCCTGCTCGACTCGGAAAACGGCATCCGGCATCCCGTGGGCATGACCGGCCGGACTCTGGAAGTGAACGTCCACCTGATCACCGCTTCGACCATGGCCTGGCAGAACATCGTGACCGCCGTCAACCGCGCCGGCATCAAAGTTCCGCCGGGAGGCACGGTTTTCGAAGCCCTGGCCTCCTCGTGGGCCTGCCTGACCGAAGACGAGCGCGAGCTCGGCGTGGCGCTGCTCGATATCGGCGGCGGGTCGTCGGAACTGATTGTGCATAGTGAGGGCGCCGTCCGTCACACGGCGGTCATCCCGATTGGCGGCGAGCACTTCACCAACGACATTGCCGTAGGCCTGCGCACGCCCATTCCGGAGGCCGAAAAGATGAAGCGCCTCTGGGGCGAGCACGAGCCGGGTCGGGGTGGTGACGCGATGATCGAAGTCAAAAGCATGGGCGAACGGCCTTCGCGCGTCGCGACTTACTCCATGCTCAGCGACTACATCGAGCCCCGGGCGGAGGAGTTGGTCGAATTGCTCTTGGCCGAACTGAGTCGCGCTGGCTGCCTGAAGACCCTGGGGAGCGGGCTGGTGCTGACCGGCGGCGGATCGAAACTGGGCGGCCTGGCGGCCATGGCGGAGCAGGCGCTGAACGTGCCGGTGCGCACGGGCGTGCCCCAGGGACTGGAAAACATGGGCGAAGTCCTTCCCGATCCGTCCTATGCCGCTGCCGTTGGCCTCATCCTTCACGGCCACCGTTTGCTGCTGATGCGCGGACCGTCGGAGAAAGGATTCATGGGAAGAATCTGGGGGGCGTTGCGGGGGAAGAATTAGGTGTCAGATGCCAGGTGTCGGGTGCCAGGCTTTTCTGCCGATGGGCATGACGGACACCTGTATGAGGAGCGACCATGGCAGAGAATGACATCAACGACGGGATTCGCGTCGGTTTCTCGGACGAGAGCCGTCAGGGCGCGAAGATCAAGGTGATCGGCGTGGGCGGCGGCGGCGGCAACGCCGTCAATCGCATGATCGCGGCGAAGCTGGAGGGCGTCGAGTTCCTGGTCGCGAATACCGACATGCAGGCGCTCAAGGCCTCGCACGCGCCGGTCAAGATTCAGCTCGGCCAGAAGCTGACGAAAGGCCTGGGCGCGGGCGCCAATCCTGAAGTCGGGCGCAAATCGGCGCTAGAAGATACTGAGAAGATCATCGACGCGCTGGAAGGCGCGGACATGGTGTTTGTCACCGCCGGCCTGGGCGGAGGAACCGGTACGGGCGGCGCCCCCATCGTGGCCAGCCTGGCGCGCGAACTCGGGGCGCTGACGGTCGCCGTGGTCACCAAGCCTTTCGCGTTCGAAGGCCGCCGCCGCATGATGCAGGCCGAGCAGGGCCTGGCCGAACTGAGTGAGGTGGTGGACACGGTCATCTGCATTCCCAACGAGCGCCTGATGCAGTTCGTGGACAAGGGGACCAGCTTCTTCGAGGCGTTTCGCATCGCCGACGACATCCTGCGCCAGGGCGTCCAAGGCATCTCAGACATTATTACGATCACGGGTATTATCAACCGTGACTTTGCCGACATTAAAACCATCATGGAAGGCATGGGCTACGCGGTAATGGGCACGGCCGACGCCACCGGAGAGAATCGCGCCGTGGAGGCCGTGCAGCGCGCCATCGCCAGCCCGCTGCTGGAGGACGCCTCGATCAATGGGGCGCAGGGAATCCTGCTCAACATCACCGGCTCGGCCAAGCTGACCCTGTTCGAAGTTCACGAGGCTTCCACCATTGTCCAGAAGGCCGCTGCCGAAAACGCCAACATCATCTTCGGCGCCGTGCACGATGAGCGCATGGGCGACGCGGTGCGCGTTACCGTGATCGCCACCGGCATCAAGGCCGACAAGATGGGCCTGAAGCTGCGGCCTGCCACTTCGCCCGCGCTGCGCACCGCCCAGCAGACCATTAAAGCCTCCATGCAGCGCAAAATCGAGAGACCGTTGCCCGAGCCGGTCGCGGCGCCCGCACCATCACCCGTGCCGCCCCCGCCGCCCCTCACCGTGGACGTTCCCGACGACGACTTGGATGTCCCCGCGTTCCTCCGCCGCCGAAAGCCGGAGCTGAAGTAGCGGCGGGCTTCAGCCCGCCATTGCTTCCTCCGCCGCCAAAAGCCGGAACGAAAGTAGCGGCGGGCTTCAGCTCGCCATTGCTTTCAGGACCGTGGCGGCCTGAAGGCCGCCGCTACGTTTTACACCGAGGCCGTCATTATGCCGCAGCGCGTTTATCTCTCGTGGCTCAGATAATTTCTGGCCAGCCTGCTGCGGCGCTGAAACCGGTGGGCACGCTTCTGCTCGCGGAACCTACGGGGCACGTCAAAGACAAAGAGTTTGAAGAACAGTTGGCCGCCCGAGGCGCGGGGCTTGAGATCGCCGATCGCCCCCGCCTTCGCGGCAGCCACGCGGCACTGCTGAGAAAGAATGGATGAGCAAGCCGCGGACGTCGTGGCTGGCGCCGAGCGCAGCTCTGCGCGGTGCCGGGCCTGCATGAATATCGCAGAGCTCTGGTCTGCGCCAGCCGAGCGGCTCTTCGGAAAGCAAGGACCCGCAACGCCGGAAAGCGGGCGTTGCGCTACGGTGTGACAGGGAGTCACGGTTCCGGTGGCAGGGCGCCCATGGGCTGAAGGCGGAGGTTGGAGCAGATATGGCGCAGAGTCTTTTCCGCGGACGGATCGAGGTCCGCGAACTTGAGGCCAATCTTCTTTCCTTGGGTATTCCACATCACCTCGCCTCGAGCCACGAGCGGCCGACCTTCCCACTCGGCGGTCAGTTCACACATCTGACCTGCGTTGGGCAGCCCCGAACCTTCCAGGCAGCAGCCGAGGACGGAGAGGACGATGATTTCGACTTCTGCTTCGCTGCCGGAGGTGGGAATGGAAAGGCGCGCCGGAATGTCGCCGACGTAGCGCGGCACTTTGCGGCGATCCGACTTTTGGGGGGCGGAGGGGGCTGCGGCAGGTGACCTTCGAATGCTTGCGGGTTGCTTGGCCACGCGCAATGAATCGGCCAGGGGTACGGCGGCTTCCGGTTGCCTTTGGATTCCCACGGAGAGGGCACGCTCGCGCAGGGCATCGGCGATCTGTTGCAGGCGCGACTGCATTTCGCGGTCAAGCGATTTGAACTTCAAGCCCAGGCGCCCGCTGGAATCGCGCGAGGCCACTTCCGCCGCCACCCCGACGTGCAGGCCGCTCCAGTCGAAGTACAATTCGCACTCCTTGCCTACGCCCAGCGGCGGCGCACCATCCACCGCGCACCCGATGGTGCTCACCACTTGTACCAGGACTTTGGAGCCGACCGTTTCGCCGGGCCGATGCAGCAGGCCGTTCAAACCGAATGCATAGCGAGGGGCTTGGCGTCGTTCTCTCATGGGCAAAGTGTAAACGCCGCTGCCGCCGAAAACAATTTAGAAATTCAGCCTCTGAAGTAGCTGCGGGAATTGCTAATCCGTCCAGGCGAGAATGCCCGGAAGGATGAAATTGGCGATGGGCGCAATGATCAAGACACCCCACCAGTCCGGGCGGCCGCGCGCCTTGGCCACCTCCATCCACGTAATCACCAGGATCACCAGGTTGACGAAGGGCACAAAGAAGAGCAGCACCCACCAGGCGGGCTTCTTCGCGATGTTGAGAAGCAGGATCATGTTCAGGATCGGGACCCACGCGTACCACGCGTTGGGCGTGAAGGTTTTGCGGGCGATGGTGGAAATGGCAAGGGCAAAGTAGGCGTAGATGGCGCCAAAGAAGAGGAGAAAAATCAGGAAGAATCCACCGAGCAGGGCGATGCCCACAGCTTCTTCGCCGCGGAAAGCCAGCGCCGGCTGGGCCGTCAGCAAAGCCCCCATCAGGATTCCTGCTGCGGTCGAGTCGCGAAGAGTTCTCATGTTGACCGTCCTTTTCAGGTGAAACGGATTTGCCCCGAGATGGGCGAACCATACGCGAGTCGCAATGACAAGTCAAGCGGCTTTGGACAATTTCGTCCCGCGTGATTTCAGCCCTATAATGTCGGAGCGAGTCCGATTCCGAATGCCGGCCCCCTCACCCGCAATTCGTGCCGCTTACGCCGCCTGCCGCCGCGTCGCGCGGAGGCATTACGAAAACTTCCCAACGGCTTCGCTGCTGGTTCCGCGCGACAAACGCGACGCGCTGGCCGCGGTTTATGCCTTTGCGCGCTACGCGGATGATCTGGCCGACGAGCCGGGCGTTGCCCATCGCCTGGAACAACTGGCCGAATGGCGGCAGAAATTGCGGGATTGCTTCGCGGGGCGTGCGGACCATCCGGTTTTCATGGCGTTGCGCGATGCAGCCGAGCGGTGGCAACTCTCCGAGGTTCACTTTCACAACCTCCTTTGTGCTTTCGAACAGGATGTGACCGTAAACCGGCACAAGACTTTTGATTCCTTGCTGGCTTACTGCACCTGCTCGGCCAATCCTGTGGGGCGGCTGGTGCTGGAACTGTTCGGCCACCGGGAGGCAAGGCTGTTTGGTCTTTCCGACGCCATCTGCACGGCGCTGCAACTGACCAACTTCTGGCAGGATATTGCGCTGGATCTGGCGCGCGATCGCATCTACCTGCCGCTGGAGGACATGGCTCGCTTCGGGTACTCGCTCGAGGATTTGGCGGCGCGCCGCACCGGAGATGCCTGGCGCCAGTTGATGGCCCTGGAGGCAAAACGGACGTGGGAATTTTTCGAGAAGGGGAAACCCCTCACTGAATGGGTCGAGCCGAAGTTGCGCCGCCAGTTGCGTCTGACCTGGCTGGGTGGAACCACAATCCTGCAGAAGATCGAAGCGGCCGGATACGACGTCTATGGCCGCCGCCCCACCCTGGGAAAACGCGACTTCCTCCGACTCTTATGGAAATCACGGAAGCCCTTTTAGAAGGCAACGGGCTTGCGGGGGGGATTTCAATGCGTTGTGCACAGCTGTGAGAGCTGGCGCCTGACAGCCTGAATCCATTCCGGACGTCGCGGCATAAGGAAGATGGGCATCAGCACACAAAACCGGCACTTCACCAACGCCCGCGCGACGAACTTCTACTATTCGTT
>CAZHKT010000002.1:0-983 GCA_964533045.1 uncultured Acidobacteriota bacterium | reverse complement strand
TGCCCTGAATGTCTTGAGACGCGGCACTCCCGAGGAGAAACGTCGCGCCATCGAAGCGGTTTATCACTTCGCGCGACGGGGCGACGATATCACCGACAGTAACTTGTCCGCAGCGGAGGCGGCCAAGGCGATGGCCGACTATCGCGCGGCGCTTGACGACTGCTTCGGTGGGCGCGGCGCGACGCCGGAGCTTGAGGCGCTCGCCGAAAGCGTGGCACGATTCAAAATTCCCCGCCAGCCGTTCGAGGACCTGATCCTCGGCCTCGAAATGGACTTGGCGGGCACCCGGTACCGCACCTTTGAGGAGCTGGAGCGGTACTGCTACCGCGTCGCGTCCACCATCGGCTTGATTTCGATTGAGATTTTCGGCTACCGGAATCCGAGCACCCGCGATTACGCCGTCAACCTTGGCAAAGCGCTCCAGATGGTGAATATCATGCGCGACGTGGAAAGCGATGCAGGGCGCGGCCGGATCTATCTGCCTCAGGAGGACCTCGACCGTTTCGAGATTCGGCCGGCCGAAATTCTGGGGTGCCGGTACACCGACGCCTTCATCGAGTTGATGCAGGTGGAGAGCGACCGGGCGCAGGAGTTCTTCCGCCGCGCGCGCGCTGCGCTGGCTCCGGAGGACCGGCGCTCGATGCGGGCCGCGGAAATCATGGGCGCCATCTACTGGCGTTTGCTCTGCCGCATTCGCGAGCGGCGATACAACGTTTTCGGCCCGCGGGTACGAATTTCGAGGGCGCTGAAGCTCTGGACCGCCCTGTCGGTGTCTTTGGGCATGGAATGGTTCCCGCATGGATGAAGTTCTGGTGATCGGAGGCGGCCTTGCGGGCCTGGCGGCGGGCGTGGCGCTGGCGGGCGCAGGGCGCCCTGTGCGCGTCCTGGAGCGAACGCCGCACCTGGGGGGCCGCGCCCGCTCCTTCCTCCACGCGCCCACGGGCGACATGGTCGATAACGGCCAGCACCTTCTGATGGGCTGC
>CAZHKT010000001.1:57857-63236 GCA_964533045.1 uncultured Acidobacteriota bacterium | reverse complement strand
CATGGGGGTGTCTCCTTCCTCCTGCTCTTGCCGGCAGGAAAACGTTTTTCGGAGATACCCTCTCTCTCTTTCCAACTCAATTTTCAACACGAAATGTTACAGCCTACGCACCATCTCGGCGCGACAATCCGCCCACCGGCGATGCCACGCGGTGCGATGTGGCGCTGCCCCTGGGGCGGGATGGCGGGCTGCTACTTCGGTTCGAGCCGGTAGAAGGAAAGCTGGGCGTCACCATGGCGGATGAGGCGGGAACGGCGCAGTGAAATGTACGCATCTTCCAAAATGATGTGCCGCGAGTGCTCGGCGATGACGAGGGACGACGGCAGCAGCAACCGGCCGCGCCCCAGGTCGCGCAACGTCTGGTGATATTCGCCAATCGCTTCATAGGGTGGGTCCAGGAAGATAAACTCGAATTTCTCTCCCTCGCCGGCCAGTTTTTCCAGGGCCTTTTCGACGCTCGAAGTCAGAATCCAGTATCCTGAATCCACCCGGAGCCGGGCAAGATTCTGACGAATCAACTCGGCGGCGGCGCGGTGTTGCTCCACAAAGACGACATCCGCCGCGCCGCGGCTCAAAGCCTCGATTCCCACGGCGCCGGTTCCCGCGTAAGCGTCGAGAAAACGTGCGCCCCCGACGCTGGGTCCGATCACATCAAACAGCGTCTCCCGAAGCTGGTCCGAGGTGGGGCGCAGTCTGCCGCCCTTCAGACTCTTGAGCGTCAGGCCACGGTATCGTCCGGAAATGATGCGCATGCCGATAGGCTATCCGTTCTCAGTTGTCAGCTTTCTTCAAGCCACGCTCGCCAGGCCGTACCGGCGCGGCCACTCCGTCCGCAAGTACGCGATATAGGATTCCAACTCCTGACGCGAGGGGGGATGCTCCACAAAATCGCTCGCTTCACGCTTGGCCCACTCCAGGATTTCCTGGTCGCGCAGCAGGTTGGCAATCCGAAAAGCCGGGATGCCCCACTGGCGTGTGCCGAAGAACTCGCCCGGCCCGCGCAGTTTGAGATCCACTTCGGAAATCTTGAAACCGTCGTTCGTCTCCGTCATGATGCGCAGACGTTCCGCCGCCACCTCGCTGAAAGGTTCCTCCGCCAGTAGCAGGCAGTAGGACTGAGCCGCGCCGCGTCCGATGCGGCCGCGCAACTGATGCAGTTGTGAGAGTCCGAAGCGGTCCGCGTGCTCGATCAGCATCACGCTGGCATTGGGCACATCCACCCCCACCTCCACCACCGTCGTGGAGACGAGAATCTGCAGTTCGTTGCGCTGGAAGCGCTGCATGACGCCTTCCTTTTCCTCGCTGGGCAGGCGGCCATGCAGCAGCCCCACCTGGAACTCGGGATACACATTCACGGCGAGCTGCTCGAACATGCGAACGGCGGGCTTCAGGTCAAGTTTCCCGCCCTCTTCGATGACCGGATAGATGACGTAAGCCTGTTCGCCCTTCTGCACCTTCTTGCGCACGAATTCGAACGCGCGGTCGCGTTCGTTCTCAGGCACGAGGCGTGTCACGATGGGCGTGCGGTTGGGTGGCAATTCGTCAATAACCGAAATATCGAGATCGCCGTAAAGCGTCAGCGCCAGGGTGCGCGGAATGGGCGTCGCCGTCATCACCAGCACATCGGGCGCGGGACCTTTCCGGATCAGCTCGAAACGCTGCAAGACGCCGAAGCGGTGCTGCTCGTCAATAATGACCAGGCCCAGCTTTGCGAACTCCACGTCGCCCTCGATTAGGGCGTGCGTCCCCACCACCAGGTTCAGTTCGCCCGCGGCCAGTTGCCGCTTGAGAGCGTTCTTCTCGCCTGCCTTGCGCGCGCTGATCAGCAAATCGACTCGCAGAGGCAGCGAAGCCAGCAGGTTCTTGATGTAAAGGTAGTGTTGCGTGGCGAGAATCTCCGTGGGCGCCATCAGCGCCACCTGATACCCGTTGGCGATGGCCAGCAGGGCGGCCTGGATGGCTACGATCGTCTTGCCCGAACCCACATCGCCCTGCAGCAGCCGGTTCATGGGATGTGGCGAGCCCATGTCATCGGCGATTTCCTTCAGGACCCGCTTCTGCCCCCGCGTGGGGTGAAAGGGCAGAATCTGCTTGATCATCTGGCGGGCCGTCTCGGTGACCCGGAAGGCGATTCCGGTGGCGGACTTTGCTTTTCGCTTTCGCAAAGCCAGCCGCGCACCTACGGCAAAAAACTCCTCGAAGATGAGACGCACCTGGGCCGGCGTGCGAAAGCTGGCTACCTGATCGAGCGGTGTTTGCGAATCGGGAAAGTGCGTGGCGCGCAGCGCGGCCCCGCGCGGGCAAAGGCTGTTTCGCGCGCGGACCGAAGCAGGCAGAGGATCGGGCATGGTATCGGTGACCGCGGTCAGCGCCCCGGCCATCAACCGCCGCAGGACGCGAGAGGACAGCGGTCCTATCGCTTCATAGATGGGAACCACCCGGTTGATTTCCAGCGATTCCCCGCCCGCCTCCTCTTCCGGCAAGATTTCAAACTGCGGCTGCACGATCTGAAGATTGCCGGTTCCGAAGGGATCGCGCTCCGCCTTGCCATAGAAGAAGACCTTCTGGCCTGGGCGAAACACTTTCGTCCGTTCCAGGTAGACCGCGTTAAACCAGATGCATCGAAGCATGCCGCTGGAATCCGTGCAGGCAAGTTCGTAGAGGTAGGTTCCCTTCTTGCGCGTGCGCGTCAGACCGGCGGCCAGCACCCGGGCAAGGATGGTGGCGGTCTGGCCGGGAACCAGATCCCGAATGCGCGTGAGGCAGCTTCGGTCTTCGTAGCGGAAAGGAGTATAGTAAAGAAGGTCTTCGACCGTGCGGATCCCCCGCGAGGCCAGCAGCTCCGCGCGCACCGGTCCGACGCCTTTTAGGAACTTGACCTCCGTGTTGGGCTGAATCGCGGGACCCGCCATCGGCCGCCATTATAGCGTTACCAAGGCTCGCAGCGATGACTCCTCGGGCGATTCTGTGGCTCAAATCTCTGTGCGCGGTGCTGCTGGGATTCGGACTTTACTACTCGCTGATGCCCCATCTGCCGCCGCCGGCCCGCCACCAGCCGCTGGAACTGGATTTGGGCGTGATCGTGGCGGGCTGGTTCTGCTTGTGCATGTACGGACTGATCGAAACCGGAGCGGCCCTGAGCCGGTGGCTCCGCCGGAGGAACTAACCATTCCTTATTTCCCCGATAGGAAAATCTGATTGGACGGATTCCCCCACTTCGCGGATAATAGATGCATCAGCAGACCCGATCCGCACCGTGGGAAGTAGCTCGGGATGGGTGGCTAAGTCATTGAATCTAATGACGACACCAGCACGATAGGTGTCTCTCTCCGCCTTTCGGGCGGATTCGATTGGGGCGCCAGCGCCGGAGGCTGGCCGCCCTCTGATAGAAAGCAACATCGGTACGAAATCTGCCGATAGATAAAGGAGATGTCATGAGCCAGGAAGTGATTGCAGAAATCGGTGAAACCGCCGGGAAGGTTTGGAGACTATTGCATGGGGAGGGGCCTCTGTCTCTAGCCCAAATCAAGAAGCAGGTGGGCGCGAAAGCGGGCTACGCCGAGTACGCGCTGGGCTGGCTGGCGCGCGAGGGAAAGATCGATTTCGTGCAGGAAAAGCGCTCCACGCGGGTAACGCTAAAGTAGCAGACGATGCCAGTTTCGCCGGAGCAAAGGCGTTCCCCCAGCGATGCGAACCAGCGAGGGATAAAACCAATGGCGCACAAAATGAGAGCCTTGCTCCTCCAAGACGGTCACGGGGCCCAGATGGTCCGTCTCCGGAAGGGTTTGCGCGCACAAGCCGTGGAGGTTCTCCGGGCGGAGACGATGGGCGATGCGCGCTCGCTCTTGAACTCATCGGATCCGCCGGAACTGATCGTAACCGACGTGCGGCTGGCGGACGGAACCTGGGAGGACGCCCTGCACCTCAGCCAGAAAGCGCCTCTGCCGGTCAATGTCATCGTCGTATCCCGAATTGCTGATGTTCGCCTTTACTTGGAAGTTCTCGAAAAAGGTGCGTTTGACTTCATAACCCCGCCTTTTCAAGCGGCGGAATTGAACCATGTGCTCCGGACCGCCCTCGGGAACGTGTCGCAGAAACGCCTTGCGCGGGCCCTTCCGGCACTTCCGGGCACCGCTCGGAACGCTCAGCCTTGCTTGGCTCTTCCCCTTTAGCTCAGCCCTGTCAAGATCGAACCTTGACGCCCTGTCGGCGGCCCGACCTTCAACTAGGCAATCCCCCAGGGTCTCGGTAAAATAGTTACCGGTCCATGCCAACATTCCATCTGCTCAATTTCGGTTGCCGGGCCAGCCAGGCAGACGGCGCAGCCATCAAGCTGCAGCTGCTCCGGCAGGGGCTTGTCGAATCGCCTCGCGCGGAGGAATGCGAAGTCGCCGTCCTCAACACCTGCACGGTGACCGCCGCGGCCGACGCCGAAGTGCGCCAAGTCATCCGGCGTATCCGCCGTGCCAACCCGGGCTGCCGGATCATGGTCACGGGATGCTACGCGCAGCGAGCATCCGAAGAAATCGCCGCCCTCCCCGGCGTCGAATGGGTCGTGGGGAATTCCCACAAGCATCTCATCGCGGATTTGCTGGCGGGCGTCGTGGATGCAAGATGCGGGATCCAGGATTCAGCAAGCGCCAATCAGACTGCGGCATTCCGCATCCTGAATGCAGAAGCTTCCGTTCCGAGCCCCCCGTCCCGAATCCCCGGCCCCGAACCCCGAGCGAGGGTTTTCGTCGGCGAGATCGCGGAAGAATTTCACTTCTCACCTGTCTGCGCGGACGACAGCACGCGGCCGACTCTGAAGGTGCAGGATGGGTGCGACGCGCGATGCGCGTTTTGCATCATTCCGGAGGTGCGGGGCCCGAGCCGCAGCATGGCACCTGAGGCGGTGGTCGCTCAGGTGCTCGATTTGGAACAGCGAGGTTACCGGGAGATAGTGCTATCGGGAATCAACCTTGGGAGCTACGGAAAGGATCTGGACCGGCGCGTGACCTTCCTGAATCTCCTGGAAATCCTTCTCAGCAAGACCTCCATTCCCCGAATTCGCATCAGCTCGATTGAACCCATGGACGTTTTGCCCGCTCTCATCCGGATGGTCGCGAGCGAACCCCGCATGGCTCGCCACTTCCACATTCCGCTGCAGAGCGGCTGCGACCGCATTCTGCGCGCCATGAACCGGCGCTACTGGGCCGGCCACTACGCGGAACGCATTTGGGCGGTGTACGAGCAGATTCCGAATTGCGGCATCGGAGCCGACGTGATGGTCGGATTCCCCGGCGAGACGGACGAAGATCACCGCATCAGCCTGAAATTCGTCGAATCTCTGCCCTTCACCTATTTGCACGTCTTTCCCTATTCATCGCGGCCGGGCAC
>CAZHKT010000001.1:22309-57847 GCA_964533045.1 uncultured Acidobacteriota bacterium | reverse complement strand
CGGCGCTGTGGTCCTGCACAATCGTGCCTACCAGGGCATCAAGAAATCGCACTTCGGCGACGTCAAGCTGATTTACAGGGCCCTCATTCTCCTGCGTGACCAGTACGTTCCGATGCGGCGGCAGGGCGGCCCGGGCATCTGAATGGCCGAATTATCCAAGAACGGGGGCAGGAAATGCGCGCTGTGATCCAGCCCAAACGGCAGGCATTTCTCGCTTCGCAACTGGGACGCGATCTCTCCGCCGTGACGTTGTCGGAAGAAGAGAATGGCGCGCGGGTGGCTCTTTCCACAAATTATCTGAAGCTGCTCTTGCCGGAGTCCGGCGTGGCTGCCAATTCACTTGTGAACGTGCGAGTTGGTCGCGAGCTCGATGGGTTGCTCTACGGATACGTCACGTCTTCCGCCGTGGCTCGGGGAAGCCCCACCGGCTTGAAATGAAAGAATCCAATGGAAAAAACGCCTTCGAAAACGGATAACATCGCGGTGGCGGAATACGCCCAGCGCACGTTCGTGCCCTTGTCGCGCCTGGCACACGACTGGCAGATGCACGCGGCGGTTCCGCTCACGCCGGCAGAAGACCGGACGATGGTCCGGGATCCGGTGGCTGCCGTGCCGGATTCCATTGCCCGGCGGATTGGAAAGTTGCGGGTGCTGGTGGTGCCGTACGTGGCATGCCTGCCGGAGGGCGATGCGGTGGCGTGGACCAAGCCGCAGGGCGAAACCCATTCGGCGGTATGGGTGGAAGGCGAAGAGCGAGTGGACCTGGTGCTCCCCTGCCGGGAACTCGACGCTCATGACACCGGCTTCGAATTGCTGGCCAGCGTGGCCGAACTCTTGCGCCCCAGGCTCGAGCCGAACGAGGCGGAGAAGTTTAATGCCCTCGTCCTGGAAGAATTGCGCCAGGGTGTCAGCGGGGAGATGGATGACGATGCCCGCGCCGCAAAACGGCGGGTAACATCAGCTGGGGGGCAACGAGTCGGCCAGGACCTGCTGGACGCTTACCTGAACGTCTCCTTCGTGAGCACCGCGGCGGAATACATGCACGGCCTGTGGCATGATGTCCAGGTTCAGATCGGCCCCGAGCACTTGCCCGTGCGCAATCTTCGCAATCGCATGAAGCTGCTGGCCGAGATGTTTCCTCCCAACGAAGGTTACAGTGTATTCTCCCGGGAGCTTGAACGCGATGCCACGGGTGGATAGGTCGGTTTTGCTCAAAAGCGTGGACAATTGATTGTTTCGCGCACAGAGAATGTTTCTTGTTGCGCGATTTGCGGGACTAGAGTTTAATACTGCGAATTTCGGCGGCGGGCTTTCATGGGGCCGGCGAAAGGAGAAAGGATGAGGGAATGTCGGATCTAACGCAGGCCGATTCCAACGTGAGCCATGCTGGCCGGCGGGGCATTAATCTTCTCCTCGGCGGAGGCATTCTGGCCTCGATCGGGTCATTCCTCTACCCCGTGCTGCGGTTCGTGTTGCCCACCGAAGTGGCGGAGTCCACGAGTCGTTCGGTGGTGGCCGCCCGCGTCGGCGAAATCAAGCTGAACAGTTCCAAGATTTTCAAGTTCGGGTCCAAGCCCGCCCTGCTGCTGCGCACGGCTCAGGGTGAGTGGCGGGCGTTCTTCGCCACCTGCACTCATTTGAATTGCACCGTTCAATACCGCGATGACATGCATCAGATCTGGTGTGCCTGCCACAACGGCACGTATGACCTTCAGGGGCGCAACGTGGGCGGTCCGCCTCCGCGTCCCCTCGAGGCGCTGAATGTGAGCGTCCAGGGCGAAGAGGTGATTGTCACTCGCGGAAGCTAGACCATGAAAGCCGCCTACCAAAGAATCCTGACCTGGATTGACGAACGCTTCGACCTGAGCAGTATCGCGGCGTTTCTTCGTCACAAGACGGTGCCGCAACACCGCCATTCGGTTTGGTATTACTTTGGCGGAATGACGCTGTTCCTCTTTGTGGTCCAGGTCGTGACCGGCATTCTGTTGCTCCTCTACTACCGGCCCACTCCCAACGATGCCTTCGAGAGCGTCGAATACATTGTGACGCAGGTGCGCTTCGGATGGATGATTCGTTCCATTCACAGCTGGTCAGCCAACCTGATGATTTTCACGGCCTTTGTCCACATGTTCAGCGTGTACTTCATGAAGGCGTACCGGCGGCCGCGGGAGCTGACCTGGGTCACAGGCGTTTTTCTCCTCTTCCTGTCCATGGGCTTCGGCTTCAGCGGATACTTGCTGCCGTGGAATGAAGTCTCGTTCTTCGCCACGCAAGTCGGCACCGACATCGCGGGCCAGGTTCCGGTGATCGGGAAATGGCTGTTGAAAGCATTGCGCGGCGGCGAGGAAGTTACCGGGGCGACCTTGACCCGCTTCTTCGGGATTCACGTCGCGGTCCTCCCGATGATCACAACGGGGATGCTGGCCCTGCACCTGCTCCTGGTGCAGCGGCTGGGCATGAGTGTACCGCCGGGAGTGGAGAAGGCGATGGCCGAGGGACGAGCCAAGGCACGGTCCATGCCCTTCTTCCCCAACTTTCTGCTGCGCGACATCATCGGATGGTACGCGGCCCTCGGCGTCCTGGGAGCGCTCGCCGCGATCTTCCCGTGGGGCCTGGGCGTCAAGGCGGATCCCTTTGCGCCCGCCCCCGCCGGAATCCGGCCGGAGTGGTACTTTCTGTTCATGTTCCAGGCGCTCAAAATGCTCCCCGCCAAAATTGGACCCATAGATGGAGAATTGGTGGGCATTCTGGGCTCAGGCGTGGCAGCGTTGGTCTGGATCGCCATCCCGTTCCTGGATTACCGCGCGGGCTTTGGCCGCTTGACACGATTCTTCACCGGTCTCGGTATCTTCGCCATTGGCTTCATGGTGGTTATGACGTGGCTTTCGCTCAGAGGATGATGAAACGGATCACGTTTTTCGCCGGCCTCCTAATATTGGCGCCGCTGCTGCCCGCCGCGGAGGTGCCCCGGGATTCCTGTATCACGTGCCACACCGGGCTCGAAGGAAATCTGGCGGAGCCGGTTCGGCAATTGGAGGTGGACGTCCACCGCCAGGCAGGGTTGAGTTGCGCCGACTGTCACGGCGGCGATCGCAACGACGAAACCATGGATGCCATGAGCCCCGCGAAGGGATTTCGCGGGACCCCGAAGAAGACTCAGATTCCGGAATTCTGCGCCCGGTGCCACTCGGACGTTGCTTTCATCCGCCGGTTCAATCCCAAGCTCCGGACCGATCAGCTCAGTCAGTATGTCACCAGCGTGCACGGTCAGCGACTCAAGAAGGGCGACCCCAACGTTGCGGGCTGCGTGGACTGTCACAGTGTTCACAACATTCGGCCCGCATCCGACACGCGGTCCCCCGTCCACCCTTCGAATGTAGCCGACACCTGCTCCAAATGTCATAGCGACGCAGCTCGCATGAGTGCCTATAAGATCCCGACGAACCAGGCCAGCCTGTATGCCAAGAGCGTCCATGCCAAGATGATCGCCCAGGGTGACCTGTCGGCGCCCACCTGCTCGACTTGCCATGGCAACCATGGCGCCACGCCGCCCGGCGTCAGCTCGGTGACGAATGTCTGCGGAACCTGCCACGTGGTTTTCCAGGACCTGTACGAGAAGAGTCCGCACAAAGCGGCTTTCGCCAGGCTCGGAGTCCCGGGATGCGTCCAGTGTCACTCCAGCCATGACGTCGTCCAACCCGCCCCGGACTGGGTGGGGACGACTTCCAAGTCGGTTTGCACGGACTGCCACGTCGAGGGAGACAAGGGCTATGCCGCTGCCCGCAAAATGGCCGGCGATTTAGCCAATCTGCGGACGAAGATCGAGCGGGCCAATCAGATCCTGGCGGAGGCGGAATACTCGGGCATGGAGGTTTCCACGCCGCGGGTGGAACTGGTGGCGGCGCGCGATGCGCTGGTCAAAGCGCGACGCACCGTTCATGCCTTCAATGCCGCCGAGGTTCAAAAGTTTACGGATGAGGGGATCACCATCTCTGAAAAGTCCTATCAAGCCGGCGTGATGGCCCTGCGGGAACGTGACATGCGCCGAAAAGGCCTGGGCATCTCACTCATCATTATCGTCATCACCATCGCTGGCCTGCTGCTGAAGATTCGGCAGATGGAGTCGGGAAGAAACGGCGCTCCTGACGCTGGTTTGCCGGGATCAAACGCTTAAGCCTGCCGAGAAGCCATTCTCCTGCCCGCTAATAGACCGAAGTTTTCCTGCAGGACCCGTCGCCATACCGGGCATAGGTCCTGCCCCCGACCACAAGGTCTCCTCCTCTTAACCGGTACTGGAATTGGGATGTTTCCCCATTCGGGTACGTTACCGTCACGGTCCCCTGGGCTTCGTCACCGTCGGCACTCCACTGGGCCGACTGGCCGTCCTCTCCGTAGGCTGTCCCTGCCGCTCCGGAACTGGAGATGCTGCTGCTTTCGCTGAACCGCCCGTCACTGCAAAGGTTCAGATAGCGCTCGCTGGAACCGAAGGAGGATGAACTGATATAGAACCATTGGCCGGCGATTGCCTCCAGCACGGGCGGGGCTCGGGGCGGGCTGAATTGCATGCTGCCCGCGATGGATTCGACGCGCGGTTTCAGCCCCGCGTATTTTTCTCCCGTCGTTATGCCGAGAACCACCGCTGCGTCCCCTTAAGGGCTTGCCACCGCAATGGTGCGGGCGCGAAGCCGCGCGCCGTCCTGCGCCACGCCCGCCATTTCGCCGGCCGCCGCGCGATTCTCTCCGGCCGGAAAGCTCTGGGCCTGCACCGTGGGCATGAGCTGAAAGCCCTCATCCTGCATACCCTCGCCGTAATCCTGAATGAGCTGCTCCAGGGTGGTTCGGCGAGCCAGGCGCAGAATGATCAGCCCCGCTTCCGTATCCGAACCCAGCAGGAGCAAGCCTTGTTTTTCCCCTGCCTTCCATCCCGACGGCATGACGAAACTGATTCCCCACTTTTCGTAATTGAACCGCGGTCCGCGCGCGGCGGCCGGCCGTGAACCGCCGGAAGAAGACCGCCCACCGGCCATCGCGTCCGCCAGAGGGTCGCGTCGCGCCGGAGCGCTGGCCGCCTCCGGTCCGGCCCGGTCAGCGGCCTGCTGGATCGCTCCGAGGAGCGCGTTCGTCGCGCCTTTGGCCTTGAGTCGGGACAGAACGGCCGGCGTGACGGCAAAGGCTAAACCCCGTTCCTCAACAAGCTCGATGATGCGCGGTCCCGCAACTCCTCCCTCAAGCAGGCTCGCCACTTCGGCCTCCGACAGCGCCCGTCTGCTCGCGGGCGGCCGCGCCGAAGGCTGCTTATGCCCAACCGCGGCTCCGGAATCATGACGCGGTGGTGCCGCCGGTTCGTTCGCTTCCGCGGCGTCGGGCAAAGCCGTGGTTGCGCCTGCGACGCGCGTCAGAACCATCGGAGCCATCAAATCTCCTCCTGAAAGTGTCAGACGCGAACCTTGAAGCGTGAAGGTGTACGCTACCGTCTCGCCCTCTTGCGTCAACAGCAGACGATTTGCCTGGACCCGCCATCGGCCCTCGGCGCCCTCTAGTTCCGCGCTACCGTCGGCGCGGAGCGTGAACTGCATTTCCACACCAAAACCCTGCACTTTCCCCACCCATGTCCCGACCAAATTAGATGATTGCTGCGCGGAGGCCTGAACGCCAGAGGTGAGGAAGAGCAAGCACAGCCAGCAAATCCGAGTCTGCATGGCTCCTCCTCTGATTTGAAAGAATTCCGACTGTAGCCATTATAGAGGCACAACGAGGGAATTCCACAATTTTCTCCAATCGAAAGTCCCGCGCGGATTCCGGGGTCACTTGGTTTATAATCCGCCTTCAATTCGGTTTCAGATTCCCGATTTCGTTGTACCGGGTTCCCCGTCTCCCGAAGGAGTGTTTGTGCCCCAACAATCCAGAACCGCCTATTTGATGAGTACTGCCTGCGCGGGCTTATTCACGTTTGGGATTATGACCTCGTTCCTCGGTGCGACCCTTCAGGAATGGGCGGCGCGCCTCCAGTTCGACATGGTGAAGAGCGGGACACTTTTCAGTTTTCTCTACATTCCCCAAATTCCCATGGTTTTCCTGGCGGGGCCGCTGATCGATCGCTTCGGCAAGAAGCCCGTGCTGGCGATCGGTTTTCTGTTCAGCGCGGGGGCTCTGGTGGGCATGGCCGTTGCGCCGGATTATTCGGTGCTGTGCGCCCTGCTGGCCGTGCTGGGTCTGGGCAGCAGTTCCGCCATGAGCGCGGCCAATACACTGATCCCCGACCTCTATCCCGAGAATCCTTCGTCGGCGCTGAACCTTGCCGGAATTTTCTTTGGTGTGGGCGCTATCTTCTTTCCCTCGGTGGTCGCGATGCTGACCGCGCGGCTTGGCTTGCCCATGACCCTCGGGATCATCGCCGCGCTGGTTGCCGCGGTGGCGGCGATCGCACTGACGCAGACGTTCCCGCCAGCACACGCTGCGGGCGGCTTTGATTGGGGCGAAGCAGGGCGGCTCGCGCTTGATCCCGCCGTCATTCTTCTCGCCTGGGTGTTGTTCTTTTACTCGGCTATTGAGATTTCAACGGCAGGTTGGGTGCGGACCTACCTGGAGGGCGAATTCTCCGCTTCACCGCAGACGTCGCAGGCAGTGCTGACCGGCTTTTGGGTGGCTATGATGGGGGGACGTCTTGGCGCGAGTTTGGTCGTCAAGATGGTGCATGGGCCCAAGCTGGTTCTGGGCGTTGCGATGACCGCCACCCTGGGTCTCGCCCTGATGGCGTTGGCTCCCAGCCTGCCCGTAGCCGCCGCGGCCGTGCTTCTCTGTGGAATCAGCTACGCTCCCGTCTTCCCTACGACGGCTGGCACCGCGAGCACGCATTTTCCAAAGCTGTTCGGGACCGTGTTTGGAATCCTGATGTCGCTGGCACTTCTGAGCGGAGCGATTATTCCACCGATGGTCGGTTACGTGGCCCAGCAGAAGTCCATCCGGACGGGACTCTGGTTGCTGGCGGCGATGGCGGCGCTTCTCCTCATGACGCAGGCCATCTTCAACCGCTATGAGAAACGTGCCTTGCCGGCAGGCAAATCCTAGAGCTTCATGACTTGGGGGGGAGCACCGCGCCGTGCTGAGGGTGAGTGCAACCTTCGAACTCCGCAAAGACCTCGTTTCCCACAAATTGAAGGTCCTGGTCCAATCCTACCTTCGAATAGTAGTAGCCCTCGACGGTCAGACGCTTCGCCGTCACGAAGAACTGCTCCTCCGGCGACGACGGAGTCTCTTCATGGGCACTGAGAGTGTGTAACAATTGCTCCCGTTCTTCTGCCGTGCAATCGGCGAACCTATTTTCGAATTTTTCCTTGGCCACGCGGTCCAATGCCTCCAGTCCTCGCCGCCACTCTTCCTGCGCCCCTGCGGGCGCAGAATGCAGGTAACCATCAATGTACGCGGGAACTCCCGCGGCGACGGCGCCCGGTGAATGCTCATCGGCAGGAATCAAGGCTTCAGTGAGGGCTGCCAGCACACGCATCTGCTCGGCAGTAAAAAATTGAGGCGACGCCGCAGCAGCGCCCTGCGCAACCGCGGCCGTTTGGCAGTGAGCGGCCTCCATCGCGTGGAGCGCGGGTCCGCCACCGTGCGCGGCTGCACCCGCCGCCCCCGCCAGAATCTTCAACGCCACCCTGCGCGTTACCCTGTTAAGTTGATCGTTTTCCACCTTCGTAAGTCCTCGTCTTCAAATTGTTTGGCAGCGCGCAAGCCAAAGGATCGTTACAGGTCGCCCTTCCGGACAGCGTCGGTCATGAATCTCGCCGCCCTCACCGAGAGCGCCATAATGGTCAGCGTGGGGTTCTTCTCCGGGAAAGTCACAAACGAACTTCCGTCGGTGACAAACAGGTTCTTCACATCGTGAGCCTGATTGTGCGCGTTCAGCACGGAAGTCTTCCGGTCATTCCCCATGCGCGCCGTGCCCACCTCATGGCTGGCCAAGCCGCCGGCTGTCGGGTACGTGTCAAGAATCACCCGGCACTTAGCCTCATTGAGAATCTCGTGCGCCGTCCCCACCATGTCTTTGCACATCGCCAGTTCGTTGGGTCCCCAACGAAAGCGGATCACGGGGATTGGAATTCCATAAGCATCCAGCTGGTTTGGATCGACGATGACGCGATTATCAGGGTTTGCCATCACTTTTCCAAAAGCCGCCATTTGGAACAGTGCGGGGTAAAGCTCGCGCACCTGTTTCTTGAAACTCTTCCCAAAACCCTTCAGCATCATGGCGTGATGGGGGAACATGAATCCCTTGAATTGCATCTGGTAGTGAAACCCGCCCACATAATCCTTTGCCTTCTTAAAGCGTGGAATGTAGGAATGGTCGGTTGCGCCATCAATATTGACGGGCCGCGTTCCGACCAGTTCTTCCAGGTAGCCGCAGACTTCGGTGGCGACGTGGCCGGAGAAGTAGCGGCCCAGCACGCCGCTGGAATTTGCCAGTCCGTTGGGGAATCGAGGCGAACGCGAATTGAGCAGCAGTCGCGTGGACTGTACGGTACCGCAGCACAGGGCGAAGAAGCGTCCGCGAATTTCTTCTTCGCGTCGGGTCACCGTATCGACCACCGAGACGGCGTGCGCCTTGCCGTCGCGGTCGACCAGGATCTCGCGAGCGGCTTTATTCTGGAACAGGGTGAAATTGCCGGTGCGCTGCGCCTTGGGAATCATGGTTCGCGCCGTATTGAACACCGCGCCCACGTCGCAGCCCTGCATGCAGCGGCCGCAGTAGTGGCACGCGGGACGGCCGTCGAAGGGCACCGTGGTGACCGCCTTGCGCGCCGGGAACATGGGGATGCCCATGCGTTTGCAGGCGCGCTGCACAATCATCTCCGAGCAGCGGAACCTGAGCGGCGGCAGATACTCGCCATCCGGCACGATCTCGAGTCCCTCTTTGGTCCCGGTCACGCCGATCATCTTTTCAACGTAGGAGTAATACGGCGCAAGCTCTTCATAGCTGATCGGCCAGTCCTCTTCGACGCCGGCGAGGCTGCGTTCGCGGAAATCACTGGGCCCGAACCGCAAGCAGACCGCGTTCCAATGAATCGTGCGCCCTCCCACGGCCCGCACATGATCCACGCCGATGTCGTCCGAATCTTCGTAACGAATGGCTTCGGCGACTTCGCGCGGGTAATAAGGGGGGCGAGCGCCGCGCGAAGTGCCTTTGAATGGATATTCATAGGGCCAGGTATGGAAGGCGAAGTCCTCGGCCTTCATGTCGCGCCCCGCTTCGATCAGGGCGACCTTCGCCCCGCTCTCGGCCAATTCCTTGGCCAGCACTCCGCCCGACGCCCCCGAGCCGATCACGCACACATCGTAGATGGTTGTATTCATCCGAAAGACCGTTTGTGGAATAGCCTGGACCCCATCAAGCCACCGAGATTCTACCAGTTGTCTCTCGTTTTGAAAGGGGAGAATGAACCGCCAACTGGACGCGACCGATGAACGACCCTATAATCGCCGAAGGGCGACCATGAAGGAATTGAGAACGATCCTGCGCACGCACCAATCACTTCCGCGGTGGATGGTGATGATCACTGCCGTCGTGATGGCAGGGGCGGCAAGCGCCGCGCTCCGCGCGGAGGAGCCGCTCTTCCGCGCCGTCACGGACGACATTTCGTACAACGCGGGATCGACAGTTCGGGTGCGCATTATTCCGTCCGCCTCCGCTACGAACGTTTCACGGTTGCAGTTCCTCGGAACCGTTTATTACCAAGGGGACGCGGCACCGGTGGTTCGCCGCGTCGCACTCGCGGCAGCGCCGGGCGCAGCGGACTCCTACCTCACATTTTGGAAGATCCCCGCCGGGGCGCGTACCGGGCGATACACCGCAGATATCGAAGCGATCGATCCGGCCTCAAAGCAGGCCGCGGCCCGCCTTTCTCCCGCCGTAACATTTGCCGTGCATCGTAAGCTCGTCCGCATCGAGCGGATTGAATTGGGGAAGACGTTCTTCGTATCGGGCGACCCCGTCGCCTGCCGCGTGGCACTGCGCAACCTTTCGGGGAAACCGCTGACGGGCCTGCGCGTGGAATTTTCGGAGCGCTACTGGCCCTGGATTGCGCGCGCCTCGAAGGACAACCAGATCAATGTCTTTCCCATCGTTTCCAACCTGGCCTTAAAGCCCGGTGTCGCCATGGAAGTCCGCTCGGAGAAAGCCGCCGTGGCGCGCGCCGTGGCAGAAACATCCGTACAGCAATACGCCGTCGTCGTTTGGGACAGCGCGCGGCGGAACGTCCTCGACATCGCCTTCTCGTCGCTCACCTTCATTCGGCCTCCGGGCGAAACGAGCGCGCGTCCCTATCCGCTGCAATACCTCTTTCCCAAGCTGGCGGATGTGGACACGGAGTCGTACCGCAAATTCGCGCCGAGTTCTGAAGCCATACGGTTCGAGACCGGCCACACGATGTTCGCGCCCGGGGCGGTGGCTGCGGTTCGATTCACGGTTTCGAATCCGACGGATTCGGCCTGGAACGATGTGACGGTTCGCGCCAGCCTGCGGGTCCTGGGGGGCACCGAATTCGGCAGCTCAACCGTGGCAGAGAACCTGAGGCTGCTGCCTCGTGCCAGGCCGGTCCCGCAACAGGTCGCCTTCACTTTGCCGTCCGATGGCGCGGGAAGTTATCGCGCCGTCGTCGCAATCGTCAGCAAATCCGGCGAAACGCTGGCCACGAACGAATTGGAACTTGCCGCGAATCCCATGCCGAAGTCGGTGCTGATCTTCTGCGCGCACGAGGACGACGAGGGCGCGCACGCCGGCATGATTCGCGCCGCGGTGGAGAACAACATTCCCATTCATCTGGTTTACTTCACCAGCGGCGACGCGGGCTCGTGCGACCGCTACTACCAGCACTCGTGCAGCCCGGCGGAGGCGCTCAACTTCGGCGCGTTGCGCATGGCGGAAGCGCGTGCCAGCCTGGGCCACCTGGGTGTGCCACGAGAAAACATTCATTTTCTGGGGTTACCCGACGGCGGGTCGGGCGAAATCTGGTATCGCCACCGCGATCCAGGGCAACCCTATCTGTCCGTTCTGCTGGCGAGCGATCATGCCCCCTACGAGGGCCTGGAGAAGCCCAACCTTCCTTACGCGCGCCGCGCCGTGGTGGAGGCAGCGAAGGCCTTCATCGTCCGCCTCCGGCCGGAGGTGATCTACACCGGTCATCCCGACGAGCGCCACGTCGACCACCGTACCAACAACTGGTTCGTGGTCCAGGCCATGCAGGAATTGCTGCGCGAGGGGAAGCTTTCACCCTCCCCGGAACTCCGCGTCGACCAGGTTTACGGTCCCGGCCCGCAAAAGGGTGCGCCGTACCGCTACGAAAAGCATATCCTGTTTGTCACGCCGGAGGCGCGCGCCCTGGGACAAGAGGCCAGCTGGTTCTACCAGTCACAGGGCGGTAATCGCGCGCAAGGACGCATCCGGCCACTCGAGAAATTGCCGCGCGAAGAGATCCACTCGACGATTGCGGATTGGAAGGACCACGCCGGCTGGAACGAAAACGACTGACCCATTGGGTCATTGACTCATTGAGTCAGTGGCCGCGAAGGGCGGACGTATTTCCCCTTATCAGGGAGTAACGCATCCCTCAATGAGTCAATAATTCAATGGATCCACGGGATGAAAAGGAGCCTTTTGGCTGCCCGGAATGCGGCCAGATGCTGGCGGCGAATTGCCAGGTGTGCGTGGCGTGCAAGACTCCGATCGATTTTGCCCGAGTCGCAAGGACGCCTCCGCCTGACCGGGTGGCGCCTTCCCTGCCTCACCGCGTCCTGGCCCTCGAGCCCGCGCGCTTCTCGTGGGGAATTTTCTTTGGCGTTTTTGTCTGTTATCTGTTCCTGGCGTCGCTGGCGCAAGGTCTTCTGGGGTCCCAGGGGAGCGCCTACGCCATGCTGGGTTTCATTCTCGCCACGTCGCTCTGGGTGTTCGCCGATGCGCGCAGCAAGTCGATCCCCAAGCCCGCCGGCTGGGCGCTCGCCTGCCTGCTTCTCTGGATGGTCTTCTTTCCGTGGTATCTTTCGCGGCGCCGGACGCCGGAGGCTCCTTGCCCCGCCATCGAAGGCGAGTCGGGGCCCGTCACCCGCACAATTCTCCTGGTGCTGATTGTGATGACCTTGCTCGGCGCCATCCTGATGATTTCGTCGGGGGATCTTCCGTTGAGGTAATTCCAGCCGGCGCGAGCACGGTGAACTCAGCCTGCCAGGGCTCCATCCGACGCCCGGCAGACATAGGTTTCCGCCTTGATGCCCAGCGCCCTCTCGTAGCCCTCGGCCACAGCTCGGGCGAAGGCCTCCGCCGCTTCCGCGCGCACCAGGTTCACGGTGCAACCGCCGAAACCGGCGCCGGTCATGCGCGCGCCCAGCACACCCGGCTGCTTCCAGGCCAGTTCGACCAGCGTATCGAGTTCCTTGCAGCTCACTTCGTAGTCGTCGCGCAGGCTGGCGTGCGAGGCATTCATCAATTCGCCGAAGCGCTCGATGGCACCGGATTCGAGAACGCGCACCGCTTCGCTCGTTCGTTCGTTTTCCGTCACCACATGACGCGCGCGGCGGAACAAAACGTCCGTCAGGACGCTTCTCCTCTTCTCCAGGTCCGCCGAGGTCACGTCGCGCAGGGAATTCGCGCCCAGGCCGTTCTCGCGCAACCGTGCCACGGACTCGCGGCACTGCTGAAGCCGCACTTCGTACTCCGATTGCGCCAACGCGCGCTTGACGCCCGTGTTGCACACCACGATCTTGACGTCGCCGCGCAGCGGGACGTGGCGGTAGGTCAGGTCGCGACAATCGAGGAATAACGCGTGGTCCTTCTTTCCGAGCGCCGAGATGAACTGGTCCATGATGCCGCACGGAACACCGACAAACTCGTTCTCAGCGCGGCGTGAGAGCTTCGCGACGTACACCGGATCGAGTGTCAGTCCGGTCAGGCGCCGCCAGAAAACGGTCGTGCCGACCTCTACCGCCGCCGAGGAGCTCAAGCCCGACTCGCGCGGCACGTTGCCGCCAAACACGATGTCCGCCCCCGGCAGACGGTGGCCATCCGTTTCCAGGAATTTCGAGACACCGCGCAGATAGTTGCTCCAGCGGTGGGCGCAATCCTTCTCGATCGCGTCCAGCGAGAATTCTGTGGAGTCCTGAAAATCGGTGGAGTGGATGCGCACCAGGCGGTCCGCGCGGCGGCGGCCCGCAAACGCCACGAAGCGGTCGATCGCGGCGGGCAATACGAAGCCGTCGTTGTAATCGGTGTGTTCTCCGATCAGGTTCACCCGCCCGGGAGCGCGTACCACGATTTCCGGCGTGGCGCCGTAAAGCTTGGCAAACATTTCTTCGATCATGGGAAAAGTCCGTTTCTGGTAATTAGACCGGTGCACGCGTTGCGTGCGCGAGTTCGCGGCGCTTGCGCGGCCGGACGGCGCGCAGTTCCGCCGCCTTTTCCTCCGCCAGCGAATCGTTCAGGAAACTCCCGCCGCCCGTTTCCACGCTTGCCAGGTATTTCAACTTCTCCTTGCTGCGATGCGGCGGATAAAACTCGATATGAAAATGAAACTCCTCGTGCCGCCCGCGAACCGGCGCCTGATGCAGCAGCATCATATAGGGAAACGACATGTCGAAAAGGTTGTCGTATTTGAGCGTCACCCACTTCAGTATTTCGGCGAGCGCCCGCTCCTCCGCCGGCCGGAATTGCTCGAGGGTTCCCAGGTGCCGCCGCGAAAAGATGTGGACCTCATAGGGCCAGCGCGCGTAAAACGGCACGAAAGCGGTAAACGATTCGTTCTCCGCCACGATGCGCCGGCCGCTGCGGCGCTCCTTCGTCAGCACGTCGCAGAAAACACAGCGCCCGTGCTTGCGGTAATGCGCGCGCGCTGCCGAGACCTCCCGCGCCACGCGCGGCGGAACGAATGGAAAAGCGTAGATCTGGCCGTGCGGGTGAGGCATGGTCACACCGATCACGGCGCCCTTATTTTCAAAGATCAGGACATAACGGATCCCCGGAATCGCTTTCAGCTCGCCGAAGCGCTGCCGCCAGAGCCGGACCAGTTTCGCGATGTGCTGGAGGGAAAGCTGAGGCAGGGATGTGTTGTGGTCGGGATGGTAGAGAACCACATCACACTTGCCGTGCGAGGGAGCCACACGGTAAAAGTCGTCGCCCTGGATGGCTGGCTCAACCGGCGGCACGCTAAACGCCGGGAAATCGTTGGGATAGATGTGCACGTCGTAGTGGTCGGGGACGCGTCCCGATCCGGGACAGAAGGGGCACCAGTCGGTCGGCATCTGCGGCCGATGCTGCCGATGGGATGCGGTGGAAATCCATTCGCGCGCGGTTGGGTTCCAGCGGAGTTCCGTCATAACTCAGCCATGCGGAGGCAATGCGAAGCTGAGATTCTAACCGCATCAGGACCGGAAAGTAAACGCTTACGGCGCGGGGAGAAGGGCGGCTAGTGCGGTGCATCTAACGGTTCTATACAAGGGCAGATGTCCTCCGTGGTTTCGGCCGAGCGGGACGTCGCGTCACCCTCCAGGGCGACACGCACCAGTGGCGGCCTGAAGGCCGCCGCTACGAGGTGCCCGCGGTCGAATAGTTGTCTGCGACGCACCACACTAGCGGACGGTAAGCGTGAGCGGGAGGGTCTTCGCAACGCCTGCCAACGAAGCGGTAATGGTGATGCGGTAGGTCCCGGCCGGCGTCCCGCCGGAAGTCTCCGGCGGTGACAGGGCGCCGCCGCCGCGCCCTCCGCAGGCCGCAAGCGCCAGCACCATCACGAGGGCCGGAGCGCGAACACGCAGGGGACCCAGACGCGAACCCGGTCGCATGGCAAATTGACATGCGGCGGCGAGCGAAAGGACTGCGACCAGCCACGGCGTGCCGGGGGGCAGCCTTGGCGGCAAGGGGGGCGGCAGGCCCGACCTCGCCGTAGTCGAAACGGTCACGCGAATGGCTGCCGCATTCTCGCCATCCGTGACGAACTGCGCGGGAACGATGGTGCAGGCAGCGGCGCGCGGCGCGCCCGCACAGGCGAGCGAGACGCTCTCCCGCAATCCCCCGAGCGGGACGGCGGTGAGCGCAAAGACGGCGGATTCGCCTGCGGCAACGGTTCGCTCCCCGGCATCTGTTATCAACTTGAAGTCGCCGCCACTGCCCGCCAGCAGGGCGCGCCGCGTCTCCTCGGGCAACCCGTTGCGCACGGCCAGCGAGCCTTCCTGCGCGCCGACGGCGGTAGGGGCAAAACGGACCTGAATCTTACAGCTCCCTGCCACGGGAATACTAGCCGGACAGTCGTTAGTTTGAGCGAAATCGCCGCTCGTGGAAATGCCACTCAATTCCAGCGATGCCGTGCCCGCGTTGGTCAGCGTCAAATCCCGAGGTCTGCTTTCGGTGCCCACCAATTGCGGTTCGAAAGAGAGTCTGTCTGCTGAAAGCAGAATCTCCGGCGCGACGCCCGTGCCCGCCAGCATCCATCGGGATGTCCCGCCCCGGCCATTGTGCGCCAGGGTGAGTGTTCCTTCGCTCGCGCCCCGCGCACTCGGTGCAAAGCTCACCCACATGCTGCAGCCCTCGCCCGGACGCACGACAGGGCATTCGCCCGCGACCACAAAATCACCGGCTGTCGCGATGTCTTCGATTTCAAGCTCCCCCCCGCCGACGTTGGTGATTTCGAGGCTCTGGGGAGAACTGGTGGTGGACACTCGCTGCTCGCCGAATTCCAGATGCGACACCGGAGAGTAAAGGGCCGCCGCTCCGCCGAGCGCGATGCGAGCCGCGAAACCGTCAAAGGATCCGCCCGCGAAGCCGGGCTGCGCCGCCCGGGCCACAGGGAAATCAGCAGAAAAGGTTTCGCCGGCAAGGATAGCGTTTCCGTACGCATCCAGCGCCACACCGTGCAACCGGTCGTGGCTTGCGCCGCCCAGCCGGACGGAGGATTCCAGACCCGTGCCCGACGGGTTCAGGACCGAAAGGTAAGCATCGTAAAAGTTGCCTGGGGAGGCCTGAAGAGAAGTCGTCACAGGGAAGCCCGAGCCGTACGTTGTGCCTGCCACATAGGCCCTTCCGCTGGTATCCACCGCCACACCCGCTGCCGCGTCCGCGCCCGCGCCGCCTAAGTACGTCGCGTAAAGAGGCCAGCTCACTGAACTGTCGAGGCGCACGACGAAGGCCTCGGTGCTGAAGCCGTCTCCGGAGGTTTGAAAGGCTCCCCCTGTCACCGGGAAATCCTGCGAGGTGGTGGTGCCGACTATCGTCGGACGGTCCTCTGAATCCAAAGCCAGCCCGTGCGCTTCGTCATCTCCGGTACCGCCCAGGTAGGCAAGCGCTTCGAGCGTGGGGCCACCCGGCACGATCCTGGCGATGAAGGCGTCGCGGCAGGGGAAGGTGCTGGCGAGCGCACCGCAGGTTCCACCGGAATAACCCGGGCCAGTCGCAGGGAGATCGGGGGAATTGGAGCTCCCGGCCACCATGATTTCTCCGCCAGATGTGAGCATGACGCTCGTCGCGGAATCGTCGCCGCTGCCGCCGAGGAACGACGCAAAGAGCAGCCGGCCCTCCCAGTCGAAGCGGGCCACAAACGACTCAGTGGCGCCCCCCCGCCAATCGGGCTGAAAGGCGTTCGTCACCGGGAAGTCGGCGGAGGTGGTGGTCCCGGCCATCGCGATGTCACCCGAGGCGTCCACGGCCAAGGCCTGGGCCCAATCATCTCCCGTGCCGCCGAGGCGCATCACCCGGCTCCAGGTAGCGCCCGTTGCCTCCAGCCTGGCCACGAAAGCGTCGAAGCAGGGAGCGGATCCGCAACTCCCTCCGGCGGGGACGCCGGTGGCGCCGGGCAGGTCCGGCGAATTCGTGTATCCCGCAACGAAAATATTCCCCTCCCCATCTAAGGCGATGGTTGTCGGGAAGTCATCTCCGCTCCCGCCCAGCAGAGAAATCCATTCCACTTTCTTCCCGGTGGGATCGAGCCGGGCCACGAAGGCGTCGAAGCAGCGATAGGGATTCTCATCCCCGCCGCATGCGGCGGCAATGACGTTGCTGTGAACTTGCGCCGCCGCGGCAAAGCCTGTGGAGTTGGTGTATCCCCCCAGATAGACGTTTCCGGCAGCGTCCGCGGCGACGGCCGTTACGACGTCCGAGCCTTCGCCTCCAAGATAAGTGGAGTAACTGAGAGATTGCGACGAGGCGATTCCCGTACCGCACAAGGCGGCGGCCATGCAGCAACAAACGAAGATGCGGCCAGAAGGTACGCAGCCCACCACCTAGATACTCGGCAGTTCAGGGGGCAAACATGAGCCAAACGCTCACCCCGAGGTGGGCGCGTCTGCCGTTTGCCTTGCGGGAGCGGCCAGCGTCGGTGAGGAATGGTGGCGCCTTCGAGCGGTGCTACGATATCAACGGCAGTCGATTCATTTCGCCGGGTGGAGCTCTCGCGCGAAGGCAAGTTGCACGCGCACTCCGAAGCGCGCCGAAGAACGCCGGTGCGCCAGGCAATAGAGCCAGATGAAGTGAGACATTGGATCGAATTCGGTTTTTGTATGGCGCTCGCCCTTTCGCAGGCGGGTTGCGGCGGCTCGAGCAGCACCACTCCCAGCGAGCCGCCTCCCCCGCCCGGCGAGGTCGCCACTTATGCCAACCCCCTTCCCATCGCCATTCCGACCGGAGGGTTGGTGGAGGATTGCCCTGATCCCACCATCATTCGCGGCCAGCGCCCGGGAGATGACTTCTGGTACATGTACTGCACCATCGGGCCGTTGAATGACAGCGATCGGAGCGGAGCCAACTACCACGAGCACCTGCTCAAGATTTCGCGTTCGTCAGACTTGGTGCACTGGACCTACATGGGAGACGTCTTTTCGCTGCGGCCGGGGTGGGTGGCGCCAACGGCTGGTCTCTGGGCGCCGAGTGTCCAGTTCTTCAACAACCAGTACTATCTCTACTTCGCGACACCCGACACCAGCCTGCCCGGCGGGGGCGCGGCCATCGGTGTGGCGACCAGTTTCAATCCCACCGGCCCCTGGACCGATTCCGGTCAGCCCGTCGTCGCCCCCATGGACGCCGCTTGCTGCCCCGGACAGCGTCGCGCGGTGATTGACCCCGACGTCATCGAAGTGGACGGCCAGAAGTACATCTACTTTGGTGGATTCTTTGGCGGCCTCTCGGTGCGGAAGCTTTCCCCCGATGGGTTGACCTCCGATCCCTCGTCTGAGCAGTTGATCGCCCTCTCCGACCGTTACGAGGCGCCCAACGTCGTCGCGCGCAACGGGTATTTCTATCTTTTCGCCTCGGCCACCGATTGCTGCCGCGGTCCACTTTCCGGCTACACCGTCATGGTGGGTCGCTCGACGAGCCCGCTCGGACCGTTCGTGGATCGCGACGGAGCCTCGTTCCTCGACGGCCGGATCGGAGGAACGCCGGTGCTCGCTGCAAACGGCAACCGCTGGGTCGGGCCCGGCCACAGCACCCTCTTCACCGATTTCGCGGGGCAGGATTGGCTGCTCTACCACGCCATCGACCGCACCGATCCCTATTTCGCCGACGCCGTAGGATTCACGCGGCGTCCGGCGATGCTCGATCCCATTGACTGGGTGGAGGGCTGGCCGGTGGTTCGCGGTGGCTACTACGCTTCCGATTCCGCCCAGGCGGCGCCCGCCGCGCAACCGGGCGACCCGCAGCGCTACCTCCCCTCCCTCAAAGCGATGGAACAGCCCGGAACCTTACTTGCCAATTTGTCCGATGAATTCGATGGCGATTCCCTCGCCGCGCAGTGGTCGTGGATTCGTCCGCCCGATTCCGCCACCTATCGCCTCACCGGTTCAGGGCTCGAGTGGGATACACAATTCGGCGATCTCTGGACCGACCGCAATGACGCGTCGGTGCTGACCGAGCCTACCCCTTCCGGCGATTACCTGGTGGAGACACGACTTTCGCTCAATGTTCCGGCGGAGGGTTGCTGCTTCGACCACTCCCAGGGCGGACTAGTGATCTATCGCGACGACGAGAACTACATCAAGCTCGTCCATGTCCCCATCGGATCCACGCGCCAGGTGGAATTTGCCAAAGAGTGGGGTCCAGTGGCCGCCGGATTTCCGCGCTATGGCAACAGCGTCGTGGGTCCGCCAGGGGACTGGACGTGGCTGAGAATCGTCAAACGGCAGCAGGGCCCCGCCGAACTGTACGCCGCCTACTCCAGCCGCGACGGCGTGAGTTGGGTGGGAGGGGTGACGTGGACTCATTCGTTGGGCCCCACGGCGCGCATCGGACTGGTCTCGCAATCGGGCGCTGGATTTACGGTCGAGTTTGACTATGTCAGGGTGTATTCGCTGCCCTAGACGCGCGGGGCTTGAGCCCGGCAATTCAACGGTGGGAAAGGAGCAGGGCTGAAATCCTGCTCTAAATTATTGGATCCACCGCCCCGATTCATCCTTGCCATCCATTTTGCGCATATAGGCCTCGAACTTGCGTCGCAGCCGCGCGCGGCGCCATGCCTCGTATTGCATCCGCCATCGCACCGGGAAACTTCCTCCTCGCAGGTAGATCAGACCTACTAACATGCCGCCCAGGTGGGCGATATGGCTGATTTTGGAACCGGGATTACTAAACGAACTTACGAATTCCACAAGGCCCATTAAGAGCACAAACCATTTCGCCTTGACCGGAATCAGCAGCCAGAGCAGGATCGGGCGATCAGGAAACAGCAGCCCGAAGGCCAGCAGGATGCCGTAGACCGCCCCCGAGTTTCCAATCGTGGTGCTTTGCGCCGAGGGCTGGAGGAGGATATCGAAGGCCGCCGCACCCACCCCCGTAATGAAGAAATAGAAAAGAAACTGCCGCGATCCCCAGGTGCGTTCCAGTTCCGTGCCGAACATCCAGAGTGCAAATAGATTGAAGACGACGTGGAAGAATCCGGCATGCAGGAAGAGATAGGTGACCGGTTGCCAGAAGAAGAAGCGGTGGGTCACATCGAAAGGACGCAGGCCGAGGATTCGAAAGGGCAGGGCCCAGTCAAACATCACCGCCGGCAGATACGTCACCACAAAGGCGGCGGCGGTAACAAGAATCAGCCGCCGGACCATCCAGGTGAGCGGCGGCCCAAAGGAAACCTGAACGTTGCCAACACGGGGCATAGCATCAGAGTATCACAGCTGGAACGGCGGGCCTTCGCCCGCCCCACGGAGTGAAACCTGAGGGTCGCCGCTCCGCGACGGGTCATCCGTTGCTGTTATTCCAGTTTCTTGCGGCCCACGGCGAAAAGGGCGCCGGCCAGCGCGGTGAAGACGAGGAAGCCGACCACACTGGAGTCGGCGATTCCGGGCCAGTACTTCGTTCCCATGGCGAATGCTGCTTCCTTTTCGAATCCCACGATGGCGGCCAGAATCAGCCCGCCGATCGACCCCCCGGCGATGAGCCCCGCGGCAAAGAGCGCGCCGCTTGAGACTTCGCCTTCTTCGCGCTTCGTGATCTTGGTAAGCATCCAGTTCACCACCCCGCCGCAAAAGATGGGTGCGGTGGTCGCGATGGGCAGATACGATCCCACCGCAAAGGCCAGCGAGCGGATGCCGCAAAGTTCCATCACCACCACGATGAAAACGCCCAGCAGCACGAGTCCCCAGGGCAGACTCTGCCGCAGGATGCCGTTGATCACCGTGCTCATCAGCACGGCCTGCGGCGCGGGCAGGCGTTCCGAGCCGATGCCGACGCGTTCCTGAAATTCGATGCGTCTGGCCGCCGCATCGTAGTAGTAGCGGCCGTCGGGAACGGTGCGCGAGCCGATCACGTTGATGACCTGATACGTCTTGCCTTCGAGCGTCGCTTCGCCGACTGCCTTCATCTCCCCGGACAGTTCGAGGTTTTCAACCTTTTGCGGCTCGATGCGAGTGTAGGCGCGATTGAGCAGAATCAACGTAAACCCGACGACCAGGACCGAGGTGAGCGCGCCAATGATCATGGCGATCTCGGCATTGCGCGGCGTCGCGCCGACGAGGAAACCGCTTTTCAGCGACTGTGACGTGGCGCCGCCCACTGCCGCCGCAATGCAGACGATGCCGCCCACGGAGAGCGCCGCCGCCGGGAAGGTGCCCCCCGTCCAGCCCGCCGCCACGAACAGCAGCGAGGTGAGCATCAGCGTGGCGATCGTCATGCCGGAAATGGGATTGGCCGACGCGCCGATCAGGCCGACAATGCGCGCCGAAACAGTGACGAAGAGGAACCCGAAAATCACCACCAGAATCGAAGCGAACAGGTTGCCGCCAATGCCGCCATCGGGATTAATGCGCGCCGCCAGCAGGAACCAAACAATCAGAATCATCGCCAGCGCGCCGCCGAAGATGACCGTGCCCGGCAATTCCCGCTCGGTGCGAATCGCCGCCACGGGCGCGGCTTCGGCCGCGTCCTTCCCTTTCCGCAACTGCGCAATCGTCGAGCGCAGGGCACGCACGATGGTTGGGATGGTGCGGGAGAGCGTAAACAATCCCGCCATCGCCACCGACCCCGCGCCAATGGGCCGAATGTAGGCGCGCCAGATGGCAAAAGCATCCATATCGCGAATGGGAATGGTGCCGGGGAAGATCGGGTCGGCGAGGCCGCTGCCGAAGAACTTAATCATCGGAATGGTCACCAGCCAGGAGAGCACGCCGCCCGCAAAGATCATCCCGGCCGTTTTGGGGCCGATAATGTACCCCACACCGAGATATTCCGGCGTCACGTCAGCCGCGATGGTCGCGCCCGGATGAAAACCGGGCTGATAGACAGGTCGCGGCCGCCAGAAGAGGAGCGCTTCGTTGAGGAATTTATAGAGCAGCCCCAGGCCAAATCCTCCAAACACCTTCCCCGCAAAACTGCCGCCCTTTTCGCCGGCGATCAGGACGTCCGCGCAGGCGGTACCTTCGGGATAGGTGAGCGAGCCGTGCTCGGCGACGTTCAGCTGGTGGCGCAGCGGGATCATGAAGAGAACGCCGAGGATGCTGCCCACCAGCGCCAGCAGCAGCACGCGCGGAATATCGGACGTGCCGAGCGAGAAGCCGAGAAAGATGAGCGCGGGCAGTGTGAAGACCACCCCCGCGGCGATGGACTCGCCAGCCGAGCCCGTGGTCTGCACAATATTGTTCTCGAGAATGGTGGAACGGCCCAGCCACTTGAAGATGCTGATGGCAAGCACCGCGACCGGGATCGAGGCGCTGACCGTGAGTCCGGCGCGCAGCGCGAGGTACACCGTCACCGCGCCGAAGATGATGCCCAGCAGCGCGCCCAGCACGACGGCGCGGACGGTGAGTTCAGGAACAACCGCGTCGGCGGGAATGTAAGGTTTGAATTCCGTTCCGGCAGGATTCGACATGCAGAGTCTCCGGTGATGGCGTTGGATGCTGATTGTCTGTCATTGTGACCAAAGCGAAGGACCTCCGTCGTTGACCGTGGCACCTGCTGAGGTCTTTCGTCGGTTCGATCAAGAGATTCGATCCGCCTTCGGATGACGACCCCGGGCGACGGTGAGGACACCGCCGCTACGGATTACCCGCCCAGTCTGGCCCGAAGCATCTCGCTGACGCGCTTCCCGTCGGCGTTCTTGCCGGCAAGCTTCGCCATGGCCGCTTTCATCGCCTTGCCAAAATCCTTGCCGCCCGCGGCGCCGGTCTCCGCGATGGCAGCGGTAATGGCCGTATCGATTTCTTCTTCCGTCGCCGCCGCGGGAAGGTACGCTTCGAGAATCTTGATTTCGGATTCTTCCTTTTGTGCCGCGTCTTCGCGTCCACCCTTGCGGAAGGCGTCCGCGGAATCGCGGCGCTGCTTGAGAAGATTCCGCAGCACCGCCACGGTGGCGGCATCGTCCGGAGGCTTTCCCAGTTCAACTTTCTTGTTCATCAGCGCCGCTTTGGCCATGCGCAGCACGCTCAGCTTCAGTTCTTCCTTCGCCTTGAGCGAGGCAACCAGGTCTTTCTCGATTTTTTCAGCCAGCGTCATCTGACAAACCTTCCCATGAAATCCTGCGGAATATACCACAAAGGCGCGCACGGCTGGCCAAGTAAGGTCATGAGCAACCCTACTTGACTGTCACACGGGTTGCAGCTGAAGTGTACTCGGCCTTGGCAGCGGTTGCGGCGACCGCTCCCGGCTTGGCGCCCTTGGCCATCTCGTACACGGCGCGTCCCTGCATGTCGGTGGTGAGCGTCTTCCCTGCGACGCTGATGGTCGCGCCCGGCACGGCGTCGCCCGCATCGGTCACCTGAAACGTCACCGTGCCTCCCTTGAGAGAGCTGATCGATGAGGGACTGGCGGTCAGCGACAATCCCGGCATCACCTGCGTGTGATAAGTCGCAAGCTCGTTGATGTTCTGACAGGCGACGAAGACGTCGAGCGGCCAGACGGAGCCTTCGCCCTTCACCTTGTAAATGCCGGACGCCGCCTTGCCCGCCGGCGGCGCAACTTCGACTAGGGCGCCGAAGCGGGTCGCATAAAGGCGGCGATTCCGCTCCCACATCACCCAGAGGCGGCCTTCCGGCCCCGGCGCGATGTTCACGTGGCGCGCGCCGCTCGCTTGTGCGACCGCCATGGGCGATGCCGAACCGTACCGCCACAGGTTCACGGAAGTGGACGTGGGATATCCTGCGCCGTAAGCCACGTACACGTCGGGTGCGCCGACGCGGCCTGTAATGGCCATGCGTTGGTCGATCGAGATCGCGTTGCTGCGATTAGCCGAGGCCGACTCCGGAACGTATAATTTCTCGCCAACGCTTGGTGCGATGGCCTGCGTGTAAAGGCCTTGCGCGTCCTTCTCATTCGAGAACCAGCCGAGCACCGCTTCGCCGGTCGCATCGTCCACCGCGATGTCGGGCTGATAGGCGCAGCAGGCCGTCTGAAGTTTCAGATCGGCCTTCTTCGGATCGAGTCCCACATGCGCCTGAAGTGCGAACGACACGGCCCAGGCTGCAACGGGGGTTCCGTCCCTCAGAACGGCCGCGCCGACGGGGCTGGCCGGAACAGAATTCGATTGACTGTGGCCGCCCTTCTCCAATTTCCAGCCGGATCCGCTGGCATCCGACGTGGCGCTGTAAAGCTGTCCCTGACTGTGAGGATCCTTAATATCTATCGTCCGCTGCCCGCTGATGAAGAGGCGGAGCCCGCCGTTCTTTTCCACCACGAGGTCAGGATTGTTCAGCGTCTGCCACCCCTCAAGCACCACGACGGGGGCGCCGGCCATCTTGCCGTCTTTCGAGATAGCAGTGTGCACGAGGTCCGCCCTTGCGCCGTTCTTACGCAGCCAGACGACATGGAGGACGCCGTCCGAAGTCCGTGCCAGAGCGGGCTCGAAGATATTGGCGTCGTTGGTCTCCGTAATGCGCGTCCAGTCCGCAGTCGAACCAGCACGTGGAACTGCCAGGAGTGCCCAGGCAAGGGAAAGTAGCAGCAAGCATCGCCTCATGGTGACCCCCTCCTTCGCGGTAACGAAGATGCGCCAAATTCTAACTCGAATCAGGGAAGGGGGATAGCGTGTTCGCCATCCACGCGAAAGGGGGGATGGCGGAACCAGGGCGTCGAGGAATTCACATCCCGTAGTATCCGGGAACGGCCCTCGGCGTTTCGGCTTCCCCGGCGCAAGAGGCGGAGGGCCAAGTGGGGTTCGTCTTCCGGCGCAAGCGGCCGGCGGCCCCGGGATGTTGAAATAACTCCATTGACCCGCGATAATATTGCTCACGCCAATTAAAGGAGTGATATGGGAATTCTGGGTGGTTTGAAAAGAAAGTTCTGGTTTGAGTGTTACGACTGCATGCAGAATTCGGGGCACGACGAATTGAAATCAGTCTTTTATTACGAGGGACCGCCCACGATGATCATGGGGCGTGCCATGACGGTGTGTCCGCGCTGCCAGAGCACCAATACGGTTTCCTTTCAGAAGCTGAAGGACGACGGCTGCGAGGCCCAACTCTGGGGGCTCGAGCAGACCGTCAAAAAGCATCCGCGCAGTACGTTTGAGGTGAAATCCGGCTCTATGAAGTCGTAGAGCTCACGGCCGCCACGGGGCCCGGTTGCGAATTCAAAACCGCCACCACGGAGCGCCGCAGCCATTCCTGGCGCTCCGCGTCCAGCTTCTCTCCTCGGTGAGTCAGGTAGAATACGTCGATGACTTTCTGGCCTTCCGTATCGATCAGCGCCACCTCGATGTTGCACTGTAGCTGAGAGATGGCCGAACTCACCCGATAAAGCAGTCCGGGCCGGTCGAAGGTGATCAATTCCATCAAGGTGCTGTGCGAGGAAGACGCATTGTCAAAGAGCACGCAATCCGGAATCAGGGTCTTGGGGCGGAGGCGCGGCTCGCGGGAAAGGCGGCCGTTTAGATCTAAGTCGCCGGTTTTGCGCCCCTCGGCGGCGGCCGCCACTTCGGCCGTGAACCGGTTCACCTCGTCCGGATTCAACTCCAGCGTGCGGTGCAAGTCAGTAAATCGAAAGATATCGAGGACGATTCCTGCGCCGTTGGCAAAGGCGTCCGCCTTGACGATATTCATGCCCCACGAAGCCAGCACGCCGGCGATCGACGCCAGCAGGTGCGCCCGGTCGTGGGTCAGCACGGTCAGTTCGAACAGCTTGGCGCGCCGACCGAGTTCGACCTGAACAGGCCTTTCGCGCAGCGCCCTCGCCATCCGGTAATGGCGGGCGATTTCTTCGGCGCTGTGTGTCTCCAGGTAGCGGATGGGAAACCCTTCCAGAAAGTCCGCCAGCTCTTCCCTGGGCACCGTGCTGCCCAGCGCCTGACCCACCTGGTCCGCTTTGGGAACCCCGGCTTGGGTCACATGCACGCGCTCCGCATCCAGGCTGCGCAGGAGGTAGTTTGCGGTCGCGGCATAGAGGCGCCACAGCAATTCCGCCTTCCAGGGCGTGAGGGCCTCGGGACTGACCGCCTTGATATCGGCAAAGGTGAAAAGGGTGAGGAGTTTCAATCGCTCGACGCTGCCGACCCGTTCGGCAAAGTGGCGAACGGTTTCGGGATCAAAGATATCGCGCCGCTGGATGGTCGCCGACATCTCAAGATGCGCGGCGATGAGGTAGCGCACGGCATCGCGTTCCTCCGGCGAAACCGCCAGCCGTTCGCAGGCCGATTCCGCGGCTTCCAGGCTTCCCACGATGTGGTCCGGCGGCGGCATGCCTTTGCCCACATCGTGGAGCAGGAGTGCAACTAGAAGCACCTCCGGATTCTCGACCTCCGACAAGATCTCCGCCAGCCGAGCCTGCCACGGATCCGGGGCTCCGCGCGCGGGGGTACGGCGCAGTTCCGCAATATTCTGGATGGCCATGAGCGTATGCTCGTCCACCGTGTAGCGGTGGAAGAAGTCACGAACCACCAGGCAGTCAATCGCCGCAAACTCAGGCAACAGGGCCTTCAGCACGCCCAGCCGGTGCATGGCACGCAGGGCGTCGGCCACGTGCGGAAGTTTCAGAATGGCGCGCAGAGCCGGCCACTGCCCATGGAGCATGCCGGGATCGTGACGCTTCAGAATGTCGGCAACCCAGCGTTCCGCTTCGCTCGAAAGCGCCAGACCGTGCCGGGCCACCATCTCGAACAATTTCAGCAGCAGCGGCCCGTCGGCCATGACGGCAGGCTGACGGGGAAAGATCCGCTCACGAACGACGCCGAAGTCAGAACTGGAAAGCCGCGTCCGCCAGTCACGGAACAATCCGTAAAGCGTGGAGCGTGCGGGAATAATTTCCTCAAGGAGTCCGGCGGTGAGCTGCATCACCGCGCGCGCCTGGCGGAAATAGACGCGCATCCACTCCGCCGCCACGAACGGCTTCCCGTATTCGATACCGATACCGAGACGTGCCGCTTCCTCCTGGCATTCGTAACTGAGCTGATTGTCATCGCGCCCGGAGCGATAATGCAGAAAACAGCGCAGCGCGGCGAGGAACTTCCACGCCTCGCCGGCGGTGGAACGGAGCGCGGAGGGCTCCGGCGGCAAAGGCGCAGCGCGGCGTCCGCGCGCCTCCAATTGCGCAATTTGAGTAAGCCATCGGGCAACGTGCAGGTCGCGCAGTCCGCCGGGAGCTTCCTTGATATTGGGCTCGAGATGAAAAAGGGTGTGGCCGTGCCTGGCGTGGCGCTGCTCGATCAAGTCCGAAAGGTTCCGGACCAGATCTTCCCGATCCCGGGCGGCGAAACGCGGCACCGCGTCGGTCCGCAGGAGTTCGAACAGGAAGCGATCGCCCGCCAGATACCGGCCATCGAGCAGGGCGACATTGAATTCCAGATTGTCGCGATGCAATTCGCTGCACTCGCCGATGGGGCGAACGGTGTGGCTCACGCGCATACGCGCGTCCCACAAGGTGCGAGCCAGCGAGGCGATGCCGCCGCGTTGGGCGGAGATTTGGCTTGCCCCGGCAGCAAGGAAGAGAAGGTCAATATCCGAGTGGGGGAACAGTTCGTGCCTGCCATACCCGCCGAGTGCCACCAGGCAGAAACCTTTGGGCTCTTCTGGCTTGTCGGAAATGAAATGCCGGTAGAGTTCGACGATGACCTCGTCCACCAGCGCGGAGCGCGCCTCCAGCGCCGCCAAACCGTCGCCGGTTGCCTCGTACTGCACCCGCAAGCGCTCGGATTGGGCGGCATAGTGGTCCGCGATGGCTTTCGGCGTCATTCATCCTCTCGCATGCCTCGCCGCCGGGCCGCAGCGGCCCCGCGCGCGCTCTGGAAGCGATCCGGCTGCCGGCGGCCGCCATTACGCTCCGCACCCCCCTCAGAGGGCGGCGTCGCCGCTCTCTTCGTTGCGAATGCGGATGGCGGAATCCACTTTGGAAAGGAAGATCTTGCCGTCTCCGATCTTCCCGGTCTTGGCCGTCTTCAGGATCACCTGCACGGCCGCGTCCGCGCGGCTATCCGGCAGAACGAGTTCCAGCTTAATCTTGGGCAGCAGGTCCACGGTGTACTCGGCGCCGCGGTAGACTTCCGTGTGGCCCTTCTGGCGGCCATGCCCGCGAACCTCGATGACTGTCATGCCGTCCACGCCCACCTCGCGCAGCGCTTCCTTGACCGCGTCCAGTTTCGAAGGCTGAATGATCGCTTCTATTTTGGTCATGTCACCTCATCCTTATCTGAGAATGGATTGAACGCCCCGCGTTCGCCGGCTCGCCCCGCGAGGCCGGCGCCGATTCCGCCGGCCTGCGCTGAACCTGCCGCTAGGTTTCCAGATTGTACCCCTCCTCACCGTGCTGGGAGAGGTCCAAACCTTGCACCTCGTGCTCTTCGCTGACGCGCAAACCAATGGCCACGTCCACGATCTTCAGGATGACCAGGGTTCCCACGATAGCCAGCCCCCAGGCGATGATCGTCGCAATCAGCTGATTCAGGAGCTGCCCCGCGTTCCCTTCCAGCAACCCCATGGCCATGGGATTTCCGGCCGCGTCCTTGAGCAGCGGGTTGACGGCCTGGGTGGCGAACACGCCGGTCATCAGCGCGCCCAGCGTCCCGCCCGCGCCGTGCACGCCGAAGGCATCCAGCGAGTCGTCGTAGCCGAACCGCTGCTTCACCTTGGCGCACATGAAGTAACAGGTCACGCCGGCACAGAGGCCAATAATGAGGGCCGACATGGGGGTCACGAACCCCGAGGCAGGTGTGATGGCCACCAGTCCCGCCACGGCGCCCGAGATTCCGCCGAGCACGCTGGGCTTACCGTTGCGCACCCACTCCGCCACCGTCCAGCTGAGGGCGGCTGCGGCCGCGCCGAAGTGCGTGGCAACGAAGGCGCTCGTCGCCAGGCTGCCCGCCGCCAGCGCGCTGCCGGCGTTGAATCCGAACCAGCCCACCCACAGCAGGCAGGCGCCGATAAAGCTGAGCACCACGCTGTGCGGCGGCATCGGCGTCTTGGGGTACCCGATCCGCTTTCCCAAATAAATGGCGCAAACCAGCGCCGAAACCCCGGAGGTGATGTGGACCACCGTGCCGCCCGCGAAGTCCAGCGCGGGAATCCTGCCGCCCAGCGCCGCGTTCAGGAGGCCGCCCTTCCCCCAGACCATATGGGCCATGGGGTTGTAGACGATTGCCGACCAGAGCACCATGAAGGCCACCATGGCGCTGAACTTCATGCGCTCGGCAAAGGCGCCCGCGATCAAGCCGGGCGTGATGATCGCGAACATGAGCTGGAAGACCATGAAGGTCTGGGCGGGAATCGTCGCGGCGTAATCGGCGTCGGGCGACGCGCCCACTCCCCGCAGCAATGCAAAGTCGAACCCGCCCACGACGCTGGAACCCGGTCCAAAGGCCATGCTGTAGCCGAACAAGGCCCACAGAACCGTCACGACCGCCATAAGAATGAAACTCTGCATCATCGTTCCCAGCACATTCTTCTTTCGCACCAAGCCGCCATAGAACAACGCCAGACCCGGACCGGTCATCATCAGCACCAGCGCCGCCGAAATCAGCATCCAGGCGTTGTCGCCGGCGCTGCGCGCGTCATTGACAGCCGCTTCCAGTTGCGCGATCTTCGCATCCGTCGCGGATGGCGACGCGGCGCCACTCGCGGCCGGAGCCGCCGCGGCCTCCTGCGCGAATCCCGCCGGAATGGCGATGCCCTGTGTAAGCGCCAACCCCAGTAACAGTCGAACCCAGACGGTTCGCATTTTGCCCCCCTCCGATTGGTGTGAGTGTGTGCAACCCCCTCTGACGTGGAAGGATTATAAGTATGCAAGGGGTGCATAAACCAATCAATTCGGTTTATAGCTCGCATAAGCCCTTCATTGGCTGGCAGGCCGGGGGGCGACGGTTTTCGCCGCGTGATTCCCAATGCGCCGGCCGGGGCGTATGATGGAGTCAGATCATCCGCCGAAGAGAGGTCATCCCATGAGAGCGTATATTCTGATTAATGTGCGGCCGGGGAGGGTTCACGAGGTGGTCAGCGCCATCTCCCAGATGGAAGGCGTGAAGCGTGTGGACGCTTGCTGGGGAGTTCCTGATGTCTTCGCTTACGCGGAAACGCTCAACGACCGGAAACTGAATGAGCTGGTGATGGACCGCATCCAGAAGCTGGAAGGCGTGGATCGGACCGAGACCCACATCGCCGTGGAGTAGGAACCGGCCCCGTTACGGAGCTGGCGGAGCCGCCGCGACCCGGTTGGGTCCGCCTTGCTTGGCAAGGCGCAGCGCCGCCTCCGCCTGGCGCAGCAACGGCCCCGCCTCAAGGTCGCCGCGTCCCTCGCACACGCCCAGGCTGAGTGTCACGTGCAGCTTGCCGTCGTCCGCGCCCGGGAATTTCCCCCACTCGGAGATGTCCATGCCGCCCTGCGCCACCGCTGCGCGAACCCGTTCGGCTTGTGTCACCGCGGCTTTCCGGTCGCAGCCCGGCGCGACCACCAGGAATTCCTCGCCTGTGTAGCGGCCGAGGGTGTCGTAGGGTCGGACCACGGAGCGGATGCGGCGAACCGTCTCTCGCAACACGGCGTCGCCCGCCGCGTGGCTGTAAGTGTCATTGATGCTCTTCAGCCCGTCGATTCCCGCCAGGATTAAACTCAGCGTGGTCTTTTCGCGGCGCAGGCGGGAGACTTCGCGCCCGACGGTGGCGATGACTTCAGTGCGATTGACCAGTCCCGTCAGCGGATCGTGCGTCGTCTGGTATCGGATGGCATCTTGCGCCCGTTTCAGGTCTTGCTGGAGCTGCAACACGCGCTCCGCCATCCGCAGTCGCAGCATGATCTCGTCCGCGTCGAGCGGGCGGGAGAGAAAATCATCCGCCCCTGCCTGGATGGCCTCCATCACGCCGCGGTCGCTCCCTTCCCCCTGAACGAAGAGGAAGTAGACGTCCGGAATCCCGGCGCGGTCGCGCATCTGCCGACAGACTTCGAGCCCATCCACTCCCGCCAGATCTTTTTCGAGGATGGCCAGCTCTGGCCCGCCCTGCTCCCGGAGTCGCGCCAGCGCCTGCGTGCCGTTTTCCGCCAGAACGACCCGGTGTCCCCACCGTGTCAGCAGCGAATCCAACATGCCGCGCGCCGCCAGCTCCGCCTGCGCCACCAGAATCTTCATTCCATCATCTCCCGCCCCGTCGAAGGCGCCACGGATGCGCCCGCCGTGAAGGCTTGTAACCATCAATGAGCCACAGATTCGGAGCGGCGTCAATAGCCTGGGCTGGGGTTCGGGAGGCCCTGCCAGCAAGGTCGGGGGCTTCAGTTCTTGCGGCCGGAAAGGGAATCCTTCAGCGCGCCCCCCAGTTGTTCAATCGTAAAGGGCTTGCCGAGGAAGCTGGCAGCCCCCAGCTCGAGGCCGCGCTGGGCCTCCTGCTGGCGATTGTAGCCCGAGACGAGGATGACCTTGGGGGCGGGGCGAAGCGAGCAAAGGGCCCGGAGGGTGGTTTCCCAACTGGGGCCGGGCATCACCATGTCGAGCAACACGGCGTCCACCGGCGGGGTTGTTTCCGCGCAAAGACGCACCACATCGCGGCCGTCGGTGGTGGCAAGCGCGGAATAGCCCAGTTCGCTCACGGCGGCGCTGGTGAAGTCCGCCATGAGCGGCTCGTCATCCACCACCAGGACAGTACCCTTCCCTCGCCCTTCCGGTTCGCAGGGGCGGAGAGATTCCACTTCCGCCGACTGGAGCGCCACCGGAAGGTGCAGGATAATGCTGGTGCCTCGGTCCCGCTGACTGCGAACACTGATCAGGCCTCGCATCTGGGTGACGGTGCTGTGCACCAGCGCCAGGCCCAAACCCATGCCCTTCCGGCCCTTCTTGGTCGTGAAGAAGGGCTCGAAGATCTGGTTGATGACATCGCCATCCATCCCCACTCCCGTGTCACTAACCTCGATGCGGACGTAGTCGCCTTCCGGCCCGGGCGCATCGGGAGGAAGGTCGCGAGAGGAGAGGGTCACGCGGGAGGCCGCCAGACGCAGCACGCCCCCCTTCGGCATGGCGTCGCGGGCGTTGAGGCAGAGATTTAGCAGGGCCAGTTCGATCTGTCCGGCATCCCCCATGACCGGCGGCAGACCTTCCGCCATCTGTTGTTCCACCCGGATCCTTCGGTCAAAAGTCTGACTCACCATCTTGAGAACGTTTTCGAGGCAGGACTCGATGCGCAGCGGACGGAGTTGCAGCGGCTCCTGGCGGGAGAAATGCAAGAGCTGCTGTGTGAGTTCCTCCGCCCTGCCCGCCGCAAGCTGCATTGTCGAAAGGACCTGCTGAAGCGGATCCTCCTTGGGCAGACGCAGGCGCAGCAGGGACATGGATCCCGAAATGACCCCCAGAAGATTGTTGAAGTCATGCGCCACCCCGCCCGCCAGCGCGCCCAGCGCCCTCATCCGCTGATCTTGGGCCAGTCGTTCATGAAGCCGTGCCCGCTCGCTTTCGATGCGCTTTCTTTCCCCGATGTCCTGAAGCATCAGGAAAATCTGACCGGCGCCTGGACCCTGATGCTCCAGCTGCGAAAGGGTCAGAAGAGTCCATGCCGGCGCTCCCGAGCGGGGCAGGATTCGGCACTCAAGCATGCATGGAGGCATGGGCCCCCGGGCGGCTCTCTCGAACCATTCGCCGAGCGGCGCGGCGTCTCCCGCTACAACGAAATCGAGCAAACGCCGCCCCGCAATCTCCTCCGGTGGCATTCCGAACTGGCTGGCTAGGGCTTGATTCACGCGAAGGACAACTCCCAGGGGATTCAGCACGCCCATTCCGATGCCACCCCGTTCAAAGATGAGACGGTAGAAGTCTTCCTGGACCCCACCCTCCGCTGCCGTCGGGTCCAAATTGCGGATGCGGAGCGTCGCCCCGCTGAGATTCGTTTCTCCAGCCGCGCGTTCCGCATGATTTCGATGAAGTGATGCCATCGCGGCCCTTCCACAGCCTCCAGACACACGCCCCCTTCGGACTACCGTGGTCTTCCGCCGTGGGGCGAACGCCCCTGGAGGCGTTCCAATGAGTCTTTCGGCGGGGCAGGGCTGCCTCATGAACGAAATCCTTGCAGCTCCGACATGCAAGCCACCCCCCGCTTTGACAACGCTTCATCCGGAGAGGTATGTTGTTGGCGTTCTCGGGAGTCGTTGATATGCGAGCTTCCTTCGCTCTTTTTCTTGGCGCAGTCTTCCTTGTGACCGCGTGCGGGTCGCGAAAAACAGAATCCAGGGAGGCCGTCCAGAAAGCTATCGAAGCCTACCTGTCGCAGAGGCCGAACCTCGCCCTGTCGAACATGGACTTGGAGTTGGGTGAAGTGAAATTCGAAGGCGACCGGGCGACGGCGGACGTCAAGTTGCGCAGCAAGCAGTCGGCCGACCTGACGGTGACGGTGCAGTACCACTTGAAGCGGCAGGGGGGTCTGTGGCACGTCGAAGCGGCCACCCCGGGCGCCGGACCCGGCGGCAGTCCGCACGGCAGCGTGACGCCCTCTTCGCCCGACGCAGGCGCCGGCCTCGAGTCCAGCCATTGAAGCGGTGGGCGCCGGGCGCTGTTACAAGACGCGCAGTGTGTTCTTGATATCGTCCTGCAGCTTCTTGAGAGCTTTTTCGCGGTCCTTGTTGGGATTCTGCTTGAGCATCGCGGCCACGATATCCGCCACCTCAGTCGCTTCCCCGCACACCAGTCTCAGCTTGGCGGAATCCCGCAGGTGCTTCCGGTCAAAGAGCGTCGCCGCATAGTGAAGTTCTTTGCCCAGGAAGAGCCCAAAATCAACCCCGTCGATCTTGACCGGACCGGCGGCCAGCGCCGTCCTCGCCTTAGAGCGGTCGCTCGCCAGGATGCTCGCCAGGGAATCATTCACCCCCTTGAGGAGGGCGTCTTTCCCAACCTTGACTTGCTCGTCGGGGTCAATCCAGCCGCCGTCCCGGACCCGAGCCAGTTCCGGCAGGGTGAGCGGCGCTTCCTGGCTGGGGTAGGGCGCGTCCAGCGTGTACTCCTTCTCCAGACTCTTGAACTCCGTGATGTGGTGGGATAGTTGCGCCAGGGCCAGCCCCAGGCGAGATCCGTATTGCAGGGCGTCGTTGCGCTGACGTTCGTATGCCGTCTTGAACCCGATGTTCCTGGTCGTTTCGGCGCCCTTCGTGTAGGCATCCGCCAGTTCGCCATAACCGCGAATCATGCCGCTATAAACCGCCACCTGGAGCGCCTGGGCGCGCAAGGTGAATTCGTTGGGAGGCACCGCCATGGCCGGGGCTTCGCTGAATTCCAGGGCCTTGTCGAACCTTCCCTTCTTGAGCATGTCCTTGGCGCTGTCATATTCGTAGGCCACGCCGGTCAGCCGGGGCTGATGGGACCCCGAGCAGCCGGCAAGCCAGCCGGCCAGGCAGGCGATCAAGCCAACTCGGACCAGCAGTCCGAATCTCACACTATGAATCATATTCATGAATTCCTCCGCCGGGCGGTGATGGTCGCGTGCGCCCATCCGCTGCGGGGGACGGCAGGACCTCTGAAAGTGGGTCGTCCAAAACGGGCGACGCGCGCTCAGAAACCTCGACTGCCCGCGCCCGGTTATTTGACGCGCTAAATATAGGGCAAGCTCCTTCGGAATGCAATGCCTCCCGGCTGCAATTTTCGTGCGGCGAAGGCGCGTGGGTCGAGTTCAACCAAGTTCCATTTCCCATTCACCTCGCCATCCACCCGCCATCCACGACCAGCACGTGCCCGTGCACGTAGTCCGAGGCCTGCGAAGCGAGAAAGACGAACGCACCCTTCAAATCGCCGGGATCCCCCCAGCGTCCGGCGGGGATGCGCTCGGAAATCTGCCGCGAGCGCACCGGATCATCGTAGAGCGGGCGGGTCAGCTCGGTCAGAATGTACCCGGGCGCAATGGCGTTGACATTCACGCCCAGCTTTGCCCATTCGTTGGCCAGGGCTTTGGTCACCTGCGCGACGCCGCCCTTGCTCGCGGCATAGGCAGGCACTGTAATACCTCCCGAGAAACTCAGCAGGGAAGCAATATTAATAATCTTTCCATATTTCTGCCCGATCATCACCCGCCCCACCCGCTGACACATCCGGAACAGCGCGGTCAGGTTGAGGTCGATCACTCGATCCCAATCACTCGCCGCGAAATCGACGGCTGGAGCGCGCGCCGTCGTACCCGCGTTGTTGACCAGGATGTCGATGCGCTTCCACTCGGCGAGCAGGCGCCCGACGATGGAGTCGCGAAATTCCGCCCGGGTGAGATCGCCCTGGAAAGCCAGGGCGCGCCGCCCCAGGGATTCGATGTCCGTGCGGACTGCCGCCGGGTCGTGGGAGTGTGTCACAACCGCCACATCCGCCCCCGCCTCAGCCAGGGCCAGGGCCGCAGCCCTCCCAATCCCCGTCGCCGCGCCCGTCACCAGCGCCGTCCGGCCTTGAAGACTAAACATGGCTCCCTCCTGAAATTTGGGACTTTCCTGCCTGGCAATCCGGGAATCCTCTCTCCCCCTTCGTCCGTCCTCCTCAAAGCTAACCGCGTCGATCACTTCTGTTGATTCTAAAGGACATCGTGGCTTCGTTCCGCGATTTTGAAGTTTTGCGCGGAGCGCTTTGGAGTGCGGCAGCTTGCTGCCGCTTTCGGCGGCAAAATGCTGCTTCCCCCCCCACGAACCAAATCCCCATGCGGTTCCCCCGGAGTGGAGCGCGGCGCCGAGGC
>CAZHKT010000001.1:0-22299 GCA_964533045.1 uncultured Acidobacteriota bacterium | reverse complement strand
CACCCCCCCCCCCCAACACAACCCCCAGGGGGCCCCCCGGTTGTGGCGCGGGGCCCGGGGCCCCCGCGCTCCCCTGGGCGGCCACGTGGGCCGCCCCCGGGGGGGACCCCCCAGGCAGTAGGCTACCATACTTGCCAATTCTTGTCAAGGCAGGAGGGCAGCGCCCCTGCGCCACGGGCTCCGCTCCGGCTATTGCGATTTGATTTCCGTCCAATATTGGTCGTAAAGGGCGACGGCGGGGCCCAGATCGCGCATAAATTCGCACTTGCCGCGCGACTCGGGATGCGGAAAGACGCTGGGTTGAGCGAGCAACCAGGGCTCCACGCCGCGCGCGGCGTAAAGGTTCGGCGTGTTAAATCCGGAGTCGTTAATGAAAGCGCTGGCCACTTCCGGCCGGTGGAAGTAGTTGATGAACTCATGCGCCAAATCCTTGTGCGGCGCATTGCGGGGAATGCAGGCGGAGTCGAAGGAAATCGTCGCGCCCTCCTCCGGGATCACATAGGCGATGCGCGGTTCGTCGCGCATGGCGAAGGTCAGGTTGCCGTTGAAGGCCTGGGCGATCCAGGCGTCCCCTGCCACCAGGTCCTGTTCGAAATTCGAGCTATTGTACCCCTTGACCAGCGGCTTTTGTGCCAGCAGCAGATCGCGCGCCTGGCGGAGTTCCTCGGGATGGGTCGAGTTGAGCGAATAGCCTAATCGCTTGAGGGCCATCCCCATCACTTCGCGCGAGTCGTCGAGCAGCAGAATGTGTCCGGCAAAGCGCGGATCGAACATCGCCTTCCAGCTGGTGATCTTTTCCTTCACCAGATCGGTGCGGTACGCCAGCCCCGTCGTACCCCAAGCGTAGGGTATCGAATAGTCGTTCTTCGGGTCACAGGCCCGCCCCAGGAACCGGGGATCGATATTTCGAAAAGCCACCGGCAGGCGGGACTTGTTAAGGGGGGCCAGCAACTTCTGGCGGACCAGAATCTCCACCATGTAATCGGTCGGCATCACCAGGTCGTATTCCACGTTGCCGGCCTGAAGCTTGGCCAGAAGCGCCTCGTTGGAATCGTAGAGGTCGTAGTTGATCTTGCAGCGGAACTCACGCTCGAAGCCTCGCACCACGCGCGGCGAAATATACGTGGACCAGGTGTAAATATTGAGCTGCGGCAGGCTGCGGCCTTCGGGCCAGGCGCGCGCCAAGAGCGGCACCGTCATCAGCAGGACCACTCCACCCACGGCCGCCAGCGCCGTGCGATACCTCATCGCCCTGCGCTCGAGCCGCGCCGCAATATAGACGAGCGGGACGGTCGCTAGCAGGATGACGGTCGAGATGGCATTAATCTCCGGCGTGATCCCGCGCTTCAGCATAGAGTAGATCTGGAGCGGCAGCGTGGTCGAGCCCACGCCCGACACAAAGGAAGTGATCAGGTAATCGTCAAACGAGGTTGTGAACACCAGGAGCGCCGCGGAAAGGATGCCGGGGGCGGCAACCGGCAGGGTCACCCGCCAGAAAGCCGTCCATTCGTTGGCGCCGAGATCCAGCGCGGCTTCCCGCAGCAAACGGTCCATGCCGGCCAGACGCGCGCTGACAATCAGAATGGCGAACGAGACACAGAAAGTGATGTGGGCCATGATGATGGTACCCAGGCCGAGGTTGAGCGACAGCAGGCTGAAGAAGATCACCATCGCCACGGCAATCACAATCTCGGGGATCACCAGAGGAAGGTAGATCAGCCCGTCCAGGATGGCGCGGCCTCGCCAGTGCTTTCCGGCCAGGACGACCGCGGCGGCGGTGCCCGTCACCACGCACACGACGGTCACCGCGAAGGCCACGACCAGGCTGTTGAGGAGGCTCTGAAAAAGCAAGTCGTTCCGCCAGAGCGCGGCGTACCATTCCGTGGTGAATCCCTGCCAGGTGGCCGACAGGCGCGAACGATTAAACGAGAATAGCACGAGCACCGCGATGGGCGCGTAGAGGAGCGCATAGACGAACGCCGTCGCGCCGGCCAGACCGGCATGGCGACGAAGCCAGTTTCCCCTCACAATTCCTCCCGGAGCGCAGCCTTTGTGTGGCGAAGACTCGCCAGCAACACCGCCAGGACAACCACGGTCAGCAGAAAGGCCACCGCCGAACCAAAGGGTTGGTCGCGCACCATGGCGAATTGGTTCTGGATCAGATTGCCCGCCATCATGGTGCGCGCCCCGCCCAGCAGATCCGGCGTGACAAACGCGCCCATCGAAGGAATGAGCACCAGCACGGAACCGGCCGCCAGGCCGGGCAGCGAGAGCGGCAGGGTCACCCGCCAGAAGGAGGTCCAGCGCCCCGCGCCCAGGTCGGCCGCCGCCTCCAGCAGCGACCGATCCATCTTCTCCAGCGTCGCGTAAAGCGGCAGGATCAGGAAAGGCAACTCGCCGTAAACCAGGCCCACCAAGACCGCAAAGGGCGTGTAAAGCAATCGCACCGGCTCGTCAATGAGATGAAACGTCTGCAGGACAGTATTGATCAGGCCCTCGGTGCGGAAGATCACCATCCACGCATAGGTGCGGATCAGGAAGCTGGTCCAGAAAGGGATGACTACCAGAAGGAGCAGCGCCGACTTCCAGCGCGACGGCATGCGCAGCGCGATGGCGTACGCGACAGGATATCCGAGCAGGATGCAGAGGCCCGTCGTCAGGAGCGCCATGGCGACGGAGCGCCCGTAGATTTCCAGGTAGATCGGGGCGAAGGCTCGAGCGTAATTGTGGAGTCCGAACTCCCACTCCACCAACCCATCGGGCGAGCGTCGCGCGAAACTGACCAGCAAAAGATAAAGCAACGGAAGGAGCAGGAATCCTACGAGCCAGAACAGACTTCCGGTAAGCAATGAGGCTGTGCGCAAGCCGGGTCGCCGGCGCAAGAATCGGAGGATGGATTCCATGTCGGTGTCGGCTGAACAGTCCTGTGATTTCGCGGTGAGCATAAGGGAGGGGCGAAAGGATGTCAAACGATTCCCGCCGGTGTATGCTATTTCTACGGGGAAAACATGAGGCATTTTCGCGCACAAGCGGGCGGTCTCCTGGCGGTGGGGATGCTGCTCACGACGCTGGCGGTGGCCGCCCCCCAAGGCGACGAACCGCTGCCTCAGGAGCTTCTCGCCCAGGCAAATGACCTCGCTAAGCAGGGCAAGCGCAAGGACGCGATTGTTCTCTATCGCAAGGCGATCGCCCTTCGTCCCAACTACCTGGAAGCCCATTACAACCTAGCCCATGCCTGTGCCGGCGAGCGGCTGCTGGACGACGCGATTCGCCATTTCAAGGAAGTGCTTCGCCTGAACCCCGACTTCCCCGGCGTGCATCTCAATCTCGGCGCCATCTACGAATCGCAGGCGAACCTGAAAGGCGCTGTCGCGGAATACCGGGAGGAAACCCGCTTCCATCCCTCCAATATTGAGGCCTGGTGGAGCCTGGCGGATGCCCTGACCCTGGCGCGCGAATACCCGGCGGCAGCCAGCGCCTACCGGCAGGCGCTGTCCCTGGAGCCGCAGAACGCCGGGATTCAGATCGCCTTCGCGCGCTCGATTCAGTTGTCGGGAGACAGCCGGGGGGCCATCGAAGCCTTCTCGCGGGCGGTGGCTCTCGATCCCCGGAATGCGGATGCCTACGCGGGTCTGGGCAATGCGCAGGTGCAAGCGGGCCAGTTGGCGCAAGGGATCGAATCGTATCGGACCGCAACCCTCCTGCGCCCCAATGACCCGGAACTGAGTTACGTGCTGGCGGGCATTCTGCGCGCCAATGGCGACTTGATCCGCGCCATCCACGAATATCGCCGCGCGGTGAGCCTGCGTCCCGACCAGACCGAGTACCGCTTCGACCTGGCGCTGGCCCTGCGCGCCGCGGGCGATTACGCCGGCTCCATTCAAGAATTCCGGCAGATTGTGCGGCAGCAGCCCACCAATCCTTCCGCCCATGCGGAACTCGCGGCCACGTATCTCTCGACCGGCAATCACCCCGCGGCGAGCGCCTCCTACCGGGAAGCGCTGCGGCTGAAACCCAACGATCCCGAGCTCCACGAAAATCTGGGGCTCGTGCTGCGCAAGACGGGCGATCTCATCAATGCGCTGCGCGAATTGCGATCGGCCAGCGAGCTGGCGCCGCAGAATCCCGATTACCATCGCAACCTCGCCGAGGCCTATCTGGCCGCCAACGACCTGCAAGCGGTGGTTCGCGAATACCGCGAGGAGGTTCGCCTGCGTCCGGATGATGCCGACGCGCACACGCACCTGGCCAACGCTTATCACGCGCTGGCGGACACGGAAAAGGCCATCGGGGAATACCGGATGGCGATCTCGCTTCGGCCGAAGAGCGCCGAGCTTCATTACCTGCTCGCTGTGGCCCTGCGCGATGACGGCAAGCCGCGCGACGCCCGCCCGGAGCTGGAGGAAGCCCTCAAGTTGCGCCCCGATTATCCGGAGGCGCTCTCCCTGCTGGCCGAACTGCTGAGCGCCGAGAAGAACTACGGCCTGGCGGCGGCGACGTACCGCGACGCCATCCGGCTTCGTCCTCGCGACGGCGCGCTGCATGTCCGGCTGGCAAACGTCCTGCGCGAGACCGGGGATCTGGACGGCGCGCTCGAAGCCGCGCGGGAAGCGGAGCGCTGGGCTCCCAACGATGCCGATGTGCAACGCGAATTGGGCAACATCCTTTTCCGGCGGGGGGACTTAAAGGGCGCCGAAGCCGCGTATCTGGTCGTCCTGCAGATGAAGCCGAACGATGTGCAGACGCAGTTCAACCTCGGCCTGACGCTGATGCAAATGGGCCAGCTTCAGCGCGCCGCGGATGCGTTTCGGGAGGTGCTCAAGACCCGCCCCGACTGGTCCGAAGCAGGGACAAACCTGGCGGGCGCGCTCAATCAATTGGGAGACGCGGACGGCGCCGCCGTCGCCGCCCAGATCGCCCTGCAGAGCATGCCCAACCTGGCCGAGGCGCATTTCAACCTGGGCGTTGCCCGCCTGAAGCAGGGGAAATCCGAAGAAGGCATTGAACAGTTGAAGGAGGCGCTGCGCTCGCGGCCCGATTTCGCGGAGGCTCGGCTGGCCCTGGCCGGAGCGTATCGTCAGGCCGGCAATCATGCGAAGGCCATCACCAGTTACCGCGAGTATCTTCGCGCCCGCCCCCAGGATGGCGCCGCGCGCCTGGCTCTGGCGAACCTGCTGCAGAATTCCGAGGACTATTCCGCCGCGATTCAGGAATATGAAGAAGTCATCCGGCAGAAGCCCGACACGGCCAGCGCCCATCACAATCTGGCGGTGGCGCTGGAAAAGGCAGGACAACTCGAACGTGCCCGGCAGGAATACCAGACCTACTTACAGCTTGCCCCCGACGCCCCCGAGGCGGCCGATATCCGCAACCATCTGAAGAAGATGGGCAACCCGGCCAAGTAGCCGGCTCTCTGAAGCTCCCTACTGCCCCAGCAGCGTCAAGAATCGCCCCACTGTTTCGATCCCCCGGTAAAAGTTCGGGATATGGAATTTCTCGTTGGGGGAGTGCAGGCGGTCGTCGGGCAGACCGAATCCCATCATCACGCTCGGCATGTGGAGCTGCTTCAGGAATAGACCGACGATGGGGATCGAGCCGCCGCCGCGGATGAAGACGGTCGGCTTGTGGAAGACCTGGTGGAACGCCTCGGCGCTGGCGGCAATCCAGCGACTGTCCGTGGGTACGACGGAAGCCGGAGCCTTGCTGAGAATTCGCACGGTGGTCTTGATGCCCTTGGGCGTCAGCTTTTTGACAGCCGCCGTGAACTGACGCACCACTTCGTCGGGATCCATGTCCGGCACCAGGCGCATGCTGATCTTGGCGGTGGCCACGGCGGGGATCACCGTCTTGGCACCTTCGCCCGTGAAACCGCCGCGGAATCCGTGGACCTCGAGCGTGGGCCGCGCCCACAGGCGCACCAGCACGGGGAACCCTTTCTCGCCCGTCAGCGACGAGGCGCCGATTTCGTGTTTCAGGAAATTCTTTTCGCTGAACGGGAGGCGACGCCAGGCAGCCAGCTCGGCGCGTGAGGGTTTCTTCACGCGCTGGTAGAACCCGGGGATCCGAATCTTGCCGTCCCGCCCCTTCAGACCGGTAATGATTTCCGCCAGCGCTTGCATGGGATTGGGCGCGACGCCGCCATACATGCCGGAGTGCAGGTCAAAGGCCGCCCCGCGCGCTTCCACTTCCGTGTAGACCAGTCCGCGCAACCCTACGGTGATGGTGGGCAGCTCGGGCGCGAACATCTCCGTATCGCACACCAGCGCGGCGTCGGCCTTCAACCGCGCCCCGTGCGTCCGCACATATTGATCGATGTGGCCGCCGCCGACTTCCTCTTCGCCCTCAATGAAAACCTTCACGTTGATCGGAAGCTTCCCGTCCGTCTTCAAGAACCCTTCCAGAGCCTTGAGAATGATCCACGTTTGCCCCTTGTCGTCCACCGCGCCGCGCGCGTAGATGTTGTTCTGGCGGATGGCCGGCTCAAACGGCGGCGAGATCCACTCCTCCAGCGGATCGGGCGGCTGGACGTCATAATGCCCGTAGCAGAGCAACGTGGGCTTGCCGGGCGCTTCCAGCCACTCGGCGTAAATCAGCGGGTGCTGGCCGGGTTCGCCCGCGATGATCTCAACGGTCTTGAAACCCATCTGGCGCAAATCGCTGGCAACGAACTCCGCCGCACGCTCAATGTCCGCCTTGTGTTCGGGCAAAGTCGAAATGCTCGGAATGCGAAGGAAATTCTTCAGTTCTTCGAGGAATCGCTCTTGATTCTGCTGGTAATATCCGATGATGGCTTCGTTCACGACCCGTCCCTCCCTGATGCGAAAGCGGATTCATACCTGCCCATTCTGGCACAAATATGGCGAACCTGCCAAACGACGCAGTTCCGATGGGCCCGGGTGCGAGGGGCGCGGTTTCGAACCCCGGGAGCTGCTAGAATGGCGGCCGGAGCCGGAAGATGAACCCTGAATTCCTCGAATCGTTGCGCGAAGACTGGCACCCTGTCTCCAAGACGGCCGCCATCGGCTGGAGCGTCTTTTTTGGAATCTTCTTGGTCTACGCCCTCCGTGCGCGCGGCGGATTCCTGCTCATTGACCACGTGAATCTGGTCGTCCACGAGGGCGGCCATCTGCTTTTTGGATATTTCGGGCGCACGATAGGTCTGTGGGGCGGCACGCTGCTCGAACTGATCGTTCCCCTGGCGCTGGCGGTCTATTTCACTTTCGCGCGCCACACCGCAGGCGCCGCTTTTTCTGCTTTCTTCTTCTTTGAAAATTTCCTGTATATCGGAACTTACATGGCCGATGCGCGTTCCCAAGGATTGCCGCTGGTGACCGTGGGCGACGCGGAGGAAGGCGGCCACGACTGGTTCAATATCTTCTCCAGCCTGGGATTGCTGGAATACGACCGGACGATCGGCGGCCTGACTCGGGCTGTGGGGTGGCTGGGAATGCTGGTGACAGCAGGGTGGTTTCTCTACCGGTGGCGGCATTCCCCGGGGACCCGTCCACATCACTAGCGTGGCGCGCCTAACGGTTCTTTACCATGGCGGATGTCTTTCGTGGTTTGGGCTGAGCGGGACGTAGCGTCGCCCTTCGGGGCGGCACGTGCGGCTGGCGGTCTGAAGGCCGCCGCGACGAGGTGCCCCGCGATGGAATCGTTATCTGCGACACACCACATTAGCTCGGCTCGTGGGGAGCGTACTTCTCGGTGACGATCACCAGGTAATGAACCCCCGAGGCGGTCGTGAGGGCCGCCGCGAGATAGATCGAAACATTCACCATGATTTCGCTGACCAGCGAAATCCCCGCCTGATGACTGACCGCCGCCAGGATGGTGACCATCTGCGCCACGGTGGAAGCCTTGCCCAGCAGGCTGGGGCGAAAGGTGCGATAGCCTGCCGCCAGAATGATGAGCAGCGCGGTGAGCAGGATCGCCACATCCCGGCTGATCACCATGATGGTAAGCCACCAGGGCACCGCGTCGCGCACCGCCAGAGTGACGAAAGCCGTCGTCATCAGCGCCTTATCCGCGAGGGGGTCCAGCGCAGCACCCAGAGAAGATTCCTGGTGGAGGATCCGCGCCACGTTACCGTCGAGGACATCGGAGACGGCCGCCGCGATGAGCACCGCCAGCGCCCAGCGCCATTCACGGTCCACCGCCAGCGCGGCGAAAATCGGCACAAAGACCAGCCGGAGGATGGTGATCTGGTTGGCGGGGGTCAGTATGCCGGAAGCCATGAACCTAGCGTGACGCAGGATACGCCGGGTGTCAACGGCGCGGGACGGTTACATGACGCGGGGATGAATGCCGAGATATTCTTCGATCGTGACGCCGACCTTCTGGTAAAACCGGTCCGAAAGCGAGGGCAGCGTGCCGCTGGGCTCGTCGAGCACGATGCGTTCGATCCGGTGCATGGGAAAGAAAACCGTCGCCAGGCCCACCGTGTTGTCTTCCTGGTGGACAACCTGGAGCAGAAAATCATCGAAGGAGTTGATGTCAATCCCGCGCATCGAAACCCCTGAGGCATCGAGCGATATCAGCAACCCCCAGATCTTTTCTTTGGGAGAATTCAAGGTGCAGATGACCACGCGATTCAATTCCATCAGCTACTCCCAACTGCCGGCTGGCGGTCCGTCAGAATCCTTCCGCCTCAGTGCCCGTATTTTAACTCACCCGCTTCGATTCGAAGAGGGAGCCGGTTCTGCACCGGCGGCAGGGGGCACGTGGCATACGGAGTAAACGCGCACGGCGGATTGATCGCCTTGTTGAAATCGAGTATCACTTCACCGCCCCTGGGAAGATGGGCGTACAGGAATCGCCCTGCCGGGTACGTTTCGTGCCCCGCCGTCTGATCCTTGAAGATGAAGAAGAGCTCGTCGCCGTCGAGCAGCGGCTCCAGGCGGAGATGCCGCCCGTCGAGGTCGAACTCCACGTAGCCGGGTGCGACGTCTTCGTTGGTTTCGCCCAGGATGTTGGTGATCCGGATCTGGCGGGGCGGATCGTAGGGCGTGTACTTCGCCGTAACCCGGTACTTCGTCGCCAGCGGAAAGTACTTCAAGCCGGTGAAATGTCTTCGCGCCGGGTTGTTCGAGTCCTTCAGGCGGACGCCCATCCTGCTGCCGCGCCGGATGACAAACATCGTCAGCGTGTTGACCCGCAGAATATCCGGAGAGCCAGCCGTATCCGGCTGCATGAGTTGCCGCGCGGCAGGCTTTCCGTTGATGGTAGCGGCCAGCCCGCGTTCCGGTTCGAAGGTGACGGCGCCGTTCTCATAGATCAATTTCCCGACGCGCGCGGGAGCCTTGCCCGCCGGCAGCACCAGCTGGCTGGAGGCTTCGGCGCCCACCGAGTTCTCGCCCGGCTTGAGCCAGTAGAGCCCGGCTACGTCGAGCCAGCCCCCCTCCTGCTTCAGTGCCGTTTCCCGGTCCCGCCGCCATTGCATGATTTCGTCTTCGTAGGAGGGTTGACGAACCTGGGGCATCACCAGCAGGAGCGGAAGGAATAAGCGAATAACCTGCACGTCTGATGTCTCCTTGTGGCAAGGAGCCGGGGTCTCAAACTCGGAGGGTCTTCAGCGCGGGGCTGACCCGGAAGCGAGCCTCGGTCCGCTTTTGAACCTCTTCGACAGAAATTCCTTCGGCGATTTCTTCCAATGAAAGGCCGCCGGGCGTGACGTCGAGCACGGCCAGTTCGGTGATGATGCGGTCCACCACACCTTCGCCCGTGAGCGGCAGCGTGCAACGCTTCAGGATCTTGGGCTGGCCGTCGCGCGTGGTGTGCTCCATGGTCACAATCACCCGCGGCGCTGCGGCCACCAGGTCCATGGCGCCGCCCATGCCCTTCACCATCTTCCCCGGAATCGTCCAGTTAGCCAGGCTCCCCTTCTCATCTACTTCCATCGCGCCCAGAATGGTCAGGTCAATGTGCCCGCCCCGAATCATGGCAAAGGAGTCGGCGCTCGAGAAGTAGCAGCAGCCGGGAACTTCCGAAATCGTTTCCTTGCCCGCATTGACAAGGTCCGGATCCTCTTCGCCCTCGAACGGATACGGTCCCACACCCAGCATTCCGTTTTCCGTCTGAAGGATCACTTCCATGCCCGGAGGAATGTAGTTGGCCACCATGGTCGGCATGCCGATCCCCAGATTGACGTAGATGCCGTCCTTCAATTCCTGCGCCGCGCGCCGCACGATGCGTTCACGCTTGTCCATTCGCCCGCTTCCTCACGGTCCGCCGTTCGATGCCCTTGGTGTAGTGTCGCCCCAGGATGAGCCGGTCCACGTAAATACCCGGCGTGACGATCGCCTCCGGGTCCAGCGCGCCCAGTTCGACAATCTGCTCGACTTCAGCGATAGTGATGCGCGCCGCGGTCGCCATCATGGGGCTGAAATTGCGCGCCGTCTTCCGATAAACCAGGTTCCCCCAGCGATCGCCGCGGTAGGCTTTGATCAGGGCGAAGTCCGCTTGGAGGGCGCGCTCCAGAATGTAAAGCCGACCATCGAACTCACGCATTTCCTTGCCTTGCGCCACCACCGTCCCCACGCCCGTCGGCGTGTAATAGGCCGGAATGCCCGCGCCGCCCGCGCGGATCGACTCGGACATCGTTCCCTGCGGAATCAAGTCCGCTTCCAGTTCTCCCCGGCGCACCAGTTCTTCATACAGCTTATTGTCGCCAACGTAAGAACCGATGATCTTCTTGATCTGCCCGTTTTCCAGCCATTGGCCCACGCCGATGCCTTCCAGCCCGGCGTTGTTGCTGATCACCGTCAGGTTGCGCACGCCCTTCTCGCGCACGGCGTTGATCAGATTTTCGGGAATCCCCGAAAGGCCAAACCCGCCCACCATAATGGTCGCGCCATCAAAGATGTCGGCGACGGCAGTCTCAGCGCTGGGTAAGATCTTGTTCAAGGGCCGGAGATCCTGTGGGTTCTCGGTGGTGGGTTCCGGGTTGCTCGCGACGGCCGCGCAACCCTGCGCAACCGACCACCCCCCTCCGATTGCGTCATATGTGAAGCACTTCCGCTTCCGCGCGACTCGCGGACTGGGCCGGGTCGCTATTCGCCCGTCCGTACGATCCTGGTTTCCGCTGCGTAACGTTCCGGGAGCCGGGGCCTTTCCGAATCATCCCAGCCCTGCATGGCGATGATCATGCCGATGCGATTGTTGCGCTCGCTGATGGGCGGATGCGTCCGCGTCCAGAAAGATCGGGACCCCTCCTTCGAGGCTTTTTCAAGCTTGGAAAGAAACCGTCCCAGTCCGTCGGCAGGATAGCCGGCGGCGTGCGCGTATCGGACGCCGCGCTGGTCGGCGTCATATTCGTCGCCGGGATCCAGGCCTCGGTTGATGGTCCGGATCAGCAGATTCTTGGAAAGATTATCCAGATAGACGCTGCCCGGCGCAAAAGAGCCGGCTTCGCTCATTCCGGCCCGCATGGCCTTGTCGCGTTCGACAATCTTGAGCACGTGGCGGCCGGCAACATGCCCGATCTCGTGGCCCAGCACGCCAGCCAGTTCCGCCTCGTTGCTGCAAAGGGCCAGCGCGCCGCGCGTGATGAAGACATAACCGCCGGGAGCCGAGAAAGCATTGATGCTGTCGCTGTCCAGCACGGCGAAGCGATATGGCACGGTCTGCCGTTCCGACTGCGCCGCCACGGTGGCGCCGACTTCGTTCACGTATTTCGTCAGCGCATCGTCGGCCAGCGCCCCGAAGTATCCGACCAGCTTGGCGGCCACTTCCCGGCCGAGCGCCTTCTCCTCCTCCACGGAAACCGGAGCCAGCGCTTCCTGCGCCTTATCCATTTTCGCCTTGGCCTTGTCGACCTTGCGCATGATGTCGCCGAATTGTGCGCGGCCCGCGGCCGCGCCCCCCGACACCATGAGGGCGGCTAGTGCCCAAGCCACCCAGGGATTGAAACGCTTTTCCATGCTCCCTCCTACTTGGCCGGAACCAGCTTGCCCTCTTCCTGGAATTGTTTCAGGTCTGCCGCCGGGACCGTATAGCTTTCCATGGAGCTGACAAAGGCGCGATGCTCCGGGCCGGGCTTCACGGCCCCAATGTCCGCGCCTTCCTCGCCCACACCCTTGGTACCGCCGGTGGCGGTCAGGCCTTGCTGTTGCGATCCGGCGGCGTTGACCCGCTTGACGCCGGAGAAGAAGCCGCCCTTCTGCTCGGGTTCCTTCTTCTGCTTTTCCGTTTTACCCTTTTCATCTTTATCGTGGTCCTGCTTGTCCGGCTTGGCGCCCGCGCCAGCGGGAGGCCCTTGAAGCGGCAGGGCGGCGCCGGACGAGCCCACCGCCAATGACATCGCTAGAAGTAGCGCCCAGGAGATCCTTGCGGTTTTCATTTCTCTCCTCCGGAACCCGGCTTCATGCCCAGCAGTTCGTAAACAACCACTGGCTGCTCCTTGCCTTTCACCGTGATGGTGCCGAGCGGCCGCACTTCGGCCTGATCTCGAATCTCATGGTAAGTTGCCTCGCTGATGACGATGGTGGCGTGCAACTCCTTGGTCGCGCTCTCCAGCCGCGAACCCAGGTTGACGTTGTCGCCAATCACGGTGAAATCCATGCGCTGCTCGGAACCGATATTGCCAAAAAGCATCTCGCCGGTATTCAGCCCCACGCCGATCTTGAGTACAGGTCTTCCTTCACTCTGCCATTTTTTGTTGAGCTTTTCCAGTCCCGCGACCATCTCCAGGGCCGTCCGCGCCGCGAGCTCCGCGTGGTTGGGCTGCGCCAGCGGCGCGCCCCAGTAAGCCATCACGCAATCGCCAATGAACTTGTCCAGGGTCCCTCCGTGCTTGAAGACCATGGAGACCATCATATTGAGATGCTCATTGAGGGTCTGGATGACGACTTCGGGCGGCATCTTCTCGGAAATGGAGGTGAAGCCGCGGATGTCGCTGAAGAGCACCGTCAGGTGGCGCTTCTCGGCGCGCAGGTCCTCCCAGGCCACGTCCTGCATGATGGTATCGACGAGCTGCGGCGCAATATACTTCAGCAGCGTCTTGCGATAGCGGCTCTTTTCGCGGCCCTCGGTGGCGTATCGGGTGAGGGTCGAACCGGTGAAGGAGAGCGTTCCCGCCACCAGCGGCGACACCATCGCCAGCCACACGCCGCCGCCGCGGAAGAGCGTCCCGGTAAGGGTGCCGTACGCCAGGCCGAGCGCGATCGCCGCCAGCGTATAGATGAGCGCCGAGTTCGTGAGATAAACCACGGATGCCGCCAGCAAGGCGAGCCCGAAGATCGCCAGGGCCGTCCAGCCTTTTCCCGCCTCGCGCAAGAAGCGGCCCTGAAGAAGATTGTCGAGCACCGTGGCGTGCACCTCGACACCGGCGAAGATGTCCGAAAACGCCGTGGGCTTCACGTCGCCCGCCGCGGCGGCGGTCACGCCGATCAAGACAATCTTGTCTTTGAAAGTCTCCGGGGGAAGATCCGGCTGGTCTCCGTTCTCGAATGCCAGGGCTGCATTGAAAACTTTCCACGCTGAGTAATACGGATAACTGCCTTGCCCGCCATACCAGCGGACCAGCATGCGCCCGTCGCTGCTGACGGGGACTTGGCGGCCCGCGAAGTCCATCACCGGCCCGCCGCGGACCGCGATGGAAGGCTTCTGCCTGAGCGCCATTGCCGCGATCGCCAGCGGAAACGAGGGCAGGAATCGGTCGCGGAACTGAAAGAAGGGGGAGACGCTGCGCACGGGGCCGTCAGCGTCGGCCTGAATGGTAATGCACCCGCCGCGCGGCGCTGCATCGAGGAACTCGTCCTGAGAGAGGTCAATGCCCGAATAGGGGCGCAGCGCGAGGGGGACTTCCAGCTTCACTTCGATGGCCAGCGCCTCCACGCGCCGGCGCAAGTTCTCGGTTGAGGCGGGATCGGCGTCGCGTGCGCCGGCAAGGTTCAGCGTGTTGGCCAGAACGACGTTGGGTTTCTCCGCCAGCGCCCGTGCGAACAGCGCGTCATCGCCCTCGTGCGGGTCGGGTCCCTGAAAAATGATGTCGAGGGCGATGACCTTTGCACCCCATTGATTCAGGTAATGGACCAGGCCGGCGTAGAGTTTGCGGCGCACCGGCCAGCGGCCGAAATTTTCGCGGAAGTCGCGCAGGGCAAAACTGTCGTCGTCGAGCGCCACGATGACGATATCGCGGCTGGCCTGCCCCGGCGGCGTAAAGTTGCGGAAGCGCCAGTCGAGCGACTTGCGCTCGGCCGTCTCCAGCCAGCCGAGCCGCTCCATGCCCAGCACCAGCAGCCCGCTGGCCAGTCCAATCACCAGCACCTGGAACGCTTTGGATCTTGCCCAGTCGCGAAGGCGGTTCATTTCTTGGTGCCGTCCCCAGGGGCGGCGCTACTGATTCTCGCGCAATTTCTCGCGCAGCTTGAAACCTTTGATGAAGTCGCGCTCCAGTTCGCGGTCGGAGAGGTGAAGTTTCATGTCTTCCAGCTTGTCGATCAGCGCGGCAAGCGCGGACTGGATGTTCTCGATATTGGTCAGGCAGATGTCACGCCACAGGCCGTAGGGGCTTTCTGCCAGGCGCGTGACATCGCGAAAGCCACCCGCCGCAAAATCCAGCGGCAGGAATTCCTCCACACTCTGGTCGGCGATCGTGCTCGCGAGCCCCGAGGAGACCAGCTGCGGGAGGTGCGAGAAGAACGCCACGGCGCGGTCGTGCGTGGAAGCTTCGGTCACGAACGGCCGTGCGCCGACGGATTCCACGAGCGCCAGGAAGGCCTGGACGCGCGCGTCTTCCAGGTGATTGGGCAGGAGGGGCGTGATCACGTAGCGCGCGCCGCGGAACAGGCCGGCGGAAGCGTTTTCAACCCCTGAACGCTCCTTGCCCGCCAGCGGATGCCCGCCCAGAAAGAGCGGCTCGTCGCCAAACTGTTCGCGCGCCTTCAGGCAGATCAGGCGCTTGGTGCTGCCCACATCCGTGACCAGGGCGCGCGGCCCCGCCGCCTGCTTCATCTGCGGGAGCAGGTCGAGGATAGTTCCCACCGGCGTGGCCAGGATGATCAAGTCCGCGCCGCGCACGGCCTCGCGCGGATCGGCACAGGCATCGTCAATCATCCCTGACGCAACCGCCCGCTCCAGAACCTCCGGTTTGTCGCAGCCGACGCGCCGCGCCGCGACGCCGCGCTCCCTGAGCGCCAGCGCCCACGAGCCGCCGATAAGGCCGAGACCGATGATCGCGATGCGTTGAAAGTTCGTGTCCACGTTAGCACAAAGCCCGAAGCCCTGCCCGCCCCCCGAAGGGTGGCGCTACGCCTTTCAGCCGGCCGAAGAGGCACGATACTAAAGCGTTCGCCCCACCGCCGGGGCAATCATGCGCAGTTCCTTCATCAGCTGGTCGAACTGGTCCGGGAAGAGCGACTGCGCGCCGTCGCTCACCGCGTGCTCGGGATCGGGATGCACTTCGATCAGCAGGCCGTCGGCGCCCGCCGCCACCGCGGCGCGCGCCATCGGCGCCACCTTGTCCCGCCGTCCCGTTCCGTGCGAGGGATCAGCGATGATGGGCAGGTGCGACAGCTTGTGCACCACGGGAATCGCCGAAATATCCAGCGTGTTGCGCGTATAACTTTCAAAGGTGCGGATACCGCGCTCGCACAAAATTACGTTGTGGTTGCCGCCCGAAAGCAGGTACTCGGCGGAAAGCAGCAGTTCCTCGATGGTGGCGGCGATGCCGCGCTTGAGCAGCACCGGCTTGGAAACTCTGGCCAGTTCCTTGAGCAGGTTGTAATTCTGCATGTTGCGCGCGCCGACCTGGAAGACGTCCACGTAACGGTCCATCATCGGAATCTGCGTCTGGTCCATCACTTCAGAAACGACCAGCAGGCCGTGCCGATCGGCGGCGCGCCGCAGGAGCTTTAAACCGTCTTCGCCCATACCTTGGAAGCTGTAAGGAGACGTTCGCGGCTTGAAGGCGCCGGCGCGCAGAACTTTGGCGCCCGCCGCCGCCACGCGCGCCGCCGCCGCTTCAATTTGCATGGCGCTCTCCACACTGCATGGCCCGGCCATCACCACGACTTCTTTCCCGCCGACCGAAACGTTCTCCCCGATTCGAATCACCGACCCTTGCGGACGGAAGTGGCGGCTGGCGAGTTTATAGGGCGCCGAGATGCGCAGCACTTCCGCCACGCCCTCGATGATCTCGACGTTCCGAGTGTCGAAATCGGCGGGAGCGCCCACCGCCCCCAGCACCGTCTGGCGCGCGCCGGTGGAGCGGTGAATATCAAAGCCCATCTCCATCAGCCGGCTGATGACGTGCTGAATCTGTTCTTCGGTGGCACCTTCCTGCATCACCACGACCATGATGGCTCACTCCTTCTTTCTGGCGCCCGCCGCCCAGCAGAGCGCCGCGCCCGGCGGGCATGGCCGGGACGGCCATGCCACGGCGGCGCTACTCTTTCTGGTGCAGCTCGCCGCCTTCCATCGAGTGCCGCTCGAGGGCGCGCGCTTCGTCAATGATGCGCTCGAAGAGGCGCCGGACGGCGGCGTTGTCGAGCGGGCCGCAGTTCGCCTCGACGATGTTGCGCAGGATTTCCGCTTCTCGCTCGGGCTGCCACGCCGGCAGATGCAGTTGCTTCTTGAGATGACCAATCTCCACCGCGCACCGGGCGCGCTCGTTGAGCAGCTTGACCAGCTTCTGGTCGATCTCGTCGATCTTCCGTCGCCAGGCGGCGAGATCACTCATGCGATTTGGCCTCTTCTCCCGTCTTGAGCCAGCGGACGAAGGCTTCGATAGCCGGCGCGCCGCCCGCGGCGTAGCGTTGCTCGATGGCGTGCACCACCGCACTGCCCACCACGGCCGCGTCCGCTTGCGATTGAACGGCGCGGACCTGCCCGGGGTTCGAAATCCCGAAGCCGACGGCCAGCGGCAGCGTAGTGGCCCTCCGCGCCCGCTCGATGAGGGCGCCGGCGCTCGCGGCGATCTCGCTCCGCTCGCCCGTGACGCCGGTGCGGGACACCAGATAGAAGAATCCCGTGGAAAGCGAGGCCACGCGCGCCAGACGGTCGTCGGGCGTGGTCGGCGCGCCCAGGAAGATGGTGTCCAGATTCTCCTGGCGCAGGGCGGCAAGGTACACCTCCGCCTCCTCGGGCGTCAGGTCCACCACCAGGCAGCCGTCGGCGCCGGCGCGCCGCGCGTCGGCGGCAAAGGCTCTCAATCCGTAACGCAGTACTGGATTGTAATAACTGAAAAGCACGATGGGAGCCTTCATCTGCTCGCGCCAGCGCGGAAGGCGCTCCAGAATCTTGCGCAGACTCGTTCCCGCACGCAGCGCTCTTTCCGATGCGCGCTGAATGACGGGCCCGTCGGCCAGCGGATCGGAGAACGGCACGCCCAGCTCGATGATGTCGGCGCCGCCGCGCTCGACCGCAGCGAGGATCTCGCCCGTGGCCTCGAGCGAGGGATCGCCTGCCGTCAGGTACACCACCAGACCCTTCTCTCCGCGGGCGCGAAGGCCCTCGAAACAAACGGCAGTGCGAGTCCTGGGAATAGTTGCTGCCATTAGAGATTTGAAGATTAGAAATTGACAATTGAACACTGAAGAAATGCGGCGGATGGTCCAGCCATCTTCAATGGGCAATTGTCCATTTTCAATTACAGCACTCCCGCCGACTGGAATATCCCCAAATCCTTGTCGCCGCGGCCGGAGAGATTCACCAAGATGACTTGATCCGGCGCGAGGTGCGGCGCGCGCTTCACCACTTCGGCCAGCGCGTGCGCCGGTTCGAGCGCAGGAATAATGCCTTCCAGGCGCGCCAGCAGGCAGGCGGCTTCGAGCGCTTCCGCGTCGCTCACAGGCGTGTATTCGGCGCGCTTCTGGCGGTAGAGCGCCGCATGTTCCGGCCCCACTGCCGCGTAATCCAGTCCCGCCGAAACCGAGTGCGTGGGCGCGATCATGCCATCGTCGTTCTGAAGAACGTAGGTGTACGTTCCGTGCAGGACGCCCGGCCTGCCGCCGGAGAATCGCGCCGCGTGCTCGCCCAGCGCCGGCGAGCGCCCGCCCGCTTCCACGCCCACCATCCGGACGGCGGCATCGGGAATGAACTCGTAGAACAGGCCGATGGAATTGCTGCCGCCGCCCACGCAGGCCACCAGCAGATCGGGCAAGCGGCGCACCGTGGTCAGAATCTGCTCGCGCGCCTCGGCGCCGATCACGCGCTGGAATTCGCGCACCATGAAGGGATAGGGATGCGGTCCCAGAACAGAACCCAGCAGGTAGTGCGTGTGAGCGACGTAGGTCACCCAGTCGCGCATGGCTTCATTGATGGCGTCCTTGAGCGTCCGGGTTCCCGACGAGACGCCCACCACTTCCGCGCCCAGCATTCGCATGCGAAAGACGTTGGGCGCCTGGCGCGCCATATCTTCTTCGCCCATGTAGACCGTGCACTGAAGGCCGAGCAGCGCCGCCACGGTGGCCGTGGCCACGCCGTGCTGGCCGGCGCCGGTTTCCGCGATCACGCGGCGCTTGCCCATGCGCTTGGCCAGCAATCCCTGTCCGATGCAGTTGTTGATCTTGTGCGCGCCGGTGTGCAGCAGGTCTTCGCGCTTCAGGTAGATCTGCGCGCCGCCCAGATGCTCGGTCAGCCGTCGCGCGTGATAGAGCGGCGTCGGCCGCCCGGCAAAATGCCGCAGCAGACGGTCCACCTCGGCCCGGAAGGTCGGATCGCGCCGCGCCGCCTCGAAGCCCGCCGCGAGTTCCTCGACCGGATGCATCAGCGTTTCGGGGACATAACATCCGCCGAACTCGCCGAAACGCCCGCGCGCGTCGGGCCAGTTCCACATGTTGGAGCTGATCGTTTGCATCTTTCCGATTCATCCATCCGGCCAATCGCACCCCGAAGGGCGACATGGATCATTTCTCTGCTTCCGCGACGGCGGCGAAAAATGCGTGCAGCTTCGCGGCGTCCTTGATGCCGGGGCTCGACTCGACGCCGCTCGCCACGTCCACGGCGTACGGCCGCGCGGCGCGGATGGCCCCCGCGACGTTTTCCGGCTTCAAGCCGCCCGCCAGAATGATCGGGCCGTAGCGCGCCGCCTCGCGCGCAACGCTCCAGTCGAAGGTCTTGCCGGTGCCACCCAGCTGGTTGGGGTCAAATCCGTCCAGCAGGAACGCGTCAGCCTTCAAATCACCCAGCGACGCCGCCTTAAAATCGGGACCCACGCGCAGACCCGCGATCACCGGGAAGTGCGCTCTCAGTTTATCCAAATCCGGCCAGCGCGGCCCGTGAATTTGCAGGGCACGCAGGCCCGCCTGGCGTGCGATGGCAAGAATGCGCCCACCATTTTCTTCGTCCGCAAAGATCCCCACGGGCGTGATAAACGGCGGCAAGGTGTGAACGATCTTCACGGCAGCATCAGGCGCGATCCGGCGCGGCGACCTGGCATAAAAATTGAACCCCAGCGCCGCGGCGCCCAGCGCCGCGGCAAGCGCCGCATCCTCGGCACGCGTGATGCCGCAGATTTTGACGCGCGTCGGCATAGCTTTTCACATTATCATCCTGAGTCCTCCGACGGCGAACGAAGGACCTCCGAAGTTCCATAGGTCCTTCGTCGGTCCCCTTCAGGGGGCCTGCTCAGGATGACATTCCCCTCTCACTTCTTCAGCCGGGCTGTTTCAGGCAACAAATCCAGCAGTTCTCGCAGCGCCGCGCCAGGATCAGACTGCGTCATGAGCCGCTCGCCGATCAGCACTGCATGGTAACCGGCATCAGCCAGTTTTCGCAGGTCGTCCGCCGTCTGGATTCCGCTTTCACTCACTGCAAGGCATTCGGGTGGAATCAGCGCGCGCAAGCGAAGCGAGGTTTCCAGGTCCACCGTCAGGGTCCTCAGATTACGATTGTTGACGCCGATAATCTTGGCTCCCGCCCCCGCGGCGCGGCGCACCTCTTCTTCTGAGTGGACTTCCACCAGGGCTGATAGCCGGAGCGCCTTTGCGACCGCAAGGAACAACCGCAACTCGCTGTCACCTAGCGCCGCGACGATGAGAAGGACGGCGTCGGCTCCGGCGGCGGCGGCCTCATAGATCTGGTAGTCGTCGACAATGAAATCCTTCCGCAGGATGGGCTGCGCCACCGTCTGCCGCACCTCGCGCAGGTGGGCCAGCGATCCCTGAAAGTGGTCTTCCTCCGTCAGCACGGAAAGGGCCGCCGCGCCCGCCGCCTGGTAGCCTCGAGCGATGTCCGCCGGCCGGAAGGCAGGGCACAGCACCCCGGACGAGGGCGACGCCTTCTTGATTTCGGCAATGACGCGCAGCCCCGGCCCGGAGATCGCGGCCGCGAAATCGCGGCAGCCCACGCGCTCGTGCGCCCAGCGCTCCTGGTCGGCGAGCGGGACACGGGCGCGCGCTTCGGCCACGCGCCGCCGCCGCACCTCCAGAATTCGGTCGAGCACCGAGGACAATGCCGCCGCCTCCGCCAAGCCCTGAAATTACAACCATTTACTGTAACGGCGCGGCCCCGTCAAAGTCAAGAACCGGAGATATTCCCGCTGGACAGGAAAGCCTAGTCGTGTTAGCCTACCATCGTTCCGGTCCGCCGGGCGCGCCAAGGCGGTCTCCGCTTGCATGAACAACGCGAAAACGGCGGAACGAATCGAGGATGTTATTGAAAACAAAAGGCAGGGGCCCGCCCAGATGGTCGGCGCACCACCAGCTTTGTGGGGAGAGCGGAGAGGCCGCACACAAGACGCCTCACCATCGCGCCTCCCCAACTATTTCGCAAAACGAAGCCACGATGTTATTGAAAATAAACGATTGGAGCTCTGGGAACCGGGTGGTTTCGCCCCGCCTTTGCCCCACCGGAAAAGCTGGCGACTTCGCTGGCGCGAAGCCCGCTTCTGGGCTAGAATCCCATCGAACCACGGGCTTGGTCCCGCATCCCGTAAACTGGAGTCCTCCATGGCTGAACCGAATTCAACGCCGCAACCCGGTATCGGGAAGCTGATTTTCGTCCCCTCCCTCATCACTCTGGGCATCACCATTCTCCGCCTCATCGGCGAGCTTCGGAACTGGACCCCCATCCTTTTCGGGAAGGCGGCGGGGGGCGGCGGAGCGATCCTAGGTATCTCCTGGCTGCCTTTCATCCTGGGGCCATACTTTGCCCTGAAACTGGCCAGGACGGAGCGCGGTCCCGAGAGTTCAGGGCGTGCCCTCGGCATGGCCATTGCTGCCCTCGCACTGTTCTTTCTGGCGTCTTATCTCGCATTTGGCACCTCGATCGCTTTCGCCGTCCGAATGAGCGCCGGCTTCCTGCTCATGATCGTGGCGGGCCTGGTCGCCTGGAAGGGCTGGCCGTGGCTGGGCAAGACCCTTACGGCGTATGCCTACGCGGCGCGCATTCCGGTCCTGATCATCATGTTCTTCGCCTTTCGCGGCAACTGGGGAACGCACTATGACGCCCTGCCGCCGGGCTACTCTGGGCCGACGGATTTGATGTCGAAATTCTTCGGGCTGGGCGTCATGCCGCAGCTGGTGTTCTGGGTGATTTACACAATCATTGTTGGCTCGCTGTTGGGAGTCATCGTGACGCTGGCGGCTCATCGCCGGGCAGCCCCGCCGCCCGCTACCTAGGGATTCTTTATGCCTGACCCATCGGCTCAAAGTTCGGAGGCTCCGGTTGTCCGGCTGGTGCTGATGCCGGCGGTGATCACCCTGGCGGTCACACTGCTGCGCCTGGCGGGCGAGCTGAACCACTGGTCACAGACCTTCTTTAATCGCAGCCTCGGCGCGTCACTGGTGGGCATCACCTGGCTCGCGCCGGTGACGGGCATTTACTTCGCCTTCAAACTGGCGAAATCGGGAGCCGGACCGAAGTCGTACCTGAGCTCGGTGGGATATAGTCTGCTGGGCCTGATCGTCATGCTCGCCTTGCTCTTTGTCCCGTCTGTGCTCAAGATCCAGCACGGGTTCTATGACCGCCTGATCTACGCCTGGTCGTTCTTTGTGGTGTCGGCCCTGGTCACGCGGCGCGGCTGGCCGCAACTTTTCAACGCGCTTGCGCTCTATGGCTTCGCGGCGCGACTGCCGGTGGCGATCATCATGTTTTTCGCGATGAGCGGCAACTGGGGGACGCACTACGACGCCGTGCCCTCCCACCTGCCCGCTATGGGACTCGTGGCCCAATATCTCTGGCTGGGATTCTTTCCCCAACTCACGCTTTGGGTGGCATATACGATCCTCTCCGGCATGCTGTTCGGCACGGTCGTCTCAGGCATGGCGCTGTTGGTGCGGATGGAGCGGGGATTACCACTATAGTGTGGTGCGTCGCAGATAACTATTCAATCGCGGGGCGCCGCGTAGCGGCGGC